>NZ_CAXTOQ010000072.1:0-17086 GCF_964245895.1 uncultured Amnibacterium sp.
GCTACGTCGCGGGCTTCACCGCGCCGGAGGGCAAGACGATGGGCCACGCCGGCGCGATCGTCTCGGGCTCGGCCGGGACGGCGCAGGCGAAGAAGGAGGCCCTCGAGGCCGCCGGCGTCAAGGTCGGCAGGACCCCGTCCGAGACCGCCGATCTGATGCGGGAGCTGCTCACCGCCTCCGCCTGATCCGGTTTGAAGGAGTTCCTGCGCCTTCCGTGCAGGAACTCCTTCAAAACGGAACACCCCGCGCGGGCTGGCGGCCGCGGCTCCGGCGGTTCGTAGCATCGGAGAATCAGCTCCTCCGTGCTCCCCGACGCACCCGGCGTCGCCCCCGAGCAGCCGACCCGGCCGCGACCGCGCCGCGTGGGCTCGCTCGTCGTGGGCGCCGTCGACGGCCTGCTCGCCGTCGCGCTGCCCTTCGCCGTGCTGGTCGCGGTCGCGGTGCTGGCGTGGGCGGGCCTCGGGACACCCGCGGCCTGGACGCCCTACGCCGGAGCGGCCGCCGACGCCTGGCTGATCGGCCACGGCGTCGACGTGCGCTTCGTCACGGCCGGCACCGCCTTCACCGTCACGATCACCGCGCTCGGGCCCGCGCTCGTCACCGCCCTGTGCGCCGTCCGTGCGGGGCGCCGCGCCGCCGGCACCGGCTCGCCGCTGCTCGCGTGGGCGGCCGGCTGCGTCGCCGCGGGCGTCGCATCCGGAGCCGTGCTGCGGCTCGGCACGTCGGCCGGGGCGCAGCCCGTCGCGTGGCAGGCGATCGCGTGGCCAGTGCTGCTCGTCGCGCTCGCGTCGCTCGGCGGGCTCCGGTCGGCACGCCCGGGCGCTCGGCCGCTGCCCGCCGGCGTGCGCTCCGGGCTCGTCGCCGTCGCGCTGGTCCTCGCGGCCTCGGCCGTCGCGCTCACGGTCGCCCTCCTCACGCGGTTCGCCGACGTGATCGCGCTGGACGAGGCGGTCGGCGCCGGACCCGTCGGCGGGCTGGCGCTGACCGCGGCGCAGCTGCTCGCCGTGCCGACCCTGGTCGTGTGGGCGGCCGCGTGGCTGCTCGGCGCCGGGTTCGCCCTCGGCGCGGGATCGGTGTCCGGGCCGTTCGCCGCGCAAGTCGGCCCGCTGCCCGCCTTGCCGGTGCTCGGCGCCGTGCCCGCCGAACCGCCCTCGTGGGCGGCCGTCGTGGTGGTCGTCCCGGTGCTCGCGGGGTTCGCCGCCGCCGTGCTCGTGCGGCGCGGCGGTGCCCAGATCGGCGCCGTGCCGCTCGGCGCGGCCACCGGCCTGGTCGCCGCCGTGTGCCTCGGCGGCCTCGCGGCGCTCGCGGCCGGAGCAGCCGGTCCCGGCCGCTTCGCGAGCGTCGGTCCCGACGCCCTCGTCGTCGCCGGCCTCGCCGCCGTGCTGGTGGGGCTGCCCGCGATGCTCGGCGCCGCGGTCGTGCGGCCGTTCCGCGCACCGGAGGAGGGCCGGCGCGCCTCCCAGTAGGCTCGGCGGGTGCTCCGGCTCGTCGTGCTGATCTCCGGCGCCGGCAGCAACCTGCGCGCCCTGCTCGAGCGCTGCGACGACCCGGCCTACCCGGCGCACGTCGTCGCCGTGGGCGCAGACCGCGAGGCGGACGGGCTCGTGCACGCCGACGAGTTCGGGGTCCCCTCCTTCCTCGTCCCGTTCGCCGCGTACCCGGACCGGGCGGCCTGGGGCGACGCGCTGCTCGAGGCCGTGCAGGTGTGGGCGCCGGACGTCGTGATCCTCTCCGGCCTGATGCGCCTCCTGCCGCCTCGCGCGGTCGACGGGCTCGGCCCGAACCTCCTGAACACCCACCCCGCCTACCTGCCCGAGTTCCCCGGCGCGCACGCGGTGCGCGACGCGCTCGCCGCGGGCGCCACCCGGACCGGAGCATCGGTGATCGTCGTCGACCACGGCTGCGACAGCGGCCCGATCCTGGCCAGGGAGCGCGTGCCGGTGCTGCCCGGCGACACCGAGGCGGCGCTGCACGACCGGATCAAGCCGGTCGAGCGCCGCCTGCTCGCCGACGTCGTCGCGGGGATCGCCGAGGGCCGCATCGATCCGAGGGCGGCCGCATGATCCGTGATCTCGTCCCCGTCCGCAGGGCGCTGCTGTCCGTCAGCGACAAGACCGGCCTCGTCGAGCTCGGTGCCGCGCTCGCCGCCGCGGGCGTCGAGCTCGTGTCGACCGGATCGACCGCGGCGGCGCTGCGCGGCGCGGGACTCGCCGTGACCGAGGTCGCGGAGCTGACCGGCTTCCCCGAGTCGCTCGACGGCCGCGTCAAGACGCTGCACCCCGCCGTGCACGCCGGCCTGCTCGCCGACCTGCGCCTGGAGGACCACGCGAGGCAGCTCGCGGACCTCGGGTTCGCACCGATCGAGCTGCTCGTGTCGAGCTTGTACCCGTTCGAGCGGACCGTCGCCTCGGGCGCGGACGACGAGGCGGTCGTCGAGCAGGTCGACATCGGCGGCCCGGCGATGGTGCGGGCCGGTTCGAAGAACTTCGCGAACGTCGCCGTCGTGACCGGCGTGCTCGACTACCCGGTCGTGCTCGAGGCGGTGGCGGCCGGCGGCACCACGCTCGAGCTGCGACGACGGCTCGCGGCCACCGCGTTCGAGCGGATCGCGGCCTACGACCGCGCGATCGCCGACTGGTTCGCGGACGGGTCCGACGCCTCCGTTCGCTCCGGCTCCTACCGCTTCGTCGAGACGCCCCTGCGCTACGGGGAGAACGCGCACCAGTCGGCCGCGCTCTGGAGCGACCCGCACGGCACGGGGCTCGCCCAGGCGACGCAGCTGCACGGCAAGGAGCTGAGCTACAACAACATGGTCGACGCCGACGCGGCGATCCGGGCGGCGCTCGACTTCGACGGGCCCGCGGTCGCCGTGATGAAGCACGCGAACCCGTGCGGCATCGCGGTGGCGCCGAGCCACGCCGTCGACCCGATCGCGGCCGCGCACCGGCTCGCCAACGACTGCGATCCCGTGTCCGCCTTCGGCGGCGTGATCGCCGCGAACCGCACGGTGACCCTCGGCATGGCGGAGGCGGTCGCCGGGATCTTCACCGAGGTGATCGTCGCGCCGGCCTACGAGCCGGCAGCGGTCACGGTGCTGAAGCAGCGGAAGAACCTCCGCATCCTCGTGCTGCCGGAGGCGTTCCAGCGACCGGTCCGCGAGTTCAAGCAGGTGTCCGGCGGCGTGCTCGTGCAGGACCCGGACCGGTACGGCGTCGTCGACCCCGGCACGTGGCGGCTCGCGGCCGGACCCGCCGCGGACGAGGACACCCTCGCGGACCTCGGGTTCGCGTGGCGGGCGGTCCGCAGCGTCAAGTCGAATGCGATCCTGCTCGCCTCCGGCGGCGCCTCCGTCGGCATCGGCATGGGCCAGGTGAACCGGGTGGACTCCTGCCACCTCGCCGTGCGGCGGGCGGGTGACCGGGCCGCCGGGTCCGTGGCGGCGTCCGACGCGTTCTTCCCCTTCGCGGACGGCGCCGAGGTGCTGCTCGAGGCCGGCGTGATCGCGATCGTGCAGCCGGGCGGCTCGGTGCGCGACGCCGAGGTCGTCGCGGCGGCGGAGGCGGCGGGCGTCTCGATGTACTTCACCGGCGAGCGCCACTTCGCGCACTGAGTCCGCGGGATCCGGCCCGAAGGCGGATCGAAGCCGAGAAGCGGTTGTGCATCCGATATCGACTGCCTATCCTGGAGGGCTGCCGTGGTGACATCCACACCTCCTTCTGGCGGGGAGTCCCCGGTGACCGGCCGATCCGAGCGATCGGCCGTCGAAGGGCAGGAGGCCGACATGTCCGCGATCATCGCCGCACCCGTCCGGTCCGCCGCTCCGCTCCGCGCGCGCGGCTGACGCCTCCCCGCCCCTCCGTCACCATCAGGTCGCGCTCGCCGCGGCCACCCGTCCGGCGCCGACGACGGCGCCCCGACGTCGCCGCGCCCCTCCGCGCCAGGAACCGCGAGGAGCGCGGGAAGGAACACGCATGACCGTCCCCGCCAAGCAGCCCACCACCCTGCAGGCCCTGCGCCGGCTCGACCCGTACACGCGGCCCGTGCGGCGCAGCATCCTGATCGCCATGACGATGGCGCTCGCCGCCTCGCTCGTCTCCCTCGCCGTGCCGCAGGTGCTGCAGCGCATCGTCGACGGCCCGCTCGCCGCCGGCGACGCCGCGCAGATCCCGGGCGCGGTCGCCGTGATCGCCGGGCTGGGCGTGCTCGAGGCCGCGCTGTACTTCGCCCGCCGCCTCTACATCGTCGGTCCCGCCACCCGCGTGGAGGCGAGCCTCCGCGGCGCGCTCTACGCGAAGCTGCAGGACCTGCCCGTCGCGTTCCACGACCGCTGGCCGAGCGGCCAGCTGCTCTCGCGCTCGATGTCCGACCTGAGCCTGATCCGCCGCTTCATCGCGTTCGGCTTCATCTACCTCGTCGTCAACCTGATCACGATCGTGGTCGGGTTCTTCGTGCTGCTGGCGCTGAACCCGCTGCTCGCGGTGGTCTTCACGGCCTGCTCGATCCCGCTGTGGATCAACGGCTTCCGCTTCGAGCGCCGGTACCACGTGGTCGCGCGGCGCAGCCAGGACCAGCAGGGCGACCTCGCGACCCTGGTCGAGGAGAGCGTGCACGGCATCCGGGTGCTGAAGGCGTTCGGCCGCGGCCGCACCAAGCTGCAGGGCTTCCTGCAGCGCGCGGAGGAGCTGCGCGGCACCGAGATCGAGAAGGCCAGGGCCGTCGCGCAGATCTGGCTGTGGCTGCTGCTCGTCCCCGACGTCGCGTTCGCGCTCTGCCTGCTGGTCGGGGTGCAGCAGGCGAGCGTCGACGCCATCACGGTCGGCCAGCTGGTGGCGTTCTTCGCGACGGCGACCGTGCTGCGCTTCCCGCTCGAGTCCATCGGGTTCCTGCTGTCGATGCTCTTCGACACCCGCACGGCGACCGACCGCCTCTTCGAGGTGTTCGACGAGCAGAACACGATCACCGATCCCGAGCGGCCGGAGCACATCGCGGAGCCGCACGGCCGCCTCCGCTTCGAGGGCGTGCGCTTCCACTACCCCGACGCGCCGGAGGACGCCCCCGACCTGCTCGACGGGGTCGACCTCGAGATCGAGCCCGGCGAGACGATGGCCCTGGTCGGGCTCACCGGTTCGGGCAAGACCACGGTGGTGGAGGTCGCGGGCCGGCTCTACGACGTGACCGGCGGCCGCATCCTGCTCGACGGGGTCGACATCCGCGACCTGACGCGCAGCGAGCTGCGCTCCCACGTCGCGATGGCGTTCGAGGAGGCGACCCTGTTCTCCGCGAGCGTGCGGGACAACGTGCTGCTCGGCCGCCCCGACGCGGGCGAGGACGTGCTGCGGGAGGCGCTCGAGATCGCGCAGGCGCAGTTCGTGCACGACCTGCCCGAGGGGCTCGACACCACGATCGGCGAGGAGGGGCTCAGCCTCTCCGGCGGCCAGCGGCAGCGGCTCGCGCTCGCGCGCGCCGTCGCGGCCGACCCGGCGGTGCTCGTGCTCGACGACCAGCTGTCGGCGCTCGACGTCGACACCGAGGCCCTGGTCGAGGCGGCCCTGCGGCAGGTGCTGACCCGCACGACGGCGCTGATCGTCGCGCACCGCCCCTCCACCGTGCAGCTCGCGGACCGCGTCGCGCTGCTGGAGGAGGGCCGGATCCTGGCGGTCGGCACCCACAGCGAGCTGCTCGCGACCAGCGAGCGGTACCGGTTCGTCATCTCGAGCCTCGAGGACGAGCGCCGGCCCGACTCCGACGAGGAGCGGACCACGTACGAGGAGGTGGACGCATGAGCACCCTGATCGGCACGCAGGGCGAGGAGCGCCGCGACTTCAGCAAGGCGGAGCAGCGGGTGCTGCGCCGCCGCTCGCTGCGGCTGCTCGGCAGCCTGCTCGCCCCTCTCCGGAAGCGCCTGATCCTGACCGCGCTGGTCGTGGTGGTCAGCACGGGCATGCAGGTCATCGGGCCCGCGATCATCGCGTACGGCATCGACCGGGGCCTGCCCGAGCTGGTGAGGGGGCAGGCGCTGCCGCTCGCCGCCGCCGTGATCGTGTACCTGATCGCGGGCGTGCTGGCCGGGGTGCTGATCGCCGCCTACACGGTGCAGACGGCGCAGATCAGCCAGGCGATGCTGATCGACCTGCGGGAGCGCGTCTTCGTGCAGACCCAGCGGCTCAGCCTCGAGTTCCACGAGCAGTACACGTCGGGGCGCATCATCTCCCGGCAGACGAGCGACCTCGACTCCATCCGCGAGCTGCTCGACGGCGGCATCAACGAGCTGGTGCAGAGCGTGCTCTACATGCTGTTCACCGCGGTCGCGCTGGTGCTGCTGGACGCGTGGAGCGGGCTGGTCCTGCTCTGCTCGTTCGTGCCGCTCGCGTTCCTGATCCGCTGGTTCCAGCGGCGAAGCGCCGCGACGTTCCGCGAGTCGCGGGTCGCCTCGGCGAAGCTGATCGTGTTCTTCGTCGAGACGATGACGGGCATCCGCGCGGTCCAGGCCTTCCGCAAGGAGGGCAGGAACGCGCGCGACTACGGCGAGCTGACGGAGGACTACCGCGCGATCAACGCGCGGGCGATCCGCCTGTTCGCGGTGATGGAACCGGGCCTCACCCTGATCGGCAACCTGACGGTCGCCGCCGTGCTGCTGTTCGGCGCCTTCCGGGTGCTCGACACGTCGCTCGCGATCGGCGCGCTGCTGGCGGCGGTGCTGTACGCCCGCCGGTTCTTCGACCCCATGGAGGACATCGCCACCTTCTACAACGCGTACCAGTCGGCGGCGGCGGCGCTCGAGAAGATCTCGGGCGTGCTGGAGGAGAGCCCGACCGTGCCGGAGCCGGTGCAGCCGAAGGCGCTCGCCACTGGGGTCACCGGCCGGGTGCGGTTCGAGGGCGTGCGGTTCGCGTACCGGGTGGACCGGGAGGTGCTGCCGCGGTTCGACCTCGACGTGCCGGCGGGCCAGACCATCGCGCTGGTGGGCTCCACGGGCGCCGGGAAGTCGACGCTGGCCAAGCTGATCGCGCGGTTCTACGACCCGTCGGACGGGCGGATCACGCTGGACGGCGTCGACCTGCGCGACCTGACGAACCAGGACCTGCACCGCGCCGTCGTGATGGTGACGCAGGAGGCCTACCTGTTCTCGGGCTCCGTCGCGGACAACATCGAGCTCGGGCGGCCTGGCGGCTCCCGCGCGGAGATCGAGGCGGCGGCGCGGGCCGTCGGCGCGGACCCCTTCATCCGCTCGCTGCCGGACGGCTACGACACCGACGTGAACAAGCGCGGCGGGCGCGTCTCCGCCGGGCAGCGGCAGCTGATCTCGTTCGCGCGCGCGTTCCTCGCCGATCCCGAGGTGCTGATCCTCGACGAGGCGACCGCGTCGCTCGACATCCCGAGCGAGCGGCTCGTGCAGGAGGCGCTGCAGACGCTGCTCGCCGACCGCACGGCGCTGATCATCGCGCACCGGCTGTCGACCGTCGCGATCGCCGACCGGGTGCTCGTGATGGAGCACGGCCGAATCGTGGAGGACGGCCGGCCCGCCGACCTGATCGCCGGGACCGGCCGCTTCGCCGCCCTGCACGCGGCCTGGCGCGACTCCCTCGTGTAGAGGGCCTCAGCAGCACGGAGCACACCGGGACGGAGCGCTTCAGCAGGACAGAACGTGCGAGTTCTGAGTGCTTGAGCAGGACAGAACGCGTTCAGCAGGACGGAATCGCCGATTTCGTCCTGCTGTGGCCGTTCTGTCCTGCTCTCGCCCTCGACTCGGAGGCGGGAAACGGGCGCGACTCCCTCGTCGAGTGCGTTTTGAAGGCGATCTGGCACGCCCGGATGTGCTGTCCTCCACCAGGTGACGCGCCAGATCGCCTTCGAAACGAAGAACGACCGATCAGGCCACGGTCCAGGCGGCGCGGCGCAGGTCGACGCGGTACCCCTCCGAGGTGTCCGCCGGCAGGAGGGGCGTGCCCTCCTCCTCGTAGTGGGCGCGCGCCTCCGCGGCGAGCCCGCGGGGCGGGTGGCCGCCGGCCCGGACGACCCGCCACCACGGCAGCCCCGAGCCGTGGTACCGCATGACCATGCCGACCGCCCGGGCACCGGCGTGCCCGAACGTCCACGCGACGTCGCCGTAGGTCATCACGTGCCCGGGCGGGATGGTCGCGACGACCTGGATCACGGCCTCCGTGTAGTCGCCGCCCGACTCGAACACCGCCATCAGCGCAGGTCCTTCACGAGCACCACTCCGGACGGCACCTCGCCGATCCTGACGAAGCCCGATGGGATGGAGAGCCGCAGGGCCGGGGTATCGCCGCGATCATCCCCGAGTCCGGGCGTCGTCGGACGTTCCGGGCGTGAAAGGACGCCCGGGATGTCCGGAAGCGCCCGGGAAGCGGGCGGTCACAGGTCGAGGGCGCCGATCACCTCGCCGAAGCGGGTCTCGCCCTCGGGGCGGAAGCCCACGTGCAGGAAGAAGTCCTCCGGGCCCTTGTCGCCGCCGTCCCAGATCACCGTCAGGCGGTCGAAGCCGCGCGACCGCGCCTCCTCGGCCAGGCCCCGCACCGCGAACGAGCCGACGCCGCGGCCCTGCGCCGACGCCTTCACGTTGATCTGCCAGATGCAGCAGCGGAACTCGGGCCGGCTCTCCTCCGGGTCGAAGCTGCCCTTGATGAAGCCGACGACCTCGCCGCCGTCGAGCACCACGCGCGGCCACGCCGCGGCCGGCGAGATGGTCAGCTCCGCCTCCGCGTGCGAGACCGGCACGGCGTACTGCTCCTGACCCGGTTTGAGGGTCAGCGAGTTCGCGGCGAGCGCGGTCGACGCGTCGAGGGGTGCGAGGTGGAGGTCCGCCACGCGCTCACAGTAGCGAGCGGCGGCGAGCGGCGGCGAGCGCGCGCACCGCGCAGGAAGCCGTGAGCCCGGCCTCGCTAGGCTGCCCGGCGGTGTGCGCGCGAGGCGCGCGTGGAGCGAAGAGGCGGGAGCACCCGGGTGGCTACGAAGATCAAGGTCGAGGGCACGGTCGTCGAGCTCGACGGCGACGAGATGACGCGGATCATCTGGCAGTCCATCAAGGACACGCTGATCCACCCCTACCTCGACATCGACCTCGAGTACTACGACCTCGGCATCGAGAAGCGCGACGAGACCGACGACCAGATCACGATCGACGCGGCGAACGCGATCAAGAAGCACGGCGTCGGCGTCAAGTGCGCCACGATCACGCCGGACGAGGCGCGCGTCGAGGAGTTCGGCCTCAAGAAGATGTGGCGCAGCCCGAACGGGACGATCCGCAACATCCTCGGCGGCGTCATCTTCCGCGAGCCCATCGTGATCTCGAACATCCCGCGGCTCGTGCCCGGCTGGAACAAGCCGATCATCATCGGCCGCCACGCGTTCGGCGACCAGTACCGCGCGACCGACTTCAAGTTCCAGGGCCAGGGCACGCTGACGATCAGCTTCCAGCCGGCCGACGGCTCGGAGGCGCAGTCCTTCGAGGTGTTCCAGAGCCCCGGCGGCGGCGTCGCGATGGCGATGTACAACCTGGACGACTCCATCCGCGACTTCGCCCGCGCCTCCCTCAACTACGGTCTGTCGCGGAACTACCCGGTCTACCTCTCGACGAAGAACACGATCCTCAAGGCGTACGACGGCCGCTTCAAGGACCTGTTCCAGGAGGTCTTCGAGACCGAGTACCAGGAGCGGTTCGAGGCCGCGGGCCTCACCTACGAGCACCGGCTGATCGACGACATGGTCGCCTCCGCGCTGAAGTGGGAGGGCGGCTACGTCTGGGCCTGCAAGAACTACGACGGGGACGTGCAGTCCGACACCGTCGCGCAGGGCTTCGGCTCCCTCGGCCTCATGACCAGCGTGCTGACCACCCCGGACGGCAAGGTCGTGGAGGCGGAGGCCGCGCACGGCACGGTCACCCGCCACTACCGCCAGCACCAGGCAGGCAAGCCCACCTCCACGAACCCGATCGCGTCGATCTACGCGTGGACCCGCGGCCTGAACCACCGCGGTGTGCTCGACGGCAACCAGGCGCTGATCGACTTCGCGGACACGCTCGAGGACGTCGTCGTCAAGACCGTCGAGGGCGGGTCGATGACGAAGGACCTCGCGCTGCTCGTCGGTCCCGACCAGCGGTGGGAGACGACGGAGGAGTTCCTCGCGTCGATCACCGCGAACCTCCGAGCACGTCTCGGCTGACGACCGTGGGCAGCTTCATCTACGGCGGCACCACGACGGTCCCTGTCGAGGACCGCGCGCTGGCGCACCTCCAGCTCGTGATCTACGCGAAGCTGCGGGCGCACGAGTCGTTCCCGTTCAGCTGGCGGGACGAGCCCGGCGTCGGCGACGGCCACGGGTCGCTGTGGATCTCGCCTGGGGTGCCGGTGCAGTTCAAGTACGCGGGCAGCCGCGACCCCTCGGTGAACCGGGAGTGGCTGCGGCAGCTGCGCGAGCTCGCGAACCAGCCGACCGGGCTGCGGCTGATCCCCGAGCCGGACGGCAAGAGCTGACGTGAAGCACATCGCCTACGGTGAGATGCAGATCGGCACGGACGACCGCCTCGCCGACCTCGTGCTCCGGTACGCGACGCTGCTCGCCCGCTCCGGCTCGGCGGACACGGTGACCATCCCCGGCCGGATCGGCAGCGGCGACGTCGAGGCGATCTCGATCCTCGTCGGGCCGGCCAGCCAGATCACGGCCTGGTCCGACGACGAGCCGTTCGAGTCGGACGTGACGGCGGCGACCGCGGACCTCGAGCGGCGGATCGGCGCGATGTCCACGACGATCCCGACCTCGTCGGAACGGCCGGCCGAGGCGCTCGACGACTTCGACGACCTCGCCTGATCCGAGCGGGTCTAGCGGAAGACGATCGTGCGGCGACCGTCCTGCAGCACGCGGTGCTCCGCGAACCAGCGCACCGCCTGCGTGAGGGTGCGGCTCTCCTCGTCCTGACCGATCGCGACGAGCTCGCGCGCGCTGCGGGTGTGGTCCACGCGGATCACGTTCTGCTCGATGATCGGGCCCTCGTCGAGGTCCGCGGTGACGAAGTGCGCGGTCGCCCCGATCAGCTTCACGCCGCGGGCATGGGCCTGCTTGTACGGGTTCGCGCCCTTGAAGCCCGGCAGGAACGAGTGGTGGATGTTGATGGCCCGGCCGGCGAGTCGCTCGCACAGCTGCGGGGACAGGATCTGCATGTAGCGCGCGAGCACGACGAGCTCGACGTCGTGCTCCTCCACCGCCGCGAGCACCCGCTCCTCGAACAGCGCCTTCGTCTCGGGGGAGGTCACCGCCCGGTGCTCGAACGGGACGCCGTAGAAGCCGGCGAGCGACCCGAGCGTCGCATGGTTGCCGAGCACGAGCGGGACCTCGATCGGCAGCTGGCCGGAGTGCTGGCGGAACAGCAGGTCGTTCAGGGCGTGACCGGCGGTCGAGACCAGCACGAGCGTGCGCGCCCTGCGCCCGACGCGGTCGACGCGCCACTCCGCGTCGAAGCGGTGCGCGACCGGTGCGACGTGCGCGGCCAGCTGCGGCGCGGAGGAGGGGGACTCGACCTGCATGCGCAGGAAGAAGCGGCCCGTGTCGTCGCTCGAGAACTGCTGGCTCTCGGTGATGTTGCCGTCCGCGGCGACGATGGCGCCGGAGAGCGCGTGCACGATCCCCGGACGGTCGGCGCAGACGAAGGTCAGCACCCAGTGGGCGCCCTGCACATCCGGCACGCGCATCACCCTACCCAGCGGCAGCGGCGGGTCACGGACCGGTAACGGCGGCGTGGCCGATGCGCGCACAGCACACGGGAATCGCGTTTATGGTGAACGCGTTCCGCCCCTTCCGGAAGGCACCATGACGGACCGTACGACCATCGACCCGCGGGCGGCAGACGAGGTGCGCCAGGTCGCGGAACGGGTCGTCGCAGCGGTCGCCACCGTGATCGACGGCAAGGACTTCGTGATCCGGTCCGCGCTCGCCGTGATGCTCGCCGGCGGCCACCTGCTGATCGAGGACGTGCCCGGGGTCGGCAAGACGATGCTGGCGAAGGCGCTCGCGCGCGCGACCGGCGGATCGATCAGCCGCATCCAGTTCACGCCCGACCTGCTGCCGTCCGACGTCACGGGCTCCTCGATCTACGACCGGGCGGCGTCCCGGTTCGAGTTCAAGCCCGGTGCGGTGTTCGCGAACGTCGTCATCGGGGACGAGATCAACCGCGCGTCGCCGAAGACGCAGGCGGCGCTGCTGGAGTGCATGGAGGAGGGGCAGGTCACGGTCGACGGCACCAGCTGGCCCCTGCCGGACCCGTTCACCGTCGTCGCGACGCAGAACCCGGTCGACATGGAGGGCACGTACGTGCTGCCGGAGGCGCAGCGCGACCGCTTCATGGCGCGGATCTCGATGGGCTACCCCGACGAGCGGGCGGAGCGCGAGATGCTGCGCTCGCACGGCCGGGAGGACCCGATCGACCGCCTCCAGTCCGTGCTGCCGCCCGGTGGTCTCGCGGACCTCGCGACGGCGGCCAGGAACGTGTACGTCTCCGCAGCGGTCGAGACCTACGTGCTGCGCGTCATCGGCGGCACGCGGGGGCACAGCGAGGTGCGGCTCGGCGCCAGCCCGCGCGCGAGCCTGCAGATGCTGCGGGCCGCGAAGGCGACCGCGCTGCTGGACGGCCGGGACTTCGTGCTGCCCGACGACGTCGACGCGCTCGCCGTCGACGTGCTCGCCCACCGCCTGATCCTGCGCCGCACCGCGCTCGACGTCCGGGAGGGGCAGGCCGCGGCCTCGGCGCGCATCGTGCGCCAGGTCGTCGCGGCGACGCCCGTCCCGCTGCAGTAGGTGGAGCTGCCCAGCGGGCTGCAGCAGCGGCTCGCGCCCGTCCGGCTGACCGTCCGCGGCGGGGTGTTCCTCGGCGTCGGCCTGCTCGGCGTGATCATCGCGTACGCGGCCGGCTGGCAGGCGCTGCTCGCCGTCTCGCTGTTCCTGTGGGGCGCGGTGCTCGCCGCGGTCGGCTCGGTCGTCGTGTCGCCGCCGTCGCTCACGGTCGAGCGGCGGATCGAGCCCGGCATCGTGGAGCAGCGGCGTCAGGTCGTCGTCGACGTGCGGGTGCGGGGCTCCGCGCCCGGCGCCCTCGAGTGGACCGAGGACCTGCCCCGGTCGGTCGTCGTCACCGGCCACGCGGAGGGGGTGCTGCGCGGGGTCCGCGCGGACCGGCCAGCCGAGGTCGTCACCTACGCCTTCGCGGCACGCGTGCGGGGCGCCGTGCCGATCGGCCCGTTGCGCGTCGCCCGCGTCGACCCCCTCGGGCTCGCGACCACGAAGCGCCGCGTGGGCGGCGTCGACCGCGTGATCGTGCTGCCGCGGATCGTGCCGGTCGAGCTGCCCTTCGCGGTCCGCCGCAACGACCCCGACACCCGGGCGACGACGGTGTTCGGCGCGGTGGGGGACCAGCGCGACATCATCGCGCGCGGGTACCGCAGCGGCGATCCGGTCCGCGTCGTCGACTGGCGGGCGACGGCGCGGCGCGGCGAGCTGATGGTGCGGACGGAGACGGCGGCGTCCACCTCCGCGACCGGCCTGCTGCTCGACACCCGGGCGGAGTCCTGGCCGGAGGCGGCCGCGTTCGAGTGGGCCGTCGACTACGCGGCGTCGCTCGTCGCCGCCCTCGAGGAGCGGCACGCCGCGGTGCGCCTGGCGGCGGGCGGCCTGCCGGTGTCGGACGCGACGTCGGCGCTGGTCGCGCTCGCGACCGTGGAGCGCGGGCAGGGCGACCCCGCTCCGGCGGAGCTGCTGCCGGTGCTCGCCACGAACGACGTGCAGATCGTGCACGTGCTGACCGGTGCAGGCGGCGCCCACGCCGTCCCACGGCTGCCCGCCCTGCCGTCGGGGGCGCGCGGCATGGTGTCCGTGATCTCGCGCCACCCCCTGCAGGTGGACGGCGCGCTCGGCTGGACGGTCGTGCAGCGCGACTCCGCCGCGGCGGCCGGATCGGCCCGCGATGCGTGACGGCCGCGTCGGGGACGGCGCCGTCACCGCCGCGGTCGGTGCGGCGGTGCTGATCGGCATGCTCGCGTTCCTGCCGGTCGTGCAGGGCGCGCTCTGGTGGTTCGACTCGCTGCTGCTCGTCGCCGCCGCGCTCGGCACGGCGGCGGTGGGCCGCGCGATCGGGCTGCCCGCCGCCGCGGGCTCGCTGCTCGGGCTGACGACCGTGCCGATCGTCGCCGCGCTGATCGCGTCCGCCTGGTCGGTGACCGGGTCCGCGTCGCCGGAGTCGAGCGCGAACGCCGTGATCGACGCCTTCACCGCCGCGTTCCGGCAGATCTACCTCGACTCCGTGCCGGCGCAGGGCACCAGGGAGCTCGCCCTGCTGATGGGCTGCGGCGGGGCCGTGGTCGCCGTGGTCGCCGACTTCGTCACCGTCGGCCTGCGCGCGCCGATCGCGGGCATGCTGCTCGTCACGGCCGTGGCGATCGTGCCGGGCAAGGCGTTCGGCACCGGGACGAACGGGCTGCTGCTCGTCGCCGTCGCCGCCGGCGTGCTCGCCGTGATCGCCGCCGACCGTCGGCGACGCGGTCGCGCGCCGCGGATCGGCGGACTCGCCGCCGGCGGCGCGGCCGCGGTGGTCGTCGCGCTGCTGATCCAGGTGGTGCTGCCCGCGCCGTACGCCTCCACGGCGCAGGCAGCGGGCGCCCCGCTGATCGACGCGGGGGCGAACCCGCTGCTGCAGCTGGGCCAGGACCTGCGCCGCGGCGCGACCACGCCCGTGCTCAGCTACACCACCAGGGGGAGCGCTCCCGTCTACCTCCGCCTCGCGGTGCTCGAGGACTTCAGCGGCGAGACCTGGGCGCCGAACGCGGCCGACGGCGACCCCGTCGGGGACGGGGTCGCGCCGCGGGCCGCGGGCGTCGGCCCGACGCCGGACCTGCGGACGGCGTCGACGACGATCACGCCCGCGTCCTCCGTCGCGATCGGCGACCGCCTGCCGCTGCCGTACCCGGCGCTCGCCGTGCAGGGGCAGGGGATCGCCGGCGCGTTCCGCTGGGAGGATCGCGGCCTGACCCTGGCCCGCCGCGGCGGAGGCGCCATCGGCACGTACTCCGTGACCTCGATGGTGCCGAGCGCGACCGCGGCCGACCTGCGTGCTGCGTCGGTCGACGCGCCGTCCGGCGACGCGGACTCCCTCACGCTGCCGTCGGACGTGCCGTCGATCATCCGCCGCACCGCCGACCGGTGGGTGCGGGGGGCCGCGACCCCGTACGACCAGGCGCTGCGGATCCAGAACGCGCTCGCGAACGGGTCGTTCTCCTACGACGAGCAGACGCCGGTGCAGCAGGGCTACGACGGCGACGGGCTCAGCGTCATCGCGAAGTTCCTGCAGGTCAAGGCGGGGTACTGCATCCACTACGCGTCCACCATGGCGGTCATGGCCCGGCTCGAGGGCATCCCCGCCCGCATCGTCGTCGGCTACCAGCCGGGGGAGACGCAGAGCGGGTCCGCCGAGCGGCGCGTGTCGAGCGACGACCTGCACGCCTGGCCGGAGCTGTACTTCGACGGCATCGGGTGGGTGCGGTTCGAGCCGACCCCGGGACGCGGTGCCGTGCCGGCCTACGCGCCGCTGCCGTCCGCGGACGTCAGCAGCACCCCGACCGCGGTGCCGTCGACGGACGCCAGCTCCAGCCCGCAGCCGACCGACGCGGCGCAGGGGGGCTCGGGCGGCGGCGTCGACCTGGGCGCGATCCTCGTGGCGGCGCTGCGCATCGGCGGCACGGCGCTGGCCGTGCTGCTCGTGCTCGCCGTGCCGGCGCTGCTGCGCGTGGCGCGCCGCCGGCGACGGCTGTCGCGGCTGGACCGGGACGGCCCGGCCGGCGCCTGGCTCGAGCTGCTCGACACCGCGACCGACCTCGGCCTGCCGTCCGGTCGCGGCGGCAGCCCGCGCGCCGTGGAGGAGGTCCTCGCCGCGCACGCCGGCCCCTCCGCCCGCACCAGGGACGCGCTCGCCCGCCTCCGCGCGGCGTTCGAGCGCCAGGCGTACTCGCCCGACGCGGCGCGCGCCGACGCGGCGGACGTGCGCCGGGTCGTCGAGGACCTGCGGGCGCAGGCGGGCCCGACACGGCGCATGATCGCGACCGTGGCGCCGCGCTCCCTCGTTGCTACCATCGGAGCGCCGCGACTGGCGTTCAGGTGGTCACCACCGGGGAGCGGCTGAGGGGAACGCACCGCTCGCCTGGGTGCGGTCCACGTCGCTTCCTCCCGCGCGCTGCGACGCGCACCGAACCCAGTCAGACGCCAGGAGTCCCATCGTGACCACCGCCTCCACCGCCCTCGCCTCCACCGCCGTGCCGTCCACGTTCGGCGCCTCGCTCGAGGAGGTGGACCCGGAGATCGCCGCCGTGCTGCACGACGAGCTGGAGCGCCAGCGCACGACGCTCGAGATGATCGCGAGCGAGAACTTCGTGCCGCGCGCCGTGCTGACCTCAACGGGCAGCGTGCTCACGAACAAGTACGCCGAGGGCTACCCCGGCCGCCGGTACTACGGCGGCTGCGAGGTCGTCGACGTCGCCGAGGAGCTGGCGATCGCCCGCGCGAAGGCGCTGTTCGGCGCCGGCTTCGCGAACGTGCAGCCCCACTCCGGCGCGACCGCCAACGCCGCCGTGCTGGCCGCGCTCGCCCAGCCGGGCGACACCATCCTCGGGCTCGAGCTGGCGCACGGCGGCCACCTGACGCACGGCATGAAGCTGAACTTCTCGGGGAAGCTGTACGACGCCGTCGCCTACGGCGTCGACCCGCAGACGTTCCGCATCGACATGGACACCGTGCGCGACGCGGCGCGCGAGCACCGGCCGACCGTCATCATCGCTGGCTGGTCGGCGTACCCGCGGCAGCTCGACTTCGCCGCGTTCCGGGAGATCGCGGACGAGGTCGGCGCGAAGCTGTGGGTCGACATGGCGCACTTCGCCGGTCTGGTCGCCGCCGGGCTGCACCCGAGCCCCGTGCCGCACGCCGACGTGGTCTCGACGACCGTGCACAAGACCCTCGGCGGTCCGCGTTCCGGCCTGATCCTCGCCCGGGACGAGACGTACGCGAAGAAGCTGAACTCCGCCGTCTTCCCCGGCCAGCA
>NZ_CAXTOQ010000073.1:0-16989 GCF_964245895.1 uncultured Amnibacterium sp.
CGATAGGGCCCGGGACGAGGGCCGAGGCGGTCGACGCGCTGCAGCACGCCTGGCCGATGACGCCGGGTGGCACCGTCCGGGTCGTGCAGTGGCTGGACGGGGGCATCGACCGGGACGTGGCGGCGCCTGCGGAGCGCTGAGCGTCAGGCGGTCAGCCGCTCCCGCAGGAACGCGACCACGCGCTCGCGCGCCTCGAGCGCCGGGTGGCCGGGCACGTCGCGCAGCTCGTTCGTCAGCACCGAGTGCGCGGTCCGGGCGAAGCCGCCCGCGTTGCCCGGCGAGGAGTCGAGCTCGATCACCTCGAAGCGGTCGCCGAGCGCGCGACGCAGGGTGTCGAAGCGCGCGCGGGGCGCGCCGCGGTCCTCGCTGAAGCGCAGGCCCATGGCGCAGACCTCGCCCCTCGCCGCTCGCTCGGCGACGATCCCGAGGTCCTCGGTCGACAGGCCGCCGTTCGCGGTCCGCCGCGCCCCGACCGGGAACGGGGTCCCCGGCTGGCTCGCGACCGCCGCGACGACCGCTCCGTCGACGGCGGTCGCGAGCGCGAAGCCGCCGGTGAAGCACATGCCGATCACGCCGACGCCCGGACCGGGGGTCCGCGCGGCGAGATCGGCGGCGAGGGCGCGGAGCCAGTCGGTGAACGGCCGCCGCACCTCGGTCGCGAACGCCCGGAACTCGCGGGACACGCAGAGGCGGGGCAGCACGCGCGCGACGGAGCCCGCGCCCGCCTCCCTGCCGGGCTCGCCGAACGGCGACGGCACCGCGACGGTGAAGCCCGACGCCACGAGGTGGTCCGCGAGACCGATGACCTCGGGCGTCATGCCGGGGATCTCCGGCACCAGGACGACGCCGGGTCCCTCGCCGCGCTCGTAGACGTCGTGCGTCACCCCGCCGGCCGAGAACGGCGTCGCCGTCCAGCCGTCGAGCGTGCCCGTGACCCGTCCGCCTGCCGCCATGCCCGCCATCCTGCCGCCCGTAGGTTGGAGGGATGCCCGCCGAGTTCACCGTCCGCGCCGTCCTCCTCGACATGGACGGCACGCTCATCGACTCGACGCCGGCCGTCGACCGCGCCTGGGCGGCGTGGGAGGCGCGGTGGGACGTCCGGCTCGGCGTGCGCGCCTCCGCGCTCGGGCGGCCGGCCCGCGAGATCGTCGCGGAGCGCGTGCCGGCCGAGCAGGCCGAGGCGGCGTTCCTCGACATCGAGCGGCTCGAGGTCGCGGACACGGCGGGCATCGTGGTGCTGCCGGGCGTGCGGCGGCTGCTCGCGGCGCTGCCCGCCGACCGCTGGGCGGTCGCGACCTCGTGCAGCGCCCCGCTGGCCGCCGCGCGGCTCGCCGCGACCGGGATCGAGCCGCCGGTGCTGATCACCGCCTCCGACACCGCCAGGGGCAAGCCGGACCCGGCGCCCTACCTGGCGGCGGCCGCCCGCCTCGGCGTCGACCCGGCCGACTGCCTCGTGGTCGAGGACGCGGTGGCCGGCGTGCTCGCCGGCCGCGCGGCCGGCTGCGCGACGCTCGGCGTGCTCGGCAGCGTGCCGGCCGCGCAGCTGCCGGCCGACGTGGTCGTCGCGGACCTGCTCGGCGTGCGGGTGGAGCGCGACGGCGGGCTGCTGCGGATCGTCGCGGATCAGCCGCTGGTGGAGGCGGACCGGAAGATGTCCCGCACCTGACCCAGCAGCTCGAGCAGCCGCGCCTCCTCCGCCTCCGGGATCGTCTCGAGCAGCGCGTCGAGGTCGGCCCGCACCGAGCCGACCACCGCCTCCAGCCGCGCCGCGGCCTGCTCGGTCAGCTCGAGGCGCCGCACGCGCGCGTCCGTCGGATGCGGCACGCGGTGCACGAGGTCGGCGTTCGTCAGCCGGTGCACGATCTCGGTCGCGCTGCCCGAGCTGACGCCGAACCGGGCGGCGATGTCGCCGACCCGGGCGCTGCCGCCGCGCCGCTGCACGCGGTCGAGGTACTGCAGGACCGCCAGGTCGGTGTTGTTGACGCCGAGCGCGCCGCGCACCCGCTGGTCGAGCGCCTTCCCGGCGTCCTCGACGGCGTCGACGGCCGACACGAGCGCGTGGGCGGCATCGCTCGCCGCCGCGTGGGGCAGGTGCTCGAGGGTCATCGCACTTCGTGACGCTACTCCTCGCGCTCCCCGGATGTACACAGCACGGGTTCAGCGGCCCTCATACTCGCGCCGCTATCCGGCGGCGATCAGCCGTACGGGCGCCACGACCGCCAGACGGAGCGCACGTCCGGCCGGGGATCGCCCTCCAGCCGGTCGACGCGGTCGAACACCCAGGTGCGGCGCGTGACGGCGTCGAACGGCGGCCACCAGTCCGGCGCGGACCCGGTCCTCGCGAAGGCCAGCCAGGCCGACGACATGCGCAGCGTGAGCGCCCGGGCGGCGCGGCCGCCGCCCAGCGCGGTCGCGACGCGGCGGGTGAAGCCGTCGCGTCTCGCGAGCACGTGGTCCAGCTCGAAGGAGTGGGCTGCGCCCAGTCGCAGCGCCCTCGAGGCGGGCGGGGCGAAGTCGAACCGGTACATCCACACCGGAGCGACGGCGGCGTGGCCGGCGGCCGCCTCCACCGACGGCGCCCAGAACATCAGGTCGGTGACGAAGCGCTCGAGGTCCCGCGGGCGGCGGCCGCCCGCGTACGCCGCGAGCACCGGCTCCTTCGCCTCGGGCACGGTCGCGTCGAACAGCCGCTCGAGCCGGACGGGTGTCGCCCGCAGCGCGCGCATCCGCTGGAACAGCGTGCCCTCGTCGGCGTTCGTGCCGATGATCAGCGGCACGGGCAGCGCCTCCCCGCGGCGCAGCACCTCGACCGGGTAGTCCGGCAGCAGGTCGCCGTCGACGACCGGGCCGAGCACCCTGGCGGCCGGCTGGCGGTCGGACACGGCGACGTCGAGCCGCAGGGTCGCCCCGACGAGGGCGTCCGCGTCGATCGTGCGCAGCGCGGCCGCGCCGCCCGGCAGCTCGTCGACCAGCTCCGCCGCCCAGCCGGCCGAGCGGTCGGCGTTGTGCACGGAGGCGATGGCGGGGCTCTCCGCGATCGCGCGATCGAAGAGGCCGCGGGCCGCCGGCATCGTCATCAGGGTGAGGACGCTCGTCGCGCCGGCGGACTCCCCGGCCAGGGTGACGTCGTGCGGGTCGCCGCCGAACGCCGCGATGTTCGCCCGCACCCACGCCAGCGCGGCGAGCTGGTCGCGCAGCCCGAGGTTGGTGTCGATCGGGTGCTCGTCATCGCCGTAGGCGGACAGGTCCAGCCAGCCGAGCGCGCCGAGCCGGTAGTTGAAGCCGACGAACACGACGTCGCCCGTGGCCGCGAGCGTCTCCCCGCGGTACGCGCCCGCGCTCGCCCCGCCGATCCCGTACGCGCCGCCATAGACGAACACCACGACCGGCTTCGGCGCGTCTCCCGCGGTGCGGCGCACGACGGAGAGGGTCAGGCAGTCCTCCGAGGTGGGCGTGCGCAGCCCGGCGCCGGTCAGGGTCGACGTGCGCGGCTGGGGCGGCAGCGGGCCGTCGGCTGCCGCCTCCCGCACGCCGGCCCAGGGCTCGGGCGGCACGGGCGCGCGGAGGCGCAGCGGGCCGACGGGCGGCGCCGTGAACGGCACCCCGCGCCAGGCGGTCAGCCCGGCCTCGCGGCGGCCGCGGATCCGCCCGGACGCGGTCGGCACGACCAGCGGCACCCGCCAGCCTCCGCCATCCACCCGGTCAGCGTGGCAGACGAGTCCTGAGGGGCGACCCATCGCCGACACGCCGACGCACGTGCCCGCCGGCCCCCGTCCGGGGGGCCATCGTCGGCGGGGTGCGGGTTCCGAAGCTCCTGGTCGCCGCCGCGATCGGCGTCGCGGTCCTGCCCCTGACGGCGTGCGCCTCGGCCGCGCCGCCGCCGAGGGAGGCCGAGGTCGTCGTGCGGATCGAGCCGTCCGCGCAGCCGGCGGCGTACGAGGTCCACCTCACGAAGGCCGGCGGCGACTTCCGCGCGGTCCACACCATGCGGTCCGGCGAGACGCGCCGCTTCGCGGTGCCGAAGGGATGGATGACGGTCCGGGTCGCGGGCGTGTGCGTCGTGCCGACCGCGGCCTCGGGCACCTCGACGATCGAGGTCCGGCCGAACGACTGCCGGCTCGACTAGGAGTCGGGGCCGAGCAGCCCGGCGTCCGTCTCCTCCGGGGCCGTCGGCACCACCACGACCGGGCGGTACTGGCGGTGGGACAGGCGCAGCGCGACCGAGCCGGCGACCATCCGGCGCAGCGCGCCGCGGAAGCCGCCCGGCCGCGCGCCGACGACGATCATCAGGGCGCCGACGTCCTCGGCGACCTCCATCAGCGCGTCGGCGGCGATGCCGACCAGCTCCCGCATCGACCAGCGGACGTCGAGCGGGGCCAGCACCTCGTCGATGTCCTTCAGCCGCTGCTCCGAGAACAGCGGGCCGACGGCGGCGTAATCCGGGTCGATGGGCGCCGTGAGCAGGGTGCCGTCCGGCAGCTCCTGGTAGGCGTACCTGGTGGCGTCAGCGGCCACGCAGATCAGCTCGGCGTCGAAGGCCTTCGCGTACTCCCCCGCCACCTGCACCACCCAGAGCGGCTGGTCGGGGAGGATCCCGACCACCACGCTGCGTCCCGATGTCGCGTCCATCGCTGACCTCCCTCTCCCCCGGATCATCCGCTGCGGCGGGCGGGCGGTCAAACCCCTCCCCGGGCGCGCCCGGCGCCGTCCAGCATCGCCGCAGGGTGATCTGTCACCCTCCTGCTCGTGTCGATCGAGATGGCGATGCTCGCCCTGCTCGGTGCGCTGGCCCTCGCCGGCGCGGCGGTCGGCGTCGTCCTCGTGGTCCGGCAGGCCGCCGAGCCGGGTCCGCGCCTGGAGGCGAACCCGATGAGCCCCCGCGTGGTGGCGGAGGTGCGGGCCGGCGAGGAGCAGGTCCTCATCCACCTCGCCCGGTCGCTCACGCTGCCGTCGGGTCGGGACGACGTGGGGTACGGCGAGATCTACATCGCCGGTTCGGCCGGCATGACGTTGCACCTCGCGTCGCGCTCCGAGATCGGCCGCGGCTTCGCCGGCGAGGTACGGGTGCATCGCACGAAGCGCGCCTCGATCGCCGAGTACTACATCCTGCAGCTGCCGGGCGACGAGTCGCTGCACCGCGCGATCGCCGCGCTCGACGACCGGATCGCGACGGCGCTGACGTCGCTCGACCCGCACGCCCAGGTGCGCCGCGCCGGGCGCGGCCGCGGCCCGACGGGGCCAGGCATGGCCGCGCTGGCCTGAGCCGCGCGCTGCGGCGCTCAGCGCTCGCGGGAGAAGAGCGCGCGCCGGACCGCCCGGCGCAGGTCGACCTCATGCGCGACGAGGTGGGCGAGGTCGACGAGCGTGGCCGCGTCGTCGGCACCGAAGGTGCGCGGCAGCGCGTCGAGGACGGCGAGCACGCCGACCTTCCTGCCGTCCTCCGCGAGGATCGGCTGCACCGCCATCGACCGCACCGGCGCGAACCGGACCGCGCCGGCGGTCCGCGGGTCGGTGTGCACGTCGTCGACCGACCAGCCGCCGGCGCGGTCCACGAGCAGCGCCCTGGAGGCGAGCTGCGCCAGCTCGGCCCGGTGCGCCTCCGGCACGAACGCGGACGCCTCGAACCCCGGCTCGCCGACCACGACGAACGCCGACGGCGCACGGATCAGCCGGGCCGCGATGCCGGTGATGCGGGCGAACTCCCGGTCCGGCGGCACGTCGGCGATCGGCTCGGGCGCGCGCGGCGGCAGGGGCAGCGGGACGGGCGGGGCATCCCGCGCGATCTCGTCGGCGATCGCGCGCTCGAACTGCGCCCGCGCCTCCGCGAGCGGGATCCGGTCCCGCGGCGAGCGCCGGGTCATCCCCGACAGCACGGAGGCGAGCCGCTGCGGCACCGAGTCGGGGATCTCCGGGTCGCGGGTCAGCCGGGCGAACGCCGACTCAATCACCGCCCCCGGGTAGGAGACCCTGCCGGTCGCCGCCTGGATGAGCACGAGCCCCAGCGAGTACACGTCCGACGCGGCCTCGAGCAGGCCGCCCTCGACCTGCTCGGGGCTCAGGTACGCGGCGGTGCCGACCGTGAACTCCCCGTCGTCCGCGTCGGTGCCGAGCACGGTGGCGATCCCGAAGTCGGACAGCTTGCCGCGCAGCCGCGAGTCGCTGTTCCGGTCCGCCAGCAGGACGTTCGCCGGCTTGACGTCGCGATGCAGCCAGCCGCGCTCGTGCACGTAGAGCAGCGCGTCGCAGAGGTCCAGGCCGAGGTAGGCGACCTGCACGGGCGTGAGGGCGCCGCTGCGCAGCCGCTGCCCGAGGTCCGGCCCCTCGATCCGCTCCATCACGAGGTAGATGTGGGGCTGGTCCGGGTCGGAGTCCTCGACCCCGGCGTCGTACAGGGTGACGAGCGCGTGGTGGCTGAGCCCGGCGAGCGTCTGCGCCTCGTGCTGCTGCTCGCGCAGCACCCGAGCGGAGTCGGTCGGCGCGGTGAACACCTTGATCGCCACCGGCCGGTTCAGCAGCGTGTCGTGCGCCGAGTAGACCACCGCCGTGCCGCCGCGGCCGATCACGTGCTCGATCCGGTACCGGTCCGGCAGCTGAGCCGGGGCGGCGACGCGCTGCTCCTGCTCCGCGCTCACAGGGCGGGCAGGGCGGGCGAACTCGTCACCAGCCCAGCGTACCGACGCGGGCGATCGATCACCGGGACTGGCGCAGCTGGTCGACCCAGATGCTCTCGGGGTGCGCGTCGTCCTGCGCGACGACGTCCGCGGCGGTGCGGAGCCGGGCGACGCGCAGCAGCAGCAGCCCGAAGACCACCTTGGCCACCACGTCCGCGGCGCAGAAGAGGAGGTGCTGCGTCGTCGTCCAGGCACCCCCAGACGCGAGGCCCTGCAGGCCGTAGACGACCGGGTAGACGAGCCAGACGACGAGCAGCACGACCATCGCCGCCGTCAGCGGGCCGCGCGCGGCGGCCGGCAGCACCGGGAGGGACCGCAGCACCACCGCGATCACGACGGCGTAGACCACCGCGAAGCAGGCCGACGAGGCGATCCCGAGCCACAGCAGCACGCGGAAGTCGGTGCCGCCTCCGATCACGACGGCGCCGAGGAAGCCGAGCACGACCATCAGCACCGCGGCCGTGCCGCCGACCCAGCGCGCCCGGGCGGCCGCTCGCCCGATCAGGGCCGAGACCGCGACGATCTCGACGACCAGCAGCGGCACGCTGATGGTCCAGTCCATGTACCGGGCGCTCCAGGTGGTGGAGGCGGACGCGGTGGGCACCCACATCCCCGCGGCGGGCCGGTAGCCCGTCTGCAGCTCGAACGCGAGCAGGACGTACGACAGCAGCGCGACCGTGCAGACGGCGACGCCCGCGTGCACGGCCGGCCGGTACCGGTCGCTCACCTCCCGCCGCGCGGACCACATGCGGGTGAGCATCGCGGCGAGCGCGAAGCCGGTGACCACCACGGCGTACTGGATCAGCGAGTGCTGCCCGTCCGTCAGGGCGACCGTCCACGGGGCAGCGATGTCCACGACCGACCATCCTCCCTCCTCCCGCGGTTTCCGAGGAATCGGTGGAGGAGGGTTGTGCGCCAGG
Source organism: uncultured Amnibacterium sp. (assembly GCF_964245895.1). Lineage (GTDB taxonomy): Bacteria > Actinomycetota > Actinomycetes > Actinomycetales > Microbacteriaceae > Amnibacterium. The sequence continues at coordinate 7,592 of NZ_CAXTOQ010000073.1, forward strand.
ATCGTCGCGTGCCCAGAACCTGGCGGATGCCGCCCGAGACCGCGCCGCAGGACCGCATCTGGATGGCGTTCCCGCGCCCGAACCCCACCTTCGGCGACGGCGACGTCGCGGAGGAGTCGGCCGCGTGGGCGGATGTCGCCAACGCCGTCGCCGCGTTCGAGCCCGTCACGATGGTCGTCGACCCGGTCGCCCGCGCCATCGCCGTGCGGCTGCTCGACGGGGCGATCGAGCTGGTGGAGCAGCCGCTCGACGACGCGTGGCTGCGCGACTCCGGGCCCACCTTCGTGCTCGACGAGGAGGGCGCGCTGGGCGCGGTCGACTGGACGTTCAACGCCTGGGGCGCGCACGAGTGGTCCGAGTGGCGGCGCGACCGGCTGGTCGGGGCCGCGGTCGGCGCCCTCGCCGGGGCGACGGTGCTGCCGTCCCTGCTGGTGAACGAGGGCGGCGGCATCCACGTGGACGGCGAGGGCACCGTCCTCGTCACGGAGACGGTGCAGCTGGACCCCAGGCGGAACCCGTGGGCGGACCGCGCGCGCGTCGAGGCCGAGCTCGAGCGCACGATCGGCGCGACGCACGCCGTCTGGCTCCCCCGCGGCCTCACCCGGGACTACGACCGGTTCGGCACGAGCGGCCACGTCGACATCTGCGCCACCTTCCCGTCGCCGGGGCGGGTGCTGCTGCACGAGCAGCGGGACCCCGGCCACCCGGACCACGCGGTGTCCGCGCTGCTGCGCCGCACGCTGGAGGAGGCGGTCGACGCGGCCGGCAGGTCGTTCGAGATCATCCCGCTCCCCGCGCCGGAGACCCTGCGCGATGCGGAGGGCTTCGTGGACTGGTCGTACGTCAACCACGTCGTCGTGAACGACGGCGTCGTCGCGTGCGGCTTCGGCGAGGAGCGCGCCGATGCAGCCGCACGGGCCGTGCTCGCTGAGGCGTACCCCGGCCGCCGGGTGGTGACCGTCGACGCCCGCGCGATCTTCGCGTGCGGCGGCGGCATCCACTGCATCACGCAGCAGCAGCCGTCGACCTCGCCCGCCACGCCGGGCAGCGACGGATCCGTGACCGTCCGGGGCTGAATTCTCCGAGCCGAGGCACGACAATGGTGTCGTGCCCACCCAGCTCGCCTGCCGCCGTCATGGCTGAGCGGGAGCCGGAGCCGGGCGACGTCCTCGGCGGCCGGTACGAGATCCTCGCGGAGCTGGGCCGCGGCGGCATGGCGACCGTCTACCGCGGGCAGGACACCCGGCTGCAGCGCCGGGTCGCGGTGAAGGTCTTCCGCGGCGGGTTCTCGGACGCGGTCGACCCGCAGCGCACGACGCAGGAGATGCGCCTCCTCGCCGCCGTGAACCATCCGTCCGTCGTGTCGGTGCTCGACGCCTCCACCGGCGACGGCGTCTTCGGCGCCTTCCTCGTGATGGAGCTGGTGGTCGGCGACGACCTCGGCGCGCTGCTGCATCGCGCCCGGGGGCCGCTGACCGCCGACTTCGCGCGGCGCATCGTCGCCGACGTCGCGTCCGCGCTCGCAGCCCTGCACCTGCAGGGCGTCGTGCACCGCGACGTGAAGCCCGCGAACATCCTCGTGCCGACCGCGGCGCACGCGAGCCCGACCGCTGTCGCGGCGAAGCTGACGGACTTCGGGATCGCGCAGCTCGTCGACGGCGCCCGGCTGACGGCGCCGGAGTCGATCCTCGGCACCGCCGCCTACCTCAGCCCCGAGCAGGTGCGGGGCGCCGCGCCGCGTCCCGAGAGCGACGTCTACTCGCTCGGCCTCGTGCTGCTGGAGGCGCTCACCGGCAAGCGCGCCTTCCCCGGGCCCGCCGCCGAGTCCGCGATGGCCCGGCTGCACCGCCCGCCCGCGCTGCCGACGGACGCCTCCCCGGCGCTCGCGGAGCTGCTGTCGCGGATGACCGGCCTCGACGCCACGCACCGGCCGACCGCGGCCGCGGTCGCGGAGGCGCTGCGGGACCAGCTGGTCGGCCGGGTCACCGCGCCGGACGCGACGACCACCGCGCCAACGCCGGTCGGGGGGATCGTCGCGCCCCGCCAAGCGGTCCGCCGGTCCCCCGGCGCGGACGTCACCGCGCCGCAGGAGCCGTTCTTCACGCCGAGCCGGGGCATGCCGCTGTCCGGCGCGGTGCACGTGGTCGGCGCGAGGACGCCCGCGAAGCGCTTCCCGACCGTGCTCGCGGTCGCCGCCTCGGTGCTCGCGGCCGTCGTCGCCGGGGTGGCTATCTCGGCGGCCGCCGGGTTGAACGCGACACCGCAGGCGAAGGGGCAGCAGCACGTGCCGCCGTCCAGCGCGACCGCCCCGCCGGTGCAGCAGGGGCCGGCCCAGCCCGCGGCGGACCCCGTCGTGCGGAAGCCGAGGGCGACCCCCTCCGCGACGCCCACCAGGACCCCGACGCGGACCCCGACGCCCACGCCCACCGCGACGGCCACCCAGCCGCCGCCGTCCGCTCCAGCCGGCCCGAGCACGCCGAGCGGACCGGAGTTCGCCCCCGACCCCGCGTCGACGCCGGTCGTCCAGCAGCCCACGCCGCCGGCCACCACCGCGCCGGTTGATCCGGCGCCCGCGCCGGCGTCCACCGGCCCGACGGACGGCACCGACGGCTCCGGCGGCCTCGGCTCGCTGCTGCAGGAGGCCGACGCCTCGTCGATCTGACCGGTCGCGTCGGCCGGTCCGCGCCTACCCGGCGGCGCCGGTCGAGGTGGCAATGGTCACCTGCGTGCCGGGTGGGGCGGCGGCGCCCGCCTGCGGCGTGGTCGACACCACCTGGCCGGCCGGGAGGTCCGACGGGACGGGGGTGCCGAGCGCCCAGGTGTACCCCGCGGCCACGAGCGCGGCCTCGGCGTCCGCCGCAGACATCCGGGTCGTCGCCGGCACCGTGCCGGCCTGGGTCGTCGGCGCGCCGGTCGACGGCGCGGCGCTGCCGTAGAGGTACTGCGGGTCGGGCGCCTGCCAGGTCGTCGCGCCGCCGTAGTCCTTGTTCACCGCGGTCTGGATCGCCTTCCAGACGCAGTGCCGGGCGACCGCGGCCGTGCCGTTGCCGCTGGTGTAGCAGGGCGTGACGCCGGGGAAGGTCGTCTGCCGCAGGTTCTGCAGCGTGCTGCCGGCCTTCGTGCCGTTGTTCCCGACCCACACCGACGTCGCGACCTTCGAGGTCGACCCCGTCATCCAGGTGTCGTACGCCTCGTCGGTCGTGCCGGTCTTGCCGAACTCGTAGAGGCCGTCCGGGGTGTTGTCCCCGCTCGCCGTGCCGCCCGTGAACACCCCGCGCAGGGCGTACACCGCGGCGTTCGCGACGCCGGGATCGACGACCTGCTTGCATGACGTGCCCGGCACCGGCAGCTCGGACCCGTCGCTGCGCACCACCTTCTCGATGGCGACCGGCGAGCAGTACTTCCCCTCGTTCGCGATCCCCGCGTAGGCGGCCGCGATGGAGACGGGCGAGACGGTGTAGGAGCCGCCGATGATGAACGACGCGTACTGCGTGGGATCCGAGTTGCCGCGGATCGGCGTCACGCCGAAGTCGTCGGCCAGCTTCTTGATCTCGCAGAGGTCGAGCTGCTGCGCCATGTGCACGAAGGTGCCGTTGATGGACCTTGCCGTGCCCGTCAGCACCGTCTGGTACCCGCCCTCGTCGGCGGTGTCGTTGCCGTAGGTGTACGGCTGGCCCGCGTACGGCTTGCCGCAGGCGGTGAAGTCCGACACGGTGCCGGGGTTCGAGTCCACGACCTCGTTCAGCGTGCGCCCGGACTTCAGCCAGTCCAGCAGCGTGAACACCTTGAAGGTCGACCCCGGCTGCCAGCCGTTGCTGTGCCCGAGCGCGTAGTCGGCGGTGTAGTTGATGGACGAGCTGGTGCCGCCCCTGGTGTAGCTGAAGTCCTTGTTGGTGACCATGGTCAGGATCCGGCCGGTGCCCACCTCCACCGACACCGCCGCGCCGCCGACGTTGTAGCCGGCCGCGGTCCTGGGCACTGAGGTGCTCATCGCCTTCTTCGCCTTCTTCTCGGCGGCGAGGTCGAGCGTGGTGTAGATCTTCCAGCCGGAGCGCTCGAGGTTCGCCTGCCGCGCCGCCTCGTCCTTGCCGAACGCCGGGTCGGACAGGATCGTGCGGTAGACGTAGTCGCAGAAGAAGCCGGCGTCGCCCGCCGCCTCGCAGCCCGTCCTCGTGGGCGTGATCTTCGGCGTCACCGGCGTGGCCACGGCCTCGTCGTGCTGCGCCTGCGTGATGAGGCCGTTCTTCAGCTCGACGCCGAGGATGTAGTTCCGGCGCTCCGTGTTCCTCGCCAGGTTGTCCTTCACGTCCAGCCGCAGGTAGGAGGGGTTGTTCACGATCGCGACCAGGCTCGCGGCCTGCGCGATGGTGAGGTCCGCGGCCGTCGTGCCGTAGTAGTACTGCGCCGCCGACTCGATGCCGTAGATCCGGCCGCCGAAGCCGGCGATGTTCAGGTACCCGAGCAGGATCTGGTCCTTCGAGTACTTCTTCTCCAGGGCGATCGCGTATCGCGCCTCCTTCAGCTTGCGGCCGACGGACGCGTCCGTGCAGACCGCGTACGCCGCGTCGACCTTCGCCTGCGTCGAGAGGTTCTCCGCCTCCTGCACGCAGACGTTCTTCACGTACTGCTGGGTGATGGTCGACGCGCCCTGCAGGTCGGACCCGGCGAGGTTCGCGACGGTCGCGCGGAGGATGCCCAGCGGGTCGATCCCGCCGTGGTCGTAGAAGCGCACGTCCTCGCCCGCGATCGCGGCGTTCTTCGCCACCTGCGAGATCTGGTCCCAGGTGACGACGTCCCGGTTCTGCGCGAAGAACGAGGCGATCAGGACGTCCTTGTCGCCGTCCTTGGCGTAGATCTCGGTCTTCTGGTCGAGCGGCGCGATCGCGAGGTCGCTCGGCAGCTGCTCGAACAGCCCGATGCCGTTCTTCGTCGTGGTGCCTGTCAGCGCGATCGCCGGGGTCACCGCGACCGCGATCATGACGCCGGCGATCACGGCGATGGCGAGCATGCCGAAGAACGCCGACGCGGCCGACCGGGAGCGGGAGCGGGAGGGCATCGGGGCATCGTACGGACGCATGCGGCTCCCCCGGTGCGGACAGGCGGTCCCAGGCCGTTCCGATACGGATCTCCCAGGGTGCCGGGTGCACCCCGGAGTCAGACCTCCTCGAGCAGCCGCTCGACCTCGGGCAGGCGGTCCTTCGGCATCAGCACTACGCGGGGCAGGGAGCCGGTCGCGGGGCCGACGAAGTGCTGCTGCTCGAGGTCGGTCAGCAGGCGGCGCGCGCGCGAGTACGGCACGTCCAGGTCGCGCTGCAGGCGCGCCGCGGAGGCGTACTGCGTCGACACGACGAGGCGGGCCGCTCGCGCGAAGTCCAGGTAGTCCTCGCCGAGCTCGTCCTTCAGGTGCTCGAGGTCGGTGCGGACGGCGGCGTCGTCGGTGAGGACGAAGTCCGTCGTGGGGATCGTGTCGGGGCCGTCGTCGACGGCGACGGGCTCGGCCGCGGGGACCACGACGGGCTCCCGCTTGAGCGCGGGCGCGGCATCGGCGCTGAACCAGGCGTCGTCGTCCCGCGCGGGCAGCGGGACCACCGCGGGGACCACGACCGCACGTGCCGGGGCGGGCGCCGCCTGCGCCGGCGCCTGCGCCTGCGCCGGCGCGGCGAGCAGCGCCGCGACCTGCGCCCGCTGCTGGACCGGGACGCCGAGCCGCCGCACGAGGGCCTCGTCGCTCGGCACCCGCGCGTTGGAACGCTGCATCTGCACACCGGCGACGAGCACCGCGCCGGCGCCGACCCCGACGCCGATCAGGACCCCGCCCGGCCACCAGTAGTAGAGGACCACCCCGGTCAGCGCGACGGCCGCCAGCAGCACGAGCGCGGCGATGGCGGGGCGGGCGATGGACGGTTCGGAGGGCACGATCGATCCTCGGGGTCGGTCGGCGCTCCACGACGGCGGAGGCAGGGCGCGACTCCCCGACGTGGGCGACGGCATCGGCGTGGGCGGGCGACGGGTCGTCGTCACAACGCTGACATTCTTCCCGATGCGCGCGCTCCGCGCAGAAGCGCACAGCGTTCTCTTGGACTTCGTCCGGCGCGTCGTTACCGTTCCGATACCCGGCGGCCCCGGAACCTCGGGGACCGCCGAGCCGCACCGATCAGGACCGCAGCAGCCGCTCCAGCTCGGTCGCGCGGTCGCGCGGCACGCGGACCACGCGCGGCCGGGTGCCGCGGGACGGGCCCACGAACCCCTCCCGCTCGAGCAGCCCCATCACCCGCTGGGCCACCGGGGTCGACATCCGCAGCTCGCGCTGCAGCCCGGCGACGGACGCCCACTGCGCCTGCGTCACGAGCGCCGCAGCGCGGCTGAACGGGACCCAATCGTCGCCGACGCGCTCCCGCAGCCGGCGGAACTCGGCGTCGAGGTCGTCGTCGCCGTCGAGCGAGCCGAACCGGACCGCCGGCTCCTGCAGCGCCGCCGCGTGCATCGCGCGCCCCAGGTGCAGCACCGCTAGGCAGCCGGCCACCAGGCCGAGCGCCACGCCCGCCGGCCACCAGGCCCAGAAGGCCGTGAGCACCGCGGCGAACCCGCCCGCGCCCGTCAAGACCGCTCGGCGCACCCGCCGCTCGTCGTCCGAGTCCTCGGTCCAGGCCGCTGCCGTCGGCATCGCCTGCCGTACCTGCGTCATCACCACGTCGTCCTGCTCCCCCACGATCGCCGGAGATCAGCATGTCCCGGAGGCCGCGGCGGGACGAGCAGGCGGTTGCCCCCAGAGCGGGGAGGCCCGCCCGTCCCGGGTCAGCCCGAGACGGGCTCGGTCGCCGCGGACAGCTGCTCGAGGTCCTGCGGCGTGAGCCGGATGCGGCCGGCGGCCAGCAGGTCGGCGACCTGCTCGGGCCGGCTCGCGCTCGCGATCGGTGCCGCGACCGTGCGCTGCGCCGCGAGCCACGCCAGGGCGATCGCGGCCACGGACGCCCCGCGGTCGGCGGCGACGTCGTCCAGCACCGACAGCAGGTCGAGGTTCCTGGCGTCGGCGAGGTACTGCCGGGCCTTCCCGGACCTGGGCGAGTCGACCTCCGCGCCGGGCCGGTACTTGCCGGTGAGGAAGCCGCTGGCGAGGGAGGAGTACGGCGTCTCCACGACGTCGAGGTCCTCGAGCGTCGGCACGAGGTCGATCTCCGCGCCGCGCTCGACGAGGCTCCACAGGTCCTGCGCGACCGTGTAGCGGGGCAGGCCGTGCTCGGCGGACGCCGCGGCGGCGGAGCGCAGCCGGTCGGCCGGGAAGTTCGAGGCGCCGATCTCCCGCACCTTGCCCTGCTCGACCAGCTCGCCGAACGCGGCGAGCGTCTCCTCCTGCGGCACCGACGGGTCGTCGCGGTGGGCGAGGTAGAGGTCGATCGTCTCGACGCCGAGGCGTCGCAGGGAGTCCTCGGCGGCAGCCCGGATGTTCGCCGCGGACAGCCCGGGCCGGCTCGCGAGCGCGCCGACCTTCGTCGCGATCACCACGTCGTCGCGTCGGCCGCGGGACGCCAGCCACTCGCCGATCATCGTCTCCGACTCCCCGCCCACGTGGCCGGGCACCCAGGCGGAGTACCCGTCGGCGGTGTCGATGGCGCGGCCGCCGCCGTCCACGAACGCGTCCAGGACGCGGAACCCCGCGTCGCGGTCCGCCGTCCAGCCGAAGACGTTGCCGCCGAGCACGACGGGGCCGAGGTCCAGTGCAGTCACCCTCCGATGATGCTGCGCGGGCAGGATGGTTCCTGTGAGCGTGTCGAGGACGATCGAGATCGAGCGGAAGTACGCCGTGCCGGACGGGGTCGCCCTGCCGGCGCTCGCCGACCTGGCCGAGGTCGCGGCGGTCGACGAGCAGCCGGTCGCGCACCTCGACGCGGTCTACGTCGACACGGCGGCCCGCACGCTGCTCGCGGCGAGGATCGCGGTGCGCCGGCGCACCGGCGGCCACGACGCCGGCTGGCACGTCAAGCTGCCCGCGTCCGGCGGCCGCACCGAGCTGCACGCGCCGATCGACGCCGACGACCCGGAGGCCCTGCCTGCCGGACTGGCGCGGGCGCTCGCGACCCGGCTGCGCGGCCGGCCGCTCGAGCCGATCGCGTTGATCCGCACCGAGCGGCACGGTGTGGTCGTCGCGGGCGATGGCGGCGCGCGGGTCGAGGTGGTGGACGACCGCGTGACGGCGACGGACCTCGCCGCGGGGGTGCTGCGCGCCTGGCGGGAGTGGGAGGCGGAGCTGGTCGGCGACCCGCAGCCGTCCGCGGACCTGCTGGACGTCCTGCACGACGCGCTCTGCGCCGCGGGCGCGCAGCCGTCGGCGAGCCCGGCCAAGCTGGCGCAGGCGCTCGGCCTCGTCGGTGCACGGACGGAGTCCCCCGCGCCCTCGACCGCCGGCGCGGTGCTGGCGACGAGGATCGCCGCGCACGCCGAGGACCTGCACCGCGGCGTCCAGGCGCTGGTGCTCGACGGCGATCCCGACGGCGAGACCGTGCACGCCCTGCGGAAGACGCTGCGGCAGGTGCGCTCGCTGCTCGCGCTGCGGCCGGTGGCCGGCCCGGCCGGGGAGGTGCTGCGCCGCCGGCTCGGCGCGCTCGGCCGACGGCTCGGCGAGGTCCGCGACCCGCGGGTCGCCGCGGCGGTGGCGGAGGGGCTGCTCGACGAGCTGCCCGCGCACACCCCCGGGCTCGCGGCGGCCCGCTCCCTGCTGGTGGAGGAGCCGCTGGCGGCCCAGCCGGCCGCGGTCGACGACCTGGTCGAGCACCTGTGCTCCGCCGCGGTGCTGGAGGTCGTCGCCGCGCTCGAGGGCTTCGCGGCCGACGGCCCTCGGGCGGGACGCGCGCCGAGGCGGCTCGTCGACCTGGGCGAGCGGGCGGTGCGCCGGGCCCGCCGGCGGGCGCGCGACGGCATCGGCGGCGACCTCGAGGACCTGCACCGGGCCAGGAAGGCCGCGAAGCGGGCGCGCTTCGTCGTGGAGGAGCTGGTCGCGGCGGACCTCGTGCCCGCCTCGTCGCGGCTCGCTCGGTCGGCGCGGCGGGATGAGCGCACGCAGGACGTGCTCGGCGAGCACCGCGACCTGGCGCTCGTGCTCGACGGCCTGCCCGCCGCCGCCGAGCGCCTCGCCGCGGACGGCGGCAACGCGTTCGCGCTGGGCCGGGCGGCCGAGCGAGGCAGGCAGCACCTGGCGCTCCTGCACCTGCGGGCCGAGCGAGCCGTCCGCCGCCTCCGCTAGGCCGGAACCGCACGTTCGTCGGGGGCCCAGCCCGCTCGCGGCGCGGTCGTTCGTCGCGCGGTACCTCCGGCGACGCGAGGTAGCCGTGCATCCTCGCGCGGTAGCCGTGGCGTCGCGCGGTACGCATGCGTACCGCGCGACGCCACACCTATCGCGCGAC
>NZ_CAXTOQ010000074.1:0-16711 GCF_964245895.1 uncultured Amnibacterium sp.
AGCCCCGCGCGCGGACCGGGTTGACGAGCCGACCGAGGCCGCCGATCTCGATCTCGACGCGCTGACCCGGCTCGATGTCGAGCCGGCCGAACGGGCTGCCCGTGAGGATCAGGTCGCCGGGCAGCAGCGTCCAGACGTCGGACACCCGGGCGACGATCTCCGGGATGGACAGGATCAGGTCGCGCGTGTGGCCGCTCGACCGCTCCTCCCCGTCGACGACGGTGCGGATGGGGACGCCGCGGGGGTCGATCTCGGTCTCGATGAAGGGGCCGATCGGGCAGAACGTGTCGTAGCCCTTCGCCCGCGCCCACTGGCCGTCGTCGAGCATCTGGTCGATGGCGGTGACGTCGTTCGCGATCGTGTACCCGAAGATCACGTCGTCTGCGTCCTCCTCCCGCACCCGCTTCGCGACGGAGCCGATCACGATCGCGAGCTCGCCCTCGTGGATCACGCGGCCCTGCACCGGCGGCAGCTGGATCGCGTCGCCGGGGCCGACGACAGCGGTGTTGGGCTTCAGGAAGATCACCGGGTCGGTCTTCGAGCCGGGCGGCAGCAGCGCCTCCACGCCGGCGTAGTTCAGGCCGATGCCGACGACCTTGGACCGCGGGATGACGGGCGCGAGCAGCCGCGCCTCCGCCAGGGGCACCCGCTCCCCCGTCGTCTCGAACCCCTGGAACATCGGGTCGCCCGCGACGACGACCAGGTCCTCGTCGTCGACGATGCCGAACTGGGGGTCGCTGCCGCCCGAGGTGAACCGCGCGATCTTCACGGAGGTCGAGCCTACCGAGGGCCTCGTCGGGGCCCTCCGCCGCCGGAGCGGCGGTGCGCATCGGCGCGTGAGCGGCGGCGGCCGGTCTGCCGTGGGTGGTGCAGGATCCTGTGCGGCGATCAGGACGCGCACGCCGCCTCCGTCCTGCACCGCGCACGCGTTCCTGCACCAGGTACCGGTGCGGTCGACTGGGCGACCCCGGACGCTCCGACTCGCAGCGCACGAACGGCCTGATCGGAGCAGAATCAGTGCATGCCTGAGATGCCGGAGGTCCATGCGCTCGCGAGCGATCTCGGGGTGCGGCTGGAGGGACGGACCATCGTCCGCCTGGAGGTCCACACCTTCTCCGCCCTGAAGACGTTCGACCCGCCCGCCTCCGCCGTCGAGGGCCGGGAGGTGCAGGACGTCACGCACCACGGGAAGTTCCTCGACCTCGACCTCGGCGACCTGCACGTGATCGTGCATCTCGCGAAGGCGGGATGGATGCGCTGGTACGACGTGCTGCCGACGGCGCGGAACCGCACGCTCGCCGCGCGCATCGTGCTCGACGACGGGTCGGGCCTGCAGATCACCGAGGCCGGCACGAAGAAGTCCCTCGCGATCTCGGTCGTCCGCGACCCGCTCGACGTGCCGCGCATCGCCTCCCTCGGCCCTGATCCGCTCGCGTCCGACTTCACCGTGGAGCGGTTCGCCGCGATCCTGGCCGGCTCAGGCCGAGCGCAGATCAAGGGCGTCCTGCGCAACCAGGCGCTGATCGCCGGGATCGGCAACGCCTACTCCGACGAGATCCTGCACGTCGCGAGGATGTCGCCATTCAAGCCGGCGGCGATGACGCCGGAGGAGGTCGAGCGGCTGCACGAGGCGATGCGGACCACGCTGGAGGACGCGATCCGTCGCTCCGACGGGCTCGCGATGGCGGACCTGAAGGGCGAGAAGAAGTCCGGCATGCGGGTCCACGGCCGTACCGGCGAGGCCTGCCCGGTCTGCGGCGACACGGTGCGCCAGGTCCGGTTCGCGGACAACTCGCTGCAGTACTGCCCGACGTGCCAGACCGGAGGCAAGCCGCTCGCGGACCGCGCGCTCTCGCGGCTCGGCATCACCCTCTAAGCCCTTGCCACCTCTCGCGGATCCGGATGGATTCGACGACACCCCGCCTCCGAGCGCACCAGCACGGCGTGTCGCGGAGAATCTCCGGATCCGCGCGAGGAATCCGGATCCGCGAAAGGGGTCAGGCCAGGCGGTGCATCCAGCCGTGGTGGTCGGGGCGGCGGCCGTACTGGATGCCGGTCAGCTCGTCTCGGAGGCTCATCGTCAGCGCACCGGGCTCCGCGTCGGGCGCGCCGATCTCGAAGTCCGCGGCCTTCAGCCGACCGATCGGCGTGATGACCGCGGCGGTGCCGCAGGCGAACGCCTCCACGATGTCGCCGGACTCGACGCCCTCGCGCCACTCCGCGATCGAGAAGCGGCGCTCCTCCACCTCGTGCCCCCGCTCCTGCGCAAGCCGGATCACCGAGGAGCGGGTGATGCCCTCGAGGATCGTGCCGAGCGCCGGCGTGACCACCCGGCCGTCGCGGTACACGAAGAAGACGTTCATGCCGCCGAGCTCCTCGACCCAGGTCTGCTCCTCCGAGTCGAGGAACAGCACCTGCTGGCAGCCCCGCTCGTAGGCCTCCGCCTGGGGCAGCAGGCTCGCGGCGTAGTTGCCGCCGGTCTTCGCGGCGCCCATGCCGCCGCGGCCCGCGCGGGACCAGTCCTCCGACAGCCAGATCGACACCGGCGCGACGCCGCCCGGGAAGTACGCCCCGGCGGGCGAGGCGATCACGTGGAAGTCGACGCCCTGCGCCGGCCGGACGCCGAGGAACGCCTCCGACGCGATCATGAACGGCCGCAGGTAGAGGCTCGTCTCGGGCGCGCTCGGCACCCAGTCCCGGTCGATCTCGACGAGGTGCTCGATGGCCGCCACGAACGCCGACTCCGGCAGCTCGGGCAGCGCAAGCCGGCGGGCGGACCGCTGCAGCCGCTCCGCGTTCGCCTCCGGCCGGAACGCCCACACCGAGCCGTCGGCCCAGCGGTACGCCTTCAGCCCCTCGAAGATCTCCTGCGCGTAGTGCAGCACGGCGGCGGCCGGGTCGAGGACCAGCGGACCGTACGGCTTCACGACCGCGTCGTGCCAGCCCTCCTCCACCGAGTACGCGATCGACACCATGTGGTCGGTGAAGTGCTTGCCGAAGCCGGGGTCGGCGAGGATCGCCTCCCGCTCCGCCTCCGCCCGCCGCGCGGGCGACGGCGTCGTGTCGAACGCCAGCGGGAAGGCTGTGGTGGTCGTCGTGGTCATGGCTGCTCCAGTGGAGGGAGGGCTGCGCGCACCGCGTCGCCGATCTCGGTCGTCGTCCGGATCGCCGCACCCCGGTTCGCGAGATCCGCGGTGACGGCGGCCGTGACACGACCCGCCGCCCCGGGCAGGCCGAGGTGGTCGAGCAGCAGCGCGGTGGAGAGGATGGCGGCCGTCGGATCGGCCTTCCCGGTGCCGGCGATGTCCGGCGCCGAGCCGTGGACCGGCTCGAACATCGAGGGGAAGGCGCCGCTCGGGTTGATGTTCCCCGAGGCCGCGAGACCGATGCCGCCGCTGATCGCGCCGGCCAGATCGGTGAGGATGTCGCCGAAGAGGTTGTCCGTGACGACGACGTCGAACCTAGCAGGGTCGGTCACCAGGAAGATCGTGGCCGCGTCCACGTGGAGGTAGTCGACCGCGACGCCCGGGAACTCCGGTGCCACCGCGTCGACGAGGCGCTTCCACAGCGAGCCCGCGAACGTCAGCACGTTGGTCTTGTGCACGAGCGTCAGGTGCCCGCGCCGCTCGGCCGCCTTCGCGAAGGCGTAGCGGACGACCCGCTCCACGCCGTAGGCCGTGTTGACGCTGACCTCGTTCGCGACCTCGGCGGGCGTGCCGACCCGGATGGCGCCGCCGTTGCCGACGTACGGCCCCTCCGTGCCCTCGCGCACGACGACGAAGTCGACGTCGCCGGCATCGCGGAGGGGGCTCACGACGCCGGGCCACAGCCTCGTCGGCCGCAGGTTGACGTAGTGGTCGAGCGAGAAGCGCAGCTTCAGCAGCAGGCCGCGCTCGATGTTCGCGTCCTTCAGGCGGGGGTCGCCGGGCGTCCCGCCCACGGCGCCGAGCAGGATCGCGTCGTGGGTCGCGATCGCCGCGAGCTCGTCGTCGGGCAGCACGTCGCCGGTCGCCAGGTAGCGCGCCGCGCCGAGCGAGAACTCGGTCGTCGCGAACTCGGCCTCGTCGCCGACGGCCGCGGTCAGCACCCGCAACGCCTCCGCGACGACCTCCGGTCCGATGCCGTCGCCGCCGATGACCGCCAGGCGAATGGTGCGCGTCACAGGCGGCGTCCTCTCGTCCTCACGGGCGCTCAGGCTACTCGCGCGCCGGTGGAGCCTCCCTTGCGGTGCTCGACCGTAAGGACCGCGCGCGCCAGAATGCCTCCATGTCGGGCGCCCGGGTCCTCGACGAGCTGTCGCCGCGGGAGCGCGACGTGCTCGTCGCGCTGACCGAGCGCCGCTCGAACGCCGAGATCGCGGCGCGGTTCGTGCTGTCGGTCCGCACGGTCGAGAGCCACGTCGCCTCCCTGCTGCGGAAGACCGGGGCGGCGGACCGGCACGAGCTCGCCGCGCTGGGCGCCTCGATGCTGCCCGGCGGCGCCGACGGCCGCGCGCTCGTGCCGGACCCGCCGTCCACCCTCATCGGCCGCGTCGCCGAGCAGGCCGCGCTCGCGGAGGCGCTCCGGCAGAACCGCCTGGTCACCGCCCTCGGGCCCGGCGGCGTCGGCAAGACCCGCATCGCGCTCGCCGTCGCGCGGGACGGCCTCGGCCTGCCGGACGGCACGGTCTACGTCGACCTCGTCCCCGTGATGTCCGCGAGGGGCATCGCGGCCGCGATCGCCGCGGCCGCCGGGGTGGGCGCGCAGCAGGCGGCGAGCTCCGAGGACGCGCTGGCCGCATGGCTGCAGGACCGGCGTCTGCTCCTCGTGCTCGACAACTGCGAGCACCTGCTCGACGCCGTGGCCCCGCTGCTCGAGCGGCTGCTCGCCCGCAACGCGGGGCTCACGGTGCTGGCGACGAGTCGCGTCCGCCTGCTGGTGCCGTACGAGCGGGTGTTCCCGGTGCCGGGCCTGTCCGTCGACCGCGAGACCGGTGCGGGCGACGCGGTGGCGCTGTTCCGGGCGAGGGCGGAGGCGCAGGGCGCGGTGCTCGACGCGGGCGACGACCGCCGGATCGCGGCGATCTGCACCCGGCTCGACGGCATGGCGCTCGCGATCGAGCTGGCGGCGGCGCGCGTCCCGTCGCTCGGGCTCGGGGGCCTGGAGGAGGGCCTGCCCGCCGCCCTCGACCTGCTCGCAGGCGGCGGTCGGACCGACGAGCGCCACCGGTCGCTGCGCGCGACGCTCGACTGGAGCGTCTCGCTGCTCGCTGCCGACGACCGGGTCGTGCTCGCCACGACCGCGGTGTTCGCGGCACCGTTCACCCCGGCGGCCGCGGCGGCGCTGCTCGAGCGCCCGATCGGCCCCGTGCAGGCCGCCCTCGCCCGGCTCGCCGACTCGAGCCTGCTCGCCGCGACCTCGGGGCGGTTCCGGATGCTGGAGACCGTCCGCCAGTACGGCGCCGAGCGGCTCGGGGCCGACGGCGGGCTCGACGCGGTCCTGGCGCGGCACCTCGCCTGGTGCACGCGCGCCGCTGACGAGGACTTCGACCGCATCGCTCCCGAGCTGCGCGCCGCGCTCGTCTGGGCGACCCCGCTGCCCGCGCACCGGCAGGGTGCGTTCCTCGCGGCGAACCGGCTGGCCGAGCAGGCCTTCGCCGCGGGGGTCCCCGCCGAGGCGCAGTCCGCGTCGGAGCGGGCCGCGTCGCTCGCGCCGGACGACGCGGCGGCGGTCGCCGCGCTCCGCGACGCGGCCGGCGCAGCGGAGGCGCGCAACGTCGGGCTCGACGCGCTGCGCCTCCACCGCGCGGCGGCCGAGCGGGCCGAGGCCATGGGCGACCGGGACACGGCGGCGATCGAGCTGCTCCGCATCGCGGTGCTCGTCGTGCGGGCGCCGGGCCTGATGGCCGTCACGGTGCCGATCGAACGCGGCGAGGAGGCGCTGGAGGAGGCGCGGCGGCTCGCCACGGGCGACCCGACGACGGCCGCGCACCTGCTGACGGTCGACTCCATGTACCTGGATCCGAGCTGGGGTGGCACGGACTCGCTCGCCGACGAGGCGGTGCTCGCCGCCGCCGCCGTCGGCGACCGGGTGCTGGAGAACGTCGCGCTCGACATCATCACGTCCGCACGCCTGGTCGGCCACGACATCGGGGCGGCGCTGGACGCCTCCCTGCGCCGGATCGCGCTGCTCGACGACGTGCCGATGGCCGCCGACGTCGGCATGGAGTTCGCGGACGCGTACTCGATGACCGGCGAGTGCGCGATGGCCGCCGGGGACCTGCCGCTCGCGCAGCGGTTCGGCGAGCGCGTCCGCACGCTCCCCGCCTACGCCCGCGAGCCACACCTGGCCGTCGGCCGATCCATGACGTTCGCGTTCCTGGTCGGCGAGTGGCGCCAGGTGACGGCGCTCGCCCCCGCCTTCCTCGACGGCTGGACCCGAGCCGGTCGCCCCCGCGCCGGGAACCTCACCATCGGCTCGCAGGCCGCGGCGTCGGCGTACGCGATGCAGGGCGACGACGCCTCCGCCGCGCGCTGGCGGGAGCTCGTCGGACGGATCCGGTCACCGGGCCTCGGCGTGAAGGACTACCTCGCGCTGTCGTACATGTACGCCCTCGTCGCGGTGCATCGGGGCGCGTGGGACGAGGCGCTCGCGTTGCTGCAGACCGCGCCCGACGGCGTCCGGACGTGGCAGAACGGGATGTGGCGGCCCTGGTACGCGTCGCTCTGGGCGGAGGCGGCGGTCCTGGCCGGCGCTCCGGACGCGGCGTCCCGCATCACGGCCGCGCGGCCGCACGTCGCCGAGAACCCGATCGCCGAGGCGCTGCTCGAGCGGGCCGCGATCCTCCGCACCTCCGACGGCGACCTGGCCGCGGTCGCCGCCAGGCTCGACGGCCTCGGCGCCCGCTACCAGGCGGCGAGGAGCCGCGTGCTGCAGGGCGGCGCCGATGCCGAGTTGGGCCGCGCGCAGCTGACCGACCTGGGGACCGCCCCGCTCCGCTGAGCGGCCCCCGCACCACCACCGAGCCCGGTTCCGTGGTGCGTTCCGTGGCCGCCACGGATGCCGCCGACGCGCCTCGTCGCGACGCTGGATCCATCCAGTCCACGAGGAGGAATCGGACCATGAACGGCTTCCAGCACCTGCCCGAGTACCAGTCCGCCGCCCGCGCCTACCGCCTCGAGCGGACGGTCGTCGAGCGTGCCCCGCGCCGTCCGGGTCGCGCCGCGCACCCGCTGCGCGACCGGCTCGCCGCGCTGCTCGACCGCCCGGCGCACCGCGTCCCTGCCGCCCGCTGAGCTCCCTCGTGCGTCTTGTAGGTGCGCTGCACCTACAAAACGAAAAGAGCGGTCAGTCCGCGACGCGGTTCGGGTCGACGACCTCGGCGCCCTCCAGGTAGGCGCCGCGCGGGATGACCTTGCCGCGGAAGAAGTCGGGGTTCCGCGCCCACCAGATGAACATGAGGACGAAGCCGGCGAGGAGGCCGACGACGCCCACGACCGCGGTGGCGCCGATGCCGAAGATCGTCACGTTGTTGCCGTCGTCGTCGGTCAGCCAGTCCGGCAGCGCGTACTGGACGAGCCCGTAGCCGAAGATGATCGCCAGGATCACGAACCCGAGAAAGGGGAAGAGGCCGCGGAACACGAAGTTCCTGGCGGACGTGAAGATCGTGTTCCGGTAGAACCACACGCAGGCGAGGCCGGTGAGCCCGTAGTAGAAGGCGATCATCAGGCCGAGCGAGCCGATCAGCGCCGCGAGCAGGTTCTGGCTGATGAGGGTGAAGACCAGGAACAGCGCCGCGGACGCGATGCCCATGCCGATGGTCGACCAGGTCGGCGTCAGGTACCTCGGGTGGATCCGCGCGAACACGGCCGGCATCGCCTTGTGCGCCGCCATCGAGAGGGACGTGCGGGCCGTCGGCAGGATCGTCGTCTGCGTGGAGGCGGACGCGGACGTGAGGATCGTCGCCGCGAACAGGACCTGCAGGATGTTGCCGATCGGACCGTTGCCGAACACCTCCGGCGACATGACCGTGAAGACGTCGTCGACGTTCGCGGGGTTGCCGAGGCCGATCCCCTTCGTGCCGACGCCCGCGAAGGATACGGTCGCGATCGTGACGAGCAGGTAGGTGACGAGCAGCAGCAGCGTGGAGAGCACCGCGGCGCGACCGGGGGTCTTCGCCGGATCCTTCGTCTCCTCGTTCACGGCGACCGCGCTGTCCCAGCCCCAGTAGATGAAGATCGCGGTCAGCAGCGCGGGCGCGATCACCTGCCCGAAGTCCAGCCCGACCGGGTTGAACCAGCTGAGGTCGAACGGGATCGAGTAGCTCTCCCCGCCGCCGGTCGCAACCTTCACGATCGCGATCACGGCGAACAGCAGCAGCAGGACCATCTCGAAGCCGAGGAGGCCGTACTGCAGGCGGGCGGAGACCTCGATGCCGCGGTAGCAGATCCAGGTCATCACCGCGATCCAGAGGATGCCGACCAGGGTGGAGAGCCAGACGTTCTGGCCGAGCGCGGTCACCTCGGGCAGCCCGAAGCTGCCGATGAACACGAACGAGTACTGCCCGGCGATGTAGGCCAGGTTCGACATCACGATGACGTCGGCGATGATGATGCCCCAGCCGCCCATCCAGCCGGTGATGGCGCCGAAGGCCCGCGTCGCCCACGTGAAGGTCGTGCCGCAGTCGGGGTCGGCCTCGTTCAGCTCCTTGTACGCCTGCGCGATGAAGTACATCGGGACGAAGGCGGCCAGGATGATGAACGGCGCCTTGGTGCCGGCGAGCAGCGCACCGCCGCCGGTGGCGACGATGAAGCCGAGGCTGGCTGCGAGGCTGTACGCGGGGGCGGTGGACGCCGTCGCGACGACGACGCTGCCGACGAGGCCGATGGCGCCCTTCTTGAGCCCCTTGTCGCCTCCGACGGTCCCGTCGACACGAGCACTCACCAGCGGTTCGGACACGGCGCCTCCAGGTCGGGAGCCGGGCGCGGCAGCGGGCCCGGCGGTGGACTGAGCGCGAGCCTAGACCCGCCGCGATCCCGACGGATCACGATCCCTGCAGCGGCCCTGACCGCCGGGATCGTCGGTCAAGCGGTCACTCGGCGACGAGATCGATGGCGACGAGGTGCGACGCGTCGATGCGGGCGCGGATGTCGTCGAGCACGTCCTCCGGTGCTTGCGAGTCGATCGTCAGCACGCTGAGGGCGGTGCCGCCGGCGACGTCGCGTGCGATCTGCATCGCCGCGATGTTGACGCCGGCCTCGCCGAACGCGGCGCCGTACTGCGCGACGATGCCGGGGCGGTCGGTGTAGGAGAACACGACGTGGTGGTCCGCGAGCGGCACCTCGACGTCGTACCCCTCCACCTCCGTCAGCTTCGCGATCTGCTTCGGGCCGGTCAGCGTGCCGGACACCGAGTGCGTCGCCCCGGTCGTCGTCGCGCCCTGCAGGGTGATGACGTTGCGGTAGTCGTCGCTGACCGGGTCGGTGATCAGCCGCACCTGGATGCCGCGCTCCTCCGCGAACAGCGGAGCGTTCACGTAGGACACGTTCTCGGTGAGCGTGCGCACGAAGAGGCCCTTCAGGGCGGCGAGCTTCAGGACGCTGACGTCGTACTCGGTCAGGTCGCCGCGCACCTCCACGTCGAGGCTGGCGATCGGGCCGTCGGCGAGCGCCGCGAACACCTGCCCCAGCTTCTCGGTCAGCGGGATGCCCGGCCGCACGTAGGGGTCGATGATCCCGCCGGCCACGTTGACGGCGTCCGGCACGAGCTCCCCGTCGAGGGCGAGCCGCACGCTGCGCGCGACGGCGACGCCCGCCTTCTCCTGCGCCTCGTCGGTGGAGGCGCCGAGGTGCGGCGTGACCTGGAGGCGCGGGTGGGCGATCAGGCTCGTGTTCCTCGGCGGCTCGCTGACGAACACGTCGAGCGCAGCGCCCGCGATCAGGCCGGCGGCGAGCGCGCGCTCCAGTGCCGCCTCGTCGATGATGCCGCCGCGGCTCGCGTTGACGATGCGCAGCCCTGGCTTGGCGACGGCGAGCTCCGGGTCGCCGATCAGGCCCGTCGTCTCCGGCGTCTTGGGGATGTGCACCGTGATGAAGTCGGAGGCGCGCATCAGGTCGTCGAGGCTCAGCAGCGTCACGCCCAGCTGCTGGGCGCGCGCCGGCGTGACGTAGGGGTCGTACGCGACGATCTCGACGCCGAACGGCGCGAGCCGCTGGGCGACGAGGGTGCCGATCCGGCCGAGGCCGACGATACCGACCGTCTTCTCGTACAGCTCGACGCCGGTGAAGCGCGAGCGCTGCCACGTCCCCGCCTTGAGCGACGCGTGCGCGTCGGGCAGGTGCCGGGCGAGCGCGAGGAGGTGGGCGATCGCGAGCTCGGCGGCCGAGACGATGTTGGAGGTGGGCGCGTTGACGACCATCACCCCGGCCTTGGTCGCGGCCGGGATGTCCACGTTGTCGAGCCCGACGCCGGCCCGCGCGACGACCTTGAGGCGGGCGCCGGCGGCGATCGCCTCCTGGTCGACCTGGGTCGCGGAGCGCACCAGCAGCGCATCGGCCTCGGCCAGCGCGGCGAGCAGCGCCGGCCGGTCGGTGCCGTCGACCTCCCGCACGTCGAAGTCCGGGCCGAGCGCGGCGACGGTCGCGGGAGAGAGCTGCTCGGCGATCAGGACGACGGGTCTCGGCACGGTCCAGCAGCCTATCGAGCGCCCAGGCGCCCGGGATCCGCGACGTCGGCTCGAACGAGCGGGGTCAGCGGGCGGTGCGAGCCCCGAAGACCGCGAGCAGCTCCGCGAAGAGCGGGTGCGCCGGCTCGATGCCGGTGATCACCGTGACGGCGCCGTCGGGCTCCTCCTCGCGGACGATGCGCTGCAGCTCGACGCTCTCGGCGTCGTCCGGCACGTCGAACCGCAGGGCGTCCGCGATGCCGCGGAGCAGCGCGTCGCGAGGCAGCCCGCGCTCGGCCAGCTGCGCCGCGGGGCCGATGAAGCGCTCGTTCCGGCTCAGCTTCCGCAGCGGGCCCCGGCCGACGCGCTCGACGGTGTCGGGCAGCTCGGGGTTCGACAGCCGGCCGATGATCTTCGTCCCGTACGCCGCCTGCTCCGCCTCGTCCAGCCCGAACTTCGCGACGAGCAGCGAGCGCGTCTCGCCGATCGCCGCCTCCACCTCCGCGCGGATCGCCGGGTCGGTGATCGCGTCCGTGATGGAGTGGATGCCCCTCGCGAAGCCGTGGTAGGCCGCGGTCGCGTGGCCGGTGTTGACCGTGAACAGCTTGCGCTCGATGAACGGCGCGAGGTCGTCGACCCAGTGGACGCCGACGAGCTGCGGCGGCCCGTCGCCGCCGAAGGGCGTGCGGTCGATGACCCACTCGAAGAACGGCTCGAGCACGACGTCGAGCCCGGCGTCCGCCGCCTGCGCGGGCACGATGCGGTCGATGGCGGTGTTCGCGAAGGCGGCGACGGCGTCGAGCCGGTCCGCGTCCACCTCCGGCAGCGCGGCGCGCACGTCCGCCTCCAGCTGGCTGGTGGCGTTGATCGCGTTCTCGCAGGCGAAGACGGCGATGCGGGTGCCGCTGATCGCGTCCTGCCCGGTCTCGATGCGCCGCTCGATGCCGCGCGCGATCACCGGGGCGACGAAGGGCAGGACCCGGGGGCCGACCGCGGTCGTCACGACGTCCGCGGTGCTGATCTCGTCGACGAGCCGCGCCTCGTCGGTCCGGCTGTTGATCGCCCGGAAGTCCGTGACGACGGAGACCTTCCCGCCCTCGCCGATCTCCGTGACCGTGTACGACTCCGCGGCGTCGAGCGCGTCGATCAGGGCGTCCGCCACGTCGGCGAAGACCACCTCGTAGCCGCTCTGATGCAGCAGCTCCCCCACGAAGCCGCGACCGATGTTGCCCGCGCCGAAATGCACCGCCTTCATGCTGGGGAACCTAGCGCGCAGGGTCGCGCTGCCGCTCAGAGGGCCCCGATGACCGAGAGGAAGAACGCGAGCTGGCTGAGCGACAGCGCCTCGGACACGCACAGCGCGAGCAGCAGGACCAGCGCGAGCGATCCGGCGCGGCGCCGGCGGCCGACGACCACGGCGGCCGCGAACGCGACGACCGGGACGACGATGCCGGCGAGCAGCACGATCCAGGCGACCGCGCTGAGGCCGCTGCCCATGGACCCGGCGAAGGTGAGCCAGACGATCAGGTTCGACACAGCGCCGTACACCTGCCAGAGGAAGCCGAGCGAGAACAGGATGGTGACGGCGATGCGGGGCGCCGGTCGCGCGGCGCGCTCGGCCGCCCGGGCGGCGGTCACGTCATCGCCAGGATCGCGGGCCACGGCACGAGCAGCATCGCGCCGAGCGCGAGCAGGATCAGCCGCCGGGACGGCACCCGGATCCGCCAGGCCACGAGCACGAACCAGACGACCGGCGCGAGCACGGCGAGCGCCCGCCCCGCGACGTTCAGCGCGAACGCGGCGAGCTCCAGCGGCGTGCCCGCGCCCGGGGAGAGGGACGCTGCGATCGACAGCTCGAAGGCGCTGCGGAACCAGAAGACCGTCTCGAGCACGGCGACGCCGCCCAGCACGCCGAGCACCAGCAGCGCGACCGAGCCGCCGGAGGCCGCGCCGCCGCGCGCCGCCGCGGTGTCGTCGATCAGCCGGGGCGGCGGCGTCCGTGGGGCGTGGAGCGCGTCGTCACCGTCCCAGGTGAGCGCGTCCTCGTCGGCGGGGTCTCTCATGGCGGGACCATGGTGCCGCACGCGCGCGGCCCGCTCGCGCCTCCGCGTCGTTCAGCGGTCGGTGATCCGCAGGACGACGTCACCCGGCCCGTCGCCGCGCTCGAGGAGGTGGGCCACGGCCCGGTAGATCCGGTACTGCAGCCCGTACTTCGCGGCGTGCGCGGCGAGCAGCCGCTCCAGCTCCGCGGGGTCGGTCACGAGCTGGGCCAGGCCGAGCGCGGCCGGCGCGCCCGGGCGGACGCGACCGCGCGCGTCGCACTCGCGCAGCTCGACCCGCGGATCGTTCCGCAGCCGCTTCGCCTTGCCGGTGGCCGCTCCGGTCAGCACGACGAGCGCGTCGTCGGTCGGCGACACCCACACGGCCGTCGACACGGAGGCGCCCGACCGGCGGAACGTGGTGAGCGAGACGTACCGGCGGCGGCCGGCCGCGCGCAGCTGCGGGCTCATGCGCACACGCTACGCGCGGCATCGGTGCGGTCGACTGTCCGCATGGTCCAGCCGAGCGCCGTCGCGCGCGCCCTCGTCGCCGCCCCGCTGCTCGGCATGGGGGTGCTGCACTTCGTGCCGGGCGCGGCCAGGGGGATGGGCGCCATGATCCCGCCGTCGATGCGCGACCGGCCGCTGTCCGCGAAGCAGCTCGTGCGCCTGACCGGCGCCTGCGAGATCGCGGGCGCCGCAGGGCTGCTGCTCCCGCCGACCAGGCGAGCGGCAGGAGCGGCGCTCGTCGTCTTCTTCGCGGCCGTCTTCCCCGCGAACGCCTACGCCGCGAAGGACCCGGAGCGGTTCGGCAGGACGGCGATCCCGTTCTGGCCGCGCCTGGCGGGTCAGATCGGGATCGCCGCCGTCACGGCGTACGGCGCGTTCGGTGGTCGCGTCAGCCGGTGAAGCGCGCGACGACCGGCGCGAGGTCGGCGGGTCGGATCGCGGTCTCGCGCACGTCCCTGCCCGGCATCGGCGCCTCGATCATGTTCCCGTCCCCGGAGTAGATCGCCACGTGGGAGAAGTCGCCGCTGCCGTAGAACAGCAGGTCGCCCGGCTGCGCGGCGTCGAAGGGGACGAGCAGGCCCTGGCTCGCGGCGAGCCGGTACTGCACGTTGACGCCGTGGCCGCCGATGTCCCTCCCGGTCGCGGCGAAGGCGGACATCGTGAGGCCGGAGCAGTCGAACGAGCCGGGGCCGGCGGCGCCGAACACGTACGGCTTGCCGATCTGCGCGCGGGCATACGCCAGCACCGTGTCCACGACGGACGCGTCGGCGGGCAGGTCCCGGTACGCCTGGATGTAGGCGGCGTTCGAGCCCGGGTTCTGCTGCTCCTCGGCCTTCGCGACGAGCATCCGCGCGTGGTTCGACGTCGTGCGCGCCTCGGCGTAGGCGTCAGCCGCCTCCTGCTGCTGGACCGCCATGCGGTCTGCGGCGAGCGCGGCCTGCTGGCTCAGGTCGTCGGCCGACCGCTGGTCCGCCGCGGCGTCGGCGGCGAGCGTGCTGGTGTCCTCGGTCAGCTCGGTCATCCGGCTGAGGTGGTACAGCACCTCGCTCGCGCCGTCGCCGGAGAGCAGCACCTCGGTGGTCTGGCCGACCGAGCCGCCCGTGCGGGCCAGGTGGGCGGCGACGACCGCCGCGCGAGCGCGCGACGTCGCCGCGACGACGGCCGCATGGGTCGCGGCCGTGTCCAGCTGCTCCGCCTCGTCCCGCGCCTCGTCGCTCTGCTGCTTGGCCTGCAGGTACGTCTCGTTCGCCTCGGCGGCCTCCCGGCCCGCCACCCGCGCCTGGTGACGCAGGGAGTGGAGGCACGAGCTGAGGGCGTGGCCCTTGAGGCCCTTGATGTCGGCGCAGCGCGACGGCTCCGCTGCGGCGGAGGTCAGCCCGCCGGCGACGATGCTGACGGCGACGGCCGCCGTGACTGCGAGTCCTAGGACTCTCCGGGCTCCATGGGGCACGGGTGATTCCTCCTGCGAAGGTCCGCATCGCGGGGCGCCGTGGGGTCAGGGCGCCGGAACCCGTCGGGGTGCACGAGGACAGGGGGGTAGAGGGAGTGTGCAGTGGAGCGACGGGGTGGCCGCGATGTTCTGGTCGGCGAGGTGGGTTGGCCGACCGCGGGTGAAGGTAGCAAGGATCCCGACCCGACCCAAACCCTGGGCGTTATCGGAACGTGACGCGGACACGGCGTGTCGATGCGGGTCCGGTTCGCATCGATGCGGTAATGCCCAGGAAAACCCTGGTCCGGCGGGCCCTCGCGTGCAGCCGGAGGAGCGGCCGGAATGGTCTGCAGGCGGACGTTCTCCACTTCCGGCACGCGGAAGCGGGTCAGTCGAACCGGGCGACGGTCACGACGAGATCGCCCGCGCGGACCGGTGCCTCGCGCACCGTCGCGCCGGGGTACGGCGCCTCGATCATCAGCCCAGCACCCGCGTAGATCGTGACGTGGTACATGTCCCCCCCGCCGTCCGTGTAGAAGAGCAGATCGCCGGGGCTCGCCTCCGACAGCGGCACGAGGTCGCCCTGCTGCGCTGCGAGCCGGTACTGCGCGGTGGCCGAGTGGGTGCCGATCGACACGCCTGCGGAGGCGTACGCCGTGAGGGTGAGCCCCGAGCAGTCGAACGCGTCGGGTCCCGCGGCGGCGAAGACGTAGGGCTTGCCGATCTGCTGCAGCGCGTAGGCCACGACGCGGTCCGCGGTCGACGACCCCGCCGGAGGGCTCGTGTCCGGCAGGCACACGCTGACCGGAGCGGTGCCGGCCGCGTCGCACACCGCGGCGTCGTCCGCGCCGACGAGCAGCGCCCGCTGCTGCGCGAGCGCGTCCTCCACGTCCTCCGCCGCCGACGCGGCTTCCCGCTTCGCGGCGGCAGCGGCCTTCGCGGCCCGCTCGAGCGCGGCCTCGGCCCGGTCGGCGGCGGTCGTGGCGACCGACTGGAGGCGGGCCGCCTCCAGCTCGTCCGCCTGGGCCTGCCGGTACAGCAGCTGCGCCTGTCCGGACAGCTGCCCCGTCGTCGACAGGCTGCCGAGCACGCCCTCGGCGGTCCGCCCGTTCAGCAGCAGCGAGAGCGGCAGCGTGCCGAGATCGGTGCGAGCGAGCCGGGCGGCGAGCGCGGACGCGGCCGCCCTGGACCGCGTCGCGCGCACCTGCGCCGCCACGGCGGCGTCGTTCGCGGCGTGGAGCGCGACCTCCGCGGCGTCGGCGTCCGCCTTCCGGGCGTTCGCGCGCTCGGCGGCCTTCTGGGCGGCCTCGCCCTTCTGCTCGGCCGTCCGCTGCAGCGCGACGATCTCGCGGGCGATGCGCTGCGCCTCGGCCGCGACGCGCAGCTGCTCGGCGGACGGCGTCGCCGCGGGCGCGGGGGTCGCGGTCCCGGCGGGCGACGGTGACGGGGTCGGGCCGTCGGCGTGCGCGGCGAGCGGCGCTCCCCCGACGAGCAGGCCGGCCGCGAGCGCGAGCGAGCCGGCTCGGAGCCACGCGCGTGCGGTCATCGTCCGGCTTCCCGCGGACGTCCTGCCGTCGCGGAGCAGCGGCTCCACGTGCGTTCGGGGCGCTCGCGTACCTGGGGTCGTCCGGCGGTCGGGTGGCCTCCGGTGGTCGCGACGGTAGCGCCGCGCGCTGGGAAACGCGAGATCGGGGCCGGAATCCGTGGATTCCGGCCCCGATCAGGGATACGTCTCGGCTGCGAGCGCTGGCGAGCGACGTCGCCCTCGGCGTTCGCATCAGCGCAGCGTCGTCGTCCGACGACTGCACCGAGGGCGAGGCCGCGAGCGCTGGCGTGCAGCTAGCGGGCGACGTTGCCCTCGGTGTAGTCGTCGTCGCTCTTCCGCCAGGAGAAGAGGGCGCGCAGCTCGCGGCCGGTCTCCTCGATCGGGTGCTCCTCGCCCTTCTTGCGGAGCGCGAGGAACTCGGGTGCGCCCGCGTCCTGGTCCGCGATGAAGCGCTCCGCGAACGCGCCGGACGTGATGTCGGCCAGCACGGCCTTCATGTTGTCCTTCACGTGCGGGTCGATGACGCGCGGGCCGGACACGTAGTC
>NZ_CAXTOQ010000075.1:0-16463 GCF_964245895.1 uncultured Amnibacterium sp.
TCAACTGCAACCTGCAGCGCCTCGACGGCCCGGTCCGCGGCAACGGCAAGATCATCCAGGAGCTGGAGAGCTACTTCCGCGGCGCCGGCTGGAACGTCATCAAGGTCGTCTGGGGCCGCGAGTGGGACGACCTGCTGGCCCGCGACACGGACGGCGCGCTCCTCCGGCTGATGAACACGACGCCGGACGGCGACTTCCAGACGTACAAGGCCGAGAACGGCGCCTACGTGCGGGAGAACTTCTTCGGCCGCGACCCCCGGGCCGCGAAGCTCGTCGAGGGCTACACGGACGACCAGGTCTGGAACCTCAAGCGGGGCGGCCACGACTACCGCAAGGTCTTCGCCGCGTACCAGGCAGCGATGGAGCACAAGGGGCAGCCGACCGTCATCCTGGCGAAGACGATCAAGGGCTACGGCCTCGGGCCGAACTTCGCGGGCCGCAACGCGACCCACCAGATGAAGAAGCTGACGCTCGACAACCTGAAGCAGTTCCGGGACGAGCTGCGGATCCCGATCAGCGACGCCCAGCTGGAGGAGAACCCTTACCTGCCGCCGTACTACCACCCCGGCCAGGACGACGAGGCGATCCGCTACCTGCAGGAGCGACGGCGTGCGCTCGGCGGCTACGTGCCGCAGCGCCGCGTGGAGCACAAGCCGGTGGACCTGCCGGATGAGAAGGCGTACCAGGTCCTGAAGAAGGGCTCCGGCACGCAGCAGGTCGCCACGACCATGGCGTTCGTCCGGCTGCTGAAGGACCTCGTCCGGGCGAAGGACTTCGGCGCCCGCGTGGTGCCGATCATCCCCGACGAGGCCCGCACGTTCGGCATCGACGCGTTCTTCCCGACGGCGAAGATCTACAACCCGCGCGGCCAGCACTACACGTCGGTCGACCGCGAGCTGCTGCTCGCCTACAAGGAGAGCCCGCAGGGCCAGATCGTCCACGTCGGCATCAACGAGGCCGGCGCGCTCGCCGCGTTCACCGCGATCGGCACCTCGTACGCGACGCACGGCGAGCCGCTCATCCCGGTCTACGTCTTCTACTCGATGTTCGGGTTCCAGCGCACGGGCGACGCGATCTGGGCGGCCGGCGACCAGATGACGCGCGGGTTCATGATCGGCGCCACCGCTGGCCGCACCACGCTGACCGGGGAGGGGCTGCAGCATGCGGACGGCCACTCGCACACGATCGCGGAGACGAACCCGGCCGTCGTGTCCTACGACCCGGCCTACGGGTACGAGATCGGCCACATCATGGCCGACGGCCTCGACCGCATGTACGGCGGCCACCACCCGGACCCGAACGTCATGTACTACATCACCGTCTACAACGAGCCGATGGCGCAGCCGGCCGAGCCGGCCGACCTCGACGTCGAGGGCGTGAAGCGGGGTATCTACCTGCTGGGGCGCTCGGACGCGAACGGGCCGCGCGTGCAGCTGCTCGCGTCCGGGGTCGGGGTGCCCTGGGTGCTCGAGGCGCAGGAGCTGCTCGAGAAGGACTGGGGCGTCGCCGCCGACGTGTGGAGCGTCACCTCGTGGACCGAGCTGCGCCGCGACGGCCTCGCCGCCGAGCACGACGCGTTCCTCGACCCGTCGGCCGACCGGCGCACGCCGTTCGTCACCGAGCGGCTGCAGGGCACCGAGGGGCCGGTCGTCGCGGTGAGCGACTTCGCGCACTCCGTGCCCGACCAGATCCGGCAGTTCGTGCCGCGGACGTACGCCACGCTCGGTGCGGACGGCTTCGGCTTCTCCGACACCCGGGCCGCGGCGCGGCGCTTCTTCCACATCGACGGCCCGTCGGTCGTGGTGCGCGCGCTCGAGGCGCTGGCCGAGGAGGGCAAGGTCGACCCGTTCGCGGCGGCGCAGGCCATCGACCGGTACCGCCTGCACGACGTCGCGGCCGGCACCTCCGGGTCCGCCGGCGGCGAGAGCTGATCAGCGGCGGTGGCGGCTCGCTCGAAGACGGAGACCCTCGCCTGGCTCCGTCAGATCGCGGGTGAGCTCGCCACCGCCACGCTGAAGCGCCTCGAGGACACCCTCCCCTGGTACCGGGACATGCCTCCCGGGCGCCGCAGCTCGGTCGGGCTCGTCGCGCAGGCCGGCATCCGCTCGTTCATCAGCTGGTACGACGACCCCGCCTCCACCCCGTGGATCGCGGCCGACGTGTTCGGCGCGGCGCCTCGGGAGCTGCTGCGGTCGGTGAGCCTGCAGCAGACCCTGCAGCTGATCCGGGCGACGGTCGAGGTCGTGGAGGAGCGCATCTCGAGCTCGACCGATCAGTCGCTGCGCGAGCCGATCCTGCTGTACTCGCGCGAGATCGCCTTCGCGGCGGCCGACGTCTACGCCCGGGCGGCGGAGGCGCGCGGGCTGTGGGACGCGCGCCTCGAGGCCCTGGTGGTCGACTCGATCCTCTCCGGCGAGGCGGACGACGCCCTGCCGAGCCGGATCGCGGCGCTCGGCTGGCACGGCCACGGCGAGGTGGCGGTGCTGGTCGGCACGACGCCCCGGCTGCTCGACGTCGACCAGGTGCGGCGGACCGCGCGGCACCTCGACTCCGACGTCCTGATCGGCGTGCAGGGCTCGCGGCTCGTGCTCGTGATCGGCCGGTCGGACGACGGGAAGGGATCGAACGGCCGGACCGACGACGACCAGCCGGGAGGCGCGGAGCCGGTGCAGCAGGACGAGACCGGATCGCAGCCGACGTTCCTCGACATCGCGGCCGGGCTCGAGCCCGCGTTCGGCCCGGGGCCGGTCGTCCTCGGCGACACCGTGCCCGACCTCGTCGCCGCGTCGCGCAGCGCCCGTGCCGCGCTGGCGGGGTTCGCCGCGGCTCGCGCGGTCCGATCGGCGCCCCGGCCGACCGCAGCCGACGACCTGCTGCCGGAGCGCGCTCTGGCCGGGGATCCGCTCGCCCGCGGCACGCTGGTGACCCGGATCCACGGGCCGCTGAAGGAGCACCACAGCCCCGAGCTGCTCGTCACGCTGTGGGCCTACCTCGACAACGGCCGATCGCTGGAGGGGACGGCGCGGGAGCTGTTCGTGCACCCGAACACGGTCCGCTACCGCCTCAAGCGCATCACGGAGCTGCTCGGCTGGGACCCGACCTCTCCGCGGGACGCCTTCGTGCTGCACACCGCGCTGATCCTCGGCGCCATCAGCGAGCCGGTGCAGGCCCGCCGTCGTCGCTGACGACCGACTTCTCGTCTTGTAGGTCTGAGAGATGTACAAAACGGAGACCGGCCGTAGGACGCGCACGACGATCCTGCGCATCCGTTGGCGCCGTTCTCAGCCCGAGTCCCCGCTGGTCGGCCAGACTTGGGGACCGTGATCGTCGTCGTCGCCCCGGGCCAGGGCTCCCAGACCCCGGGCTTCCTCGCCCCGTGGCTCGAGGTCGACGGGGCGCGCGAGCGCCTCGACGCGCTCGGGGAGGCCGCGGGCCTCGACCTGGTGTCGCTCGGCACCACCGCCGACGGGGACGCCATCCGCCGCACCGACGTCGCGCAGCCCCTGATCGTCGCGGCCGGCCTGCTGACCGCCTGGGCGCTCGAGCGCGAGGTGACCGCGATCGCCGGCCACTCGGTCGGAGAGATCACCGCTGCCGTGGTCGCCGGGGTCCTCACCGAGACCGACGGGATGCGCTTCATCGCGCAGCGCGGCCGGGCCATGGCGGAGGCCGCCGCCGCGGTCCCGACCGGCATGAGCGCCGTCGTCGGCGGCGACGAGACCGCCGTCGTCGACCGCATCGAGTCACTCGGGCTCGTGCCCGCGAACCGCAACGGCGGCGGGCAGGTCGTCGCCTCCGGGGCGCTCGACGCGCTCGAGTCGCTGCGCGCCGAGCCACCGGCCGGTGCCCGCGTGATCCCCCTCCAGGTCGCGGGCGCGTTCCACTCCGAGTACATGCGCCCCGCCGTGGGGACGCTGCGCGCATTCGCGGACACCCTCTCCCCCGCCGATCCGGCCGCGCGGCTCTGGACGAACCGCGACGGCTCGGAGGTCGCCTCCGGCGCCGCCTTCCTCGACCTCCTCGTCGGTCAGGTGGCCTCGCCGGTACGGTGGGACCGCTGCATGGCGTCGTTCGCCGAGGCCGGGATCACCGGGCTCGTCGAGCTGGCCCCGGCCGGCACGCTCACCGGGCTCGCGAAGCGCGGGCTGAAGGGCGTGCCGACCGTCGCGGTGAAGACGCCCGCGGACCTGCCCGCGGCGCGCAACCTGCTCGATGGGATCGCATGACCGCCCTGAACCAGTCGACCGGGCACGCCGGCTCGCGCATCCTCGCGTACGGCGCGGCCCGCGGCGACGTCGTCGTCACGAACGACGACATCGTCGGGCCGATCGACTCGTCCGACGAGTGGATCCGGCAGCGCACCGGCGTGATCGAGCGCAGGCGCGCCTCGAAGGACGTGGAGGCGGTGGACCTGGCCGTCGAGGCGTCGCTGGACGCGATCCGCACGGCGGGGATCGAGCCGTCGCAGATCGGCGCCGTGCTCGTCTCCACGATCTCGAACACCGTGCAGACCCCCTCCCTCGCCGCGCTGCTGACCGACCGGATCGGCGCGACGCCGGCACCGGCCTACGACATCTCAGCCGCGTGCGCGGGGTTCACCTACGGCATCGCGCAGGCCGACGCGTTCATCCGCTCGGGCCTGGCCGAGCACGTCCTCGTGGTCGGCGCCGAGAAGCTGTCGCAGTTCGCGAAGCCCACCGACCGCACGATCTCCTTCCTGCTGGCAGACGGCGCGGGCGCCGCGATCCTCGGTCCCTCCGACGAGCCCGGCGTCAGTCCGACCGTCTGGGGGTCCGACGGCGGCAAGTGGGACGCGGTCGGCATGGACAACCCGCTGTCCGCCTATCGCGACGGCGCGGGCGCCGTCGACTGGCCGACCCTGCGGCAGGAGGGCCAGACGGTCTTCCGCTGGGCGGTGTGGGAGATGGCGAAGGTCGCCCAGCAGGCGCTCGACGCCGCGGGCATCACGGCCGACGACCTGGCCGCGTTCGTGCCGCACCAGGCGAACATGCGGATCATCGACGAGCTCGCGAAGCAGCTGAAGCTGCCGGAGCACGTGCTGATCGGGCGGGACATCGCGACGACCGGCAACACGTCGGCCGCCTCCATCCCGCTCGCGGCCCACGCCCTCCTCGTCGAGCACCCGGAGCTGTCCGGCGGCCTCGCCCTGCAGATCGGGTTCGGTGCGGGCCTCGTCTTCGGCGCCCAGGTGGTGCGGCTTCCCTGAGGGCGCGACGCGCCCACCAATACACTTTCCCCCGTCCGGTCCCGCGAGCCGCGGGGCCTTCCAGACCCTGAGGAGAACGACCCAATGGCCCAGTCCACCGAAGAAGTCCTCGCCGGCCTCGCCGAGCTCGTCAGCGACGAGACGGGCATCGCGACCGACACGGTCGAGATGGACAAGTCCTTCACGGACGACCTCGACATCGACTCCATCTCGATGATGACCATCGTGGTCAACGCGGAGGAGAAGTTCGACGTGAAGATCCCCGACGAAGAGGTCAAGAACCTGAAGACCGTCGGCGACGCCGTCAACTTCATCACGGCCGCCCAGGCCTGAGACCGGAAGGCACCACCCGCTCCATGGCAGCTCCAGACGTCGTCGTCACCGGCATCGGTGCGTTCTCGCCTCTCGGCACGAACGCCCAGGAGTCGTGGACGAACCTGCTCGCCGGCGACTCGGGCGCCCGCACGCTCCCGTACCCGTGGGCGGAGGAGCTGGAGCTGCCGGTGCGGTTCGCCGCGATCGCCAAGGTGGACCCCACCGAGGTGCTCGACCGGATCGAGGCCAAGCGGCTGGACCGCGGCGCGCAGCTGGCGCTGCTCGCCGCGCGGGACGCGTGGGCCGATGCCGGCTCCCCCGAGGTCGACCCGACGCGGCTCGGCGTCGACTGGGCGACCGGCATCGGCGGCGTGTGGACCCTGCTCTCGGCGTGGGACACGCTGAAGGAGAAGGGGCCGCGGCGCGTGCCCCCGATGACCGTCCCGATGCTGATGCCGAACGCGGCCGCCGCCGCGATCGAGATGGAGTTCACGGCGCGCGCCGGCGCCCGCACGGTGGTCTCGGCGTGCGCCTCCAGCAACGAGTCGATCGGCAACGCCCTCGACCACCTGCGGCTCGGCTACGCCGACGTGATCATCGCGGGCGGCACGGAGGCGTGCGTGCACGGCCTGCCGCTCGCGGCCTTCGCGCAGATGCAGGCCCTCTCCAAGCGGAACGACGCGCCGCAGCTCGCCTCCCGCCCGTACGACGCGGGCCGGGACGGCTTCGTGCTCGGCGAGGGCGCTGCGGCGCTGATCCTCGAGCGCGAGGACCACGCCAAGGCGCGAGGCGCGAGGATCTACGCGCGGCTGCTCGGCAGCGCGGTGACGAGCGACGCGCACCACATCAGCGCCCCCGACCCCAGCCCGGACGGCTCCGTGCCCCGCACGATGCGGCTCGCGCTCGAGGACGCGGGGCTCTCCCCGAACGAGATCGCGCACATCAACGCGCACGCGACCAGCACCCCCGTCGGCGACATCGCGGAGTACAAGTCGATGCGCGCGGTGTTCGGGGACCACCTCGACGAGATCGCGGTCAGCGCCACGAAGGCGGCCACCGGCCACCTGCTCGGCGCGGCCGGCGCGATCGAAGCCGTCTTCACGGTCAAGGCGCTGCAGGAGCGGCTCGCGCCGCCCACGATCAACCTGACCGACCCCGACCCCGAGATCCCGCTCGACGTCGTCACGACGCCGCGGAGGCTGCCGGACGGCGAGGTGTTCGCGGTGAGCAACTCGTTCGGGTTCGGCGGGCACAACGCCGTCACGGTGTTCGCCTCCGCCTGAAGCGGCGACGGACCGCGAGGAGGCGCCGGTGGACTTCCGCTCCATCCACGAGCACGGCTTCGCCCGCATCGCGGCCTGCACGGGCCGCATCACGATCGGCGACCCGCTCGCGAACGCCGATGCGCTGCTGCGCCTGGCCCAGCGCTGCAGCGACGACGGGGTCGACGTCGCCGTCTTCCCCGAGCTGGGGCTCTCGGGCTACTCGATCGAGGACCTGCTGCTGCAGGACGCGCTGCTCGACGGCGTGGAGGCGGCGCTCGCGCGCGTGGTGAGCGCCAGCGCCGCGCTGCAGCCCGTGCTCGTGGTCGGGGCGCCGCTGCGACACGACGGCCGGCTGTTCAACACGGCGGTGGTCGTGCACCGCGGCGAGGTGCTCGGCGTCGTGCCGAAGTCGTACCTGCCGAACTACCGCGAGTTCTACGAGCGCCGCTGGGTCTCCCCCGGCGACGACCGTCGTGGCGGCTCGATCCGCGTCGGCGGCCGCGTCGTGCCGTTCGGCCCCGACCTGCTGTTCGAGGCGACCGACCTGGCCGGCCTCGTGCTGCACGTCGAGATCTGCGAGGACGTGTGGGTGCCGATCCCGCCGAGCGCGGAGGCGGCGCTCGCGGGGGCGACGGTGCTGGCGAACCTCTCCGGCAGCCCGATCACCGTCGGTCGTGCGGAGGACCGCGCGCTGCTCGCCCGGTCGGCGTCCTCCCGCTGCCTCGCCGCGTACGTGTACGCCGCGGCCGGGCGGGGCGAGTCAACGACGGACCTCTCCTGGGACGGGCAGACGCTGGTCTACGAGAACGGCGTGCTGCTGGCGGAGGCGGACCGGTTCCCCGACGACGACCGGGCCGCGGTCGCCGATGTCGACCTGGACCTGCTGCGCCAGGAGCGCATGCGGATGGGCACCTTCGACGACAACCGGCGCACGCACGCCGACCGGGTCGGCGCGTTCCGCAGGATCCCGTTCGCGCTGCGGCCGGCGACGGGCGACATCGGCCTGCGGCGAGCGGTCGAGCGGTTCCCCTTCGTGCCCGCCGACGCTGCGCGGCTGGCGCAGGACTGCTACGAGGCGTACAACATCCAGGTGGCCGGGCTCGTGCAGCGGCTGGAGGCGATCGGCCGGCCGAAGGTCGTCATCGGCGTCTCGGGCGGGCTCGACTCCACGCAGGCGCTGCTCGTCGCGGCGCAGGCCATGGACCGCACGGGGCGGCCGCGCACCGACGTGCTGGCGTTCTCGCTGCCGGGCTTCGCGACCGGCGAGGAGACGAGCGGCAACGCGAAGGCGCTGATGCGCGCGCTCGGCGTCACCGCGGGCGAGGTCGACATCCGTCCGACGGCGATCACGATGCTGCGGGAGCTGGGGCATCCCTTCGGCTCGGGCGAGCCCGTGTACGACGTCACGTTCGAGAACGTGCAGGCGGGACTGCGCACGGACTACCTGTTCCGCATCGCGAACCAGCGCGGCGGCATCGTGCTCGGCACCGGCGACCTGTCCGAGCTGGCGCTCGGCTGGTCCACCTACGGCGTCGGCGACCAGATGAGCCACTACAACGTCAACGGCGGCATCCCGAAGACGTTCATCCAGCACCTGATCCGCTGGGTGATCAGCACGGCGCAGTTCACCGGCGAGGTGGAGGGGACGCTGCGGCGCATCCTCGACACCGAGATCAGCCCCGAGCTGGTGCCCGGCGACCAGCTGCAGTCGACCGAGTCCAAGGTCGGTCCGTACGCGCTGCAGGACTTCGCGCTCTTCCACGTCCTGCGCTACGGCTTCCGCCCCGGTCGCATCGCATTCCTCGCGTGGCATGCGTGGAGCGACGCGGGCGCGGGCGCGTGGCCGCCGAACTTCCCGGAGGAGAAGCGGGTCGCGTACGACCTGCCCGAGATCCGCCGCTGGCTGGAGGTCTTCCTCCGCCGCTTCTTCGCGTTCGCGCAGTTCAAGCGGTCGGCGATGCCGAACGGCCCGAAGGTGCTGGCCGGCGGCTCCCTCTCCCCGCGGGGCGACTGGCGCGCCCCGTCCGACGGCACCGCGGAGGCGTGGCTCGCGGACCTCGCCCGCTGGGACGCCGAGGGCGCCTTCGACTGACCGACCCCTGACGCGGTTCGTCCGTCGGTGCTTCGTTGTGAAGGTCATCCGGCGACCTGCGGCCGCGCGGATGACCTTCACAACGCCACCCGCGCGCGACTCGATCGGTCGCGCCGTACCGACGGCCCGTTCAGGGCCGCCGAAGGCGCACAGGCTTCGACCCGCACGCGCGGACCAGTCGAGCCGGGCACGCGCTCCGACCCGTCGCGCCGTACCGACGGCCCGTTCAGGGCCGCCGAAGGCGCACAGGCTTCGACCCGCACGCGCGGACCAGTCGAGCCGGGCACGCGCTCCGACCCGTCGCGCCGTACCGACGGCCCGTTCAGGGCCGCCGAAGGCGCACGCGTTCCGGGGAGCTTGCGACCCGGAACGCAATGGGCACAGGGAAGAGCCCCCGGGCGGTACCCATCCGCTCGGGGGCTCTTCAGGCCGCAAGATGCTGAGGTTCGAGGGCCGCTACCCATACAGCCCGAACACTAGAAGTCGCATCTGCGGACGTGAGAACGGTACTGAACCGAGGCCCTCCGGGGCTCCGTGACACGCCGATGAATTACATCTTTGTCATACGGATTCCGAAGGGGACCCGGTCAGACCGCGGAGCGGTGCAGCCAGGTGACCGACGAGGTGCCGATCGCGTGACGGAAGGGCTCGAGCTCGTCGTCCCAGGCCTGCCCGAGGGCCAGCCGGAGCTCGCGGTGCAGCTCGATCGCGGAGGTGCCCGCAGCGTCCATCGCGGCGCGGATGCGGTCCTCGGGGACCACGATGTTGCCGGCCGCGTCGGTCTGCGCGTGGAAGATCCCGAGGTCGGGCGTGTGCAGCCAGCGGCTGCCGTCGACGCCGTCGCGCGGGTCCTCCGTCACCTCGAAGCGGAGGTGCTCCCACCCGCGCAGCTTCGAGGCGATGGCTGCGCCGGTGCCGGGGGCACCCTCCCAGTAGAAGTCCGTGCGCTGCGACCCGCGCAGCACCGGCTGATCCACCCAGTCGAAGTCGACGGGTCGACCGATCGCGTGACCGGCCGCCCACTCGACGTGCGGGCAGAGGGCTCGTGGCGACGAGTGCACGTACAGCACGCCACGGGCAACTGTGGTGACCATGGATTCGTCCTCCGTTCGAACAGATACGTCTTCCCCAACGACCTGTGGTGAACGGTTGAACCGATGACACCGATATGAAATTAGCGCGGGCCTATTCGGCTCCCGGGAAGTATGCCGGACGACACGCCGGGAACTCAACCGGATCGGTCGTCGTCCGGCGCGCCGCGGCGGCGCCCCAGTTCGCGGGAGCCCCGCTCCCACTTCAGGGGACGAGGGCGAGCTTGCCTCCCGGGTGCCCTCCAGCGAGCTCGGCGAGGGCCGCCGATGCCTGGGAGAGCGGGTAGGTGCGGGCGATGGGGACCTCCAGGTCGCCGGCGGCGGCGAGAGCGATCAGGTCGCTGCGCACCGCGTCGCGGAACCGCTTGCTCTCCGGGTCGGTGCCTCCCACTGCGCGGAAGCCGTCCTGCTGGGCGCGCCCGCGGGCGGCGATCGTCACGATCCGGTCGGTCGGAACCAGGGCGAGGGAGACGTCGACGGCCTCGTCGGTGCCGACGCAGTCGAGCGCGGCGGCCACGCTGTGCGGCGCCGCGTCCCGCACCCGCTGCAGCAGGCCGTCGCCGTAGGCGACCGGCACGCCGCCGAACCGGCGGACGACGTCGAAGCGGCTCTCGCTCGCGGTGCCGATCACCCGGATGCCGCGCTGCCGCGCGAGCTGCAGCAGCATGACGCCGACGGCGCCCGACGCCGCGTGCACGACGACGGTCTCGCCCTCGGTCGCGTCGACGACGCGCAGCATGTCCATCGCGGTCGTGCCGGCCAGCAGCAGGTTCGCGGCGGCCGGGAAGTCGAGGCCGTCCGGCTTGGCGAAGACGTCCGCCGCGGGGACCGTCACGGCGGAGGCGTACCCGCCGGACACCCGGAAGGCGAGCACCGCATCGCCGACGGCGCCGCCGCCGGACGCGAGCCCGGTGTCCGCGCCGATCGCCGTGATGACTCCCGCGACCTCGTACCCCGGCCGGATGGGCAGGTCTGCCGGCGCTCCCGGTCGCGGGCCTGCGAAGCCCTTGTAGTCCGCGGGATTCATCCCCGCCGCGCGCACGGCGATCGTCACCTGCCCCGGGCCGGCCTGCGGGAGGTCGACCTGGGCGACCTCCAGCACCTCGGGCCCGCCGTAGCGGGGCGCGATCACCTGCTGCGCCGTCATGTCCGTCATGGCTTCAGCAGACCCCCGCCGGCTGGGAGGGGCTCCCAGATCCCACGCGGAGGCCCTACGCGTCCGAGTAGCGGTCGACGACGGCGACGTCGAGCGGGAAGTCGACCGGGAAGTCCGCGAAGAGCAGCCGCCCCGCCGCCGAGGCGGAGCCGGCCACGGCGGCCGTGACCGCGTCGACGTGCTCGGCCGGCGTGTGGACGATGACCTCGTCGTGCAGGAAGTACACGAGGTGCGGCCGGTCGGTGAGGGCGCCGTCGCCGATCGCCCAGAGCCGTCGGCGCAGGTCAGCGAGCCAGCACAGGGCCCATTCGGCCGCGGTACCCTGCACCACGAAGTTCCGGGTGAAGCGACCGCGGTCGCGGGCCATGCTGCGCGCCTGCCGCAGCACGCGCTCGTCCGCGTCGAGCACGGCGGCGTCCCGATCGACGGCCCGGTGGCGGTCGGAGACCGGGGGCGTCGACCTGCCGAGCAGGGTGGACACCGTGCCGCCGCGCTCCCCCTCCCTGGCCGCCTGCTCGACCAGGGCGAGTGCCCGCGGGAACCGCTGCGCGAGCCGCGGCACGAGCCGGCCGCCCTCGCCGCTGGTCGCGCCGTACAGGGCGCCGAGCATCCCGATCTTCGCGCTCGCCCGCGTCGCGACGGCGCCGCTCGCCACGATGCCGGCGTACAGGTCGCGGTCCCGGCCGGCCTCGGCCATCGCGTGGTCCTGCGCGAGCCCGGCGAGCACCCGCGGCTCGAGCTGCGCCGCGTCCGCGACGACGAGGCGCCACCCCGCGTCGGCGACGACCGCGCCGCGGATCTGCTTCGGCAGCTGCAGGGCGCCGCCGCCCCGCGTCGCCCACCGTCCGGTGACGACGCCGCCCACGACGTAGTCGGGCCGGAAGCGGCCGTCCGCGACCCACGTGTCGAGCCACTGCCAGCCGTTCGCCTGGTGCAGCCGCGCCAGCTTCTTGTACTCGAGCAGCGGGGCGACGGCGGGGTGGTCGACACGGCGCAGCTCCGCTGCCCGGGTGCTGTCCACCTCGATGCCAGCGCCGCGGAGGGCGCGGGCCAGCTCCGTCGCGGAGTCGGGGTTGAGGGCCGGCGCGCCGAGTGCCGACCGGATGCCGTCGGCGAGGCGCTCGAGCGCGGCCGGCCGGCGATCGGCGGGCACGCGCGGGCCGAGCAGGTCGACGAGGAGCCGCTCGTGCTGCTCACGGTTCCAGGGCAGCCCGGCGTGCCGCATCTCCGCGGCCGCGAGCGCGCCGGCCGACTCCGCCGTGATCAGGAGGCGCAGCGCGCCCGGCCGGCTCGACCCGGCGATCTCCCGCTGCTGCCGCGCGAGCTCGGCGGCCGGATCGAGGTGCTCGCCGAGGTCGATCGGCAGGGCGGCGTCGTCGACGGCGGCGGGGTCGTCGTCCCAGCCGTCCAGGGGCAGCGCGGCGATCCCGCCCGGCGTGCCCGCGGCCCGCCGCAGCAGCGCCCGCGCGAGCCGGAGGTCCCACGCCCGGCCGACCCGCACGCCGACTCGCAGCAGCGCGGGGTAGACGTCGGCCGTGTCCCACACCCATCGGGGCGCGGCCGCCTCGGCGGCGGCGATGGCGGCCCCGATCGACGGCTCGTCGACGTCCTGGGGCGCGCCGTCGACGAGCAGGCGCAGGCCGGCGTCGACGCGCTGCACCACGATCGTGCGCTCCCGCGTCGCCGCGACCGCCGTGGCCTCCATGCGCTGGAGGCTAGAACACACCTCCGACAGGAGGCGGCCGCGCTACCCGTGCAGCAGCTCGCCCGTCTTCGCGAGCACCTGCTTCTCGCCGGCCTCGATGCGGAACGGGAACCGGTTCTGCCTGGGCGGCATCGGGCAGTTGAAGTTGTAGCTGAACGCGCACGGCGGCAGGACCGCGTAGTTGAAGTCGAGCGTGATCGAGCCGTCGGGGTTCGGCGCGATGAAGAGGAAGCGGCCGACCCCGTAGGTGTCGTCGTCGCTCGTCGCATCGGCGAACACCAGCTGGAGGCGGCGGCCGTCCTTGAACGCCGCGATGCGGTGCTCCTCGCCGCGGATGGTCACCGCGATGTCGCCGGGCACGGGCAGCTCGCGGGTGGCGCCGTCGTCCTTGATGTGCGAGAAGCCCACGGTGGTGCCGGCGGGGTTCGGCGTGAAGGTGCCGGTGACGACCCACTCGGCGTCGTAGGGGAAGGCGCTGATCGAGCCGAACTCCTCGATCGCCTCCGACCTCGCGTCCCAGACGCGCAGCGCGTACTGGCCGTCCTCGCCGCGGATCACCGTGCCCGTGGTGTGGTCGTCGAAGACGATCGCGGACGGCTGCGGGTCGTCCTTCCCGCGCGCGACGGCCGTGCCGTCGACGAGGGCGCCGTCTATCGTGATGCCGTCGGCCGCGGTCGCGGTGACGAGCAGGCCCGACTCCCCCGCCGACCGCGGCGCCCAGATGCCCGGGACGCCCCAGATCGTCTGCTCCTCGCCGACCCACTGCGTGTTCGTCAGCGCGAGGAAGCCGTTCGACGTCTGCACGGACTGCTGCCGGGCGGCGTGGAACCGTGCGAGCCGCTCGGCGGCGGAGGGGGCTGGTGCGGTCTGCGTGTCGGTCACGGGGATCCTTCCGGGGGCGTCCGGTGCAGCAACGTACCGGCCGGCTCGGACCTTCCCGTTCGCTTCAGGTCTCGAGCGGCAGGACCGGGACGCCCGGCGGCGTGAAGCCCAGCACCTGGCCGTAGAAGGACAGCGCGGCCTCGCGCGACGACACCAGCGCCTCCCGTCCGCGGAAGCCGTGCCCCTCCCCCGGGTACTCGATCAGCGCGTGCGGGATGCGCCGTGCGGCGAGCGCGTCGCGGAACAGCCGCGACTGCGCCGGCGGCACCACCCGGTCGTCGAGTCCCTGCAGCAGCAGCACGGGCGCCGACAGGCCGTCGACGTGGGTGATCGGCGTCCGCTCGCGGTACACGTCCGCCGCCTCCGGGTACGGCCCGATCAGGCGGTCGAGGTATCGGCCCTCGAAGTCGTGCGTGTCCGTCGCGAGCGCGACGGCGTCCGCGACCCCGTACCGGGAGACGCCCGCGGCGAACGCGTCGGTCCGGGTGAGCGCGGCGAGCACGGTCCAGCCGCCGGCGGAGCCGCCCTCGATCGCGAGGCGCCGCGGGTCGGCGAGGCCCCGCTGGGCGAGGCCGCGGGCGACGGTCACGACGTCCTCGACGTCGACGACGCCCCACTGCCCGGCGAGCCGCTCGCGGTAGGCACGGCCGTAGCCGGTGGAGCCGCCGTAGTCGACGTCGACGACCGCGATGCCGCGGCTCGTGTAGTAGGCGACGGCGGGGTTCATCCGCACGCCCGCCTGCGAGGTCGGCCCGCCGTGCACCAGCACGACGAGCGGCGGCAGGTGCCCCTCCGGCGCGGCGGCGCCCGGGTTCCGCGGCCGGTACAGGACGGCATGGACGCCGTCGATCTCGAGCAGCTCGGCTTCGGGGAACGCGTCGCGCGGCAGGTCGTCGACGCCGCTGCGCAGCAGGGTGAACCCGCCGTCGACCACGTCGAGCCGCCACAGCGACACGGGGTCCGCGGCCGACTGGTCGATCAGCAGGGCGCGGCCGTCGCGCAGGTCCTCCCACGAGGTGCCGGAGCGGTCGGTCCGCAGCGCGACGGTCGAGCCGTCCTCCGGGTCGAGCAGCAGCTGGTCGTCGCTGCCGAAGGTGGCGGTGAGCAGGATGCGACCGTCGGGCAGCGGCAGGTACCAGCGGGTCCCGAGCACCCAGAGCGGGCCGCCCGTCTCCCGCTCGACCGCGAGCAGCGGCTGCGGCTCGCCGCCTCCCTCGGGGTCGACGCGGTACAGGTTCCACCACCCGCTGCGGTCGGAGATCACCGCGAGCCGCCCGTCGGGCAGCCATTCGGGCTGCAGGACGGACTCGGTCGGGCCGCCCAGCAGGGTCCGGTACACGGTGACCCGGCCGCCGTCGAGGTCGCCGACCCGCAGCTCCGTGCCGTCCCACGGCATGTTCGGGTGGTCCCACGCGATCCACGCGATCCGCGTCCCGTCCGGGCTGATCCGCGGCTGGGCGAGGAACCGCGAGCCGGCGACGACGCTCGTGATCGCCTCCGGATCGTCCGCGGCGGAGGCGTCGAGCGGCACGAGCACGAGGTCGCGACGCACGTCCTGCGGGCCCTCGCCCGTCCGCGCCTCCCGGACGGCGAGCACCGCGCCGTCGGCGGCGACGAGTCCGCCGAACGCGGTGCCGTCCGCCTCGGGGGTGAGCGCGACCGGTTCCAGGCCCGGGCCGTCGAGCCGGTGCAGCCGCCCGTCGCCGAGATGCGAGAACACCACGGTCGTCCCGACGGCGGTCCACGCGCCGCCGCCGTACTCGTGCACGGTCGTCCGCACGTTCCAAGGCGCGGGCAGGACCGGGGCGACCCGGCCGTCG
This sequence comes from uncultured Amnibacterium sp., assembly GCF_964245895.1. Taxonomy (GTDB): domain Bacteria; phylum Actinomycetota; class Actinomycetes; order Actinomycetales; family Microbacteriaceae; genus Amnibacterium. The sequence continues at coordinate 15,554 of NZ_CAXTOQ010000075.1, forward strand.
ATGCGGCGCAGGAGGGCGACGCGGCGCTCGGCCGAGATCGGCTCGGCCCACCACACCTCGTCGCCGACGAACCGCGCGGAGTCCGGTGCGTGGCTGCCCGCCGCGACGGCTTCGGCGGAGAGGGGCGAGGTCCACTCGCCGTAGGGAGCGATCTCGACCATGCCGTCACGCTAGCCGCCGGCGCGGCGCGCTTGCCCGGGCCCGCCTCGGGGCGTACCGTCGGCCGAATCGAACACGTGTTCGAGCCGGAGGAGACGCGCATGGGCAGCATCGTCACGGACCACGAGCAGGAGGCCTCGCTCGTCACCGGCAGCCGGGGTCACCCGCGCCTGCTCCTCTGGCGGCAGCGGACCTATCGGGTGACCGACGCGCCGACACCGCTGGAGGACGCGCTGCCCGCCGTGCTGACGCATCCCCTGCCCGTGCACGGCTGGCGGTTCCAGGGCACGTCCGTGCACGACGGCGAGACGCTCGTGTTCGACGTCGTCGCGTTCGGCGGCGGCTGGCACGTCCTCAAGACCTACGACTGAGCCCCGCGCGGCGTCCGCCGCGGACGCGCCTCCCGCCTACCCTGGCTCGGTGCGGTCGGGGCTGCGGAGGGCGTCGGCCGTCGCACTCGTCGCCGGCCTGGTGGGCATCGCGGTCGGCTTCGGAACCGCGACGGCGCGCGCCGACGACCCCACCTGGGCCGAGGTGCAGGCGGCGAAGAAGGACGTGACGGCCAAGGCCGGCGAGGTCGCGCGGATCCAGAAGGCGCTCGACGGGCTGGAGGCGCAGGCCGCGCGGCTCGGCACGATCGCCCTGCAGAAGGCGGCCGTCGCCGACGCGGCCGAGTCGCGGCTGCAGGACGCGGAGACCGTGTACGACCGTCTCGAGCAGCAGACGAGGAAGGCGGCCGGCGAGGCGCGGC
>NZ_CAXTOQ010000076.1:0-16160 GCF_964245895.1 uncultured Amnibacterium sp.
GAGGCGCGAGTCCTGGGCCTCCCAGACCTCGCCCATCCCGCCGATGGCGATGCGGGAGGACAGCTCGTAGCGGCCCCCGAAAGTGAGCCCGGCGACCGGTCTCATCCGTTCAGCACCGCCTCCATGACCTGCTTGGCTATCGGGGCGGCGACACGGTTGCCGTACCCCGACTGACCCAGCCCCCCACCGTTCTCGATCACGACCGCGACCGCCACCTGCGGATCCGACGCGGGCGCGAACCCGGTGAACCACAGCGTGTACGGCTGGTCGGGCCCGTTCTGCGCCGTCCCCGTCTTCCCCGCGACCTCGACACCGTCGATTCTTGCATTGGTCGCGGCTCCGCCGGCCACCGAGGACACCATCATCGCCTTCACCTTCGCTGCCGTGTCGGCGCTGACGGGGGTGCCGAGCTGCTCCGGGGAGAAGCGGTCGACGGTCTCCAGGGAGGGGGACACGATCTTCTCCACGAGGTTCGGCTTCATCAGGACACCACCGTTCCCGATCGCCGCGGCGACCATGGCCATCTGCATCGGCGTGGCCCGATCCTCGAACTGCCCGAAGGCCGTCTGCGCCGTCTGCGCGCCGTCCAGCTGCTCCGCCGGGTAGCTGCTCGGCGTCACCTTCAGCGGGATCGAGAGCGGCGTGTCGAAGCCGAACCGCTCCGCCTGCTCGCGCAGCGCGTCGTCGCCCAGCTTGATGCCCAGCTGGGCGAAGGGGATGTTGCAGGACAGGCTCAGCGCGGTCGCGATGGTCGCCGTCGCACCGGAGCCGCAGCGCTCCCCGTAGGAGTTCTGGATGACCGTGTCGGTGCCGGGCAGGCGGTACGAGGTCGGGCTGGGGAACTTCGACGACGGGGTGTACTTCCCGCTCTCGAGCGCCGCGGACGCGGTGATGATCTTGAAGGTGGAGCCGGGCGGGTTCAGGTCCCCCGCGATCGCGCGGTTCACGAGCGGGTTCACGGTCTTCGCGCTGAGCACGTCGTAGGCGCGGACGCCCGTGGTGTGGTCCGCGATCGCGTTCGGGTCGTAGGACGGCTTGGAGACCAGCGCGAGGACCTTGCCGGTCTTCGGGTCGAGCGCGACGACCGCGCCGCGCAGGTCCCCGAGCGCGTCGTACGCGGCCTTCTGCACCTTCGGCTGGATCGTCAGCTGCACGGACGCGCCCTTCGGGTCCTGCCCGGTGATCGTGTTCTGCAGGCGGTCGAGCACCTGGTCGGAGGAGGTGCCGGCCAGCTGGGCGTTCAGCGCGCCCTCGATCCCGGTCGGCGCCCCGATCGGGTTGTAGTAGCCCGTCACCGCCGCGTAGAGCGCGCCGTCCGCGTATTTCCGGTCGAACTCGAACGTGTCGTCGGACTTCGGCGACGTCACGATCGCCTTGCCGTCGGCCGTCAGGATCTGACCGCGCTGGATCGCGTACTGGTCCGACCGGGCACGCTGGTTCCGTGCGTCCGCGTCCAGGTTGGTCGTCTGGAAGACCTGGATCACGCTGGAGGCGACGAAGAGCGTCGTGAACATCAGCACCACGAGCGCGCTGATCCGCTTCAGCTCCCTGTTCATGCTTCCTCGTTCAGGCCCGGTTCGCGACACGCCGCGAACCGTCGGCGCGCCATCGGCGTGTCGCTCAGATCGGCCTTCACGAGCAAGCCGCGCATCAGATCACCGTCCTGGGGCCGCTGCGGATGGTGTCGGAGATGCGCAGCAGCAGCGCGGCGATCATCCAGTTCGCCACGAGGGAGGAGCCGCCGGCTGCGAGGAAGGGGGTCGTGAGGCCCGTGTTCGGGATGACCCGCATCACGCCGCCGACGACGATGAACACCTGCAGCGCGACCACGAACGCCAGCCCGACCGCGAGCAGCTTGCCGAAGTCGTCCGGCCCCGAGTAGCCGATCCGGAACCCGCGGGAGACGAACAGCAGGTAGAGGCAGAGCAGCGCGAACACGCCGACGAGCCCCAGCTCCTCCCCCAGCGACGCCACGATGAAGTCGCTGTTCGCGGCGGGGGTGATGTCCGGGCGGCCCTGGCCGAGGCCCGTGCCGAACAGGCCGCCGTGGGCGAGGCCGAAGATCCCGTTGACCACCTGGAAGCTGCCGCCGCGGTCGTCGTAGAGCGTGCCGTCGAAGGCATGGATCCAGTTCGTGATGCGGCCCTCGACGTACGCGAGGATGCGGCTCGCCGCATATGCGCCCACGGCGGCCATCAGGAGGCCGAGGACGATCCAGCTCGTCCGCCCCGTCGCGACGTAGAGCATGGCGACGAACATGCCGAACAGCAGGAGGCCGGTGCCCAGGTCGTGCTCCCCGACGATGACGCCGAGCGCGAGCAGCCAGACGACGACGATCGGCCCCAGGTCCCGGGCGCGCGGCAGCCGGACGAACAGGATGCGGCGGCCGACCATCGCGAGCGAGTCCCGGCGCGCGACGAGGAAGCCCGCGAAGAAGATCGCGAGCGTGATCTTCGCGATCTCGCCCGGCTGGAAGCTGAGCGGGCCCACGCTGACCCAGACGTAGGCGGCGGCGCCGCTGAGCCGCAGGCCGGGCACGAGCGGCAGGACGAGCAGCACGATCGAGGCGAGCATGGCGATGTAGGTGAACCGCTGCAGCATGCGGTGGTTGCGCACGACGAACAGCACGACGATCGCCGCGCCGATGCCGAGCGTGGTCCACAGGATCTGGCTCGAGCCGTCGTCGTAGTGGTTCCGCACCCCGGTCGGGCTGAGGTCGATGCGGTAGATCTCGGCGATCCCCAGCCCGTTGATCGCCGTCGCGATCGGCAGGATGAACGGGTCCGCGTCCCTCGCGAGGAACCGGAGGACGACGTGCAGCGCGAGCGCGAGCACCCCGACGCCGCCCGCGAGCTTCACGACGCTCAGGTCGATCCGGCCGAGCGCTCCGAGCTGGACCAGCACGATCGCCGCGGCCGCCACCGCAAGGGCGATCAGCAGCAGCCCGAGCTCGGTGTTCCGCAGCCGGGTCGACGGGCGGATGCCCGGCAGGCGGTCGGAGCCGGGTCGGGACAGCGTGGTGGTGTCAGCCACCGCTGTCGGACTTCGCGTTCTCGACCACGGACTCCGCGGCGGCCAGGGAGGACGTGGAGATCGTCTCCGCGATCTGGGAGCGGGTGAAGGGGCTGAGCGCGCTGCGCTCGAGGTCGGTCACCCGGACCACGTGGCTGAGCCGCAGCGGGCCGATCGAGTTCTGCACGCCCTGGAAGACGGCGACCCGGTCCCCGTCGAAGCCGACGTAGAACCGGGTCTGGGTGTAGCGGTAGCCCACGAAGGCGGCGAGGGCGACCGCGCCGAGCAGCAGCGCGACCGCGCCGAGCCAGGTGAGACGGCGGCGCCACAGGCGTCGCCGGTCCTCGCGGATCAGCGCGTCGAGGTAGTCCTCCGACTCGGGCTGGAAGCTCGCCTCCGGCATCGACGTCCTGATCGGATGCAGCAGGAGCGCGGGCAGCCGGGCGTGCTGGCGGCCGGTCGCCGGCAGGTCGAGCTCGCCACCGAGCGCCGCGGAGCCGACCAGCCGACCGCCGGACGGTGCGGTCGCCGAGCCGGGCCGGTCGATGTCGACGACGATCACGGTCACGTTGTCGGGCGCCCCGTTGTCGAGGGCCTCCCCGACCAGCCCGTTCGCGGCGTCCGCGGCGGTCGGCGCCCCCTCGAGCGCGACGAGGATCCGCTCCTCCGACACGTAGCTGGAGAGCCCGTCCGAGCAGAGCATCCAGCGATCGCCGGGCACCGTGCCCAGGATCGACGTGTCGATCTCCGGCGTCTGGTCGATGTCGCCGAGCACGCGCATCAGGACGCTGCGCCGCGGGTGGACCGCGGCCTCCTCGGGCGTGATCCGGCCGGTCTCGACGAGGCGCTGCACGAACGTGTGGTCGTTGGTGATCTGCGACAGCTCGCCGTCGCGCAGCAGGTAGATGCGGGAGTCGCCGATGTGCGCGATGGTGACGGCGTCGCCGACGCGCACCATCGCGCTCACCGTCGTGCCCATGCCCGTCAGCTCGGGCCGCTCGACGACGGTGTCGCTGATCTCGCGGTTCGCCGCCGTCATCGCGGACTGCAGCGCGAACTCCGCCTCCTGCGGGCTGGCGAACTCGAGCCGGTCCGTCTCCAGGATCCGCCGCACCGCGATGGCGGAGGCGACGTCGCCGCCGGCGTGGCCGCCCATCCCGTCCGCCACGACGAACAGGGCGGCGCCCGAGTAGCCCGAGTCCTGGTTGTTCGTGCGCACCCGGCCGACGTGGCTGACGGCCGCGCCGGTGGTGATCGTCGTCACGCGGTCAGCCACGGAGCTCGAACGTGGTCGCGCCGACCTTCACCGGGGTCCCGATCGGGACCTGCGTGGGGGTGTCGATGCGGCGGCCGTCCACGAACGTGCCGTTCGTGGAGTCGAGGTCCTGCACGACCCAGTCGGCGCCCCAGAGCAGCAGGCGGGCGTGGTGCGTCGAGGTGTAGTCGTCGCGGATCTGCAGCCCGGCGTCGCTCGCGCGACCGATCATCAGCGGATCGGTGCCGAGGGGGATCTCGAGTCCCGCCTTGCCGCCGGAGGTGATCACGAGCGTCGACGCCGGGCCGCGAGGCACGGACGCGCCGCCCCCGGGCGTCGGCGGCGAGGGCAGCGACTGCACGGCGGGCGGCGCGGTGGAGGGGGCGGGCGCGACACCGGCGGCCTCCTGGGGCATCCTCCGGACGCGGCCGCCGAACAGGTCGCTGCGCAGCGCGTAGACCACCGCGAACACGAACACCCACAGCAGCGCGAGGAACGCGACGCGGAGGACGAGCAGGGTCAGGTCGCTCACGACGCGGCGCCTCCCGCGTGGGCGACGACCCGGAACACCATCCGGGTCCTGCCCGCCTGCAGCACCGACTCGTTCGGCAGGCCCGCCCGGGTGAGCCGCGCGCCGTTCAGGGTCGAGCCGTTCGTCGAGCCGAGGTCGCGCGCCTCCGCTCGCCGGCCGTCCCACACGATCTCCAGGTGCCTGCGGCTGATGCCGGAGTCGTCGACGGTGATGTCGGCCTCGGAGCCGCGACCGATGACGGTGCGGTCGCCGAGCCGATGCCTGCGGCCGTCGATCTCGAGCACGGGCAGCCAGGTGACCTCGGTGCGCTCGGAGGAGGAGCGGACCTCGAGCAGGCCGATGGTGAGGGAGCGGTCCTCCTCCAGCGTGATCACCGGCGGGGACACCATCTGGTACCGCTGCTGCGCGGCGTACTGCGACACCTGCTCCGCGAGCTCGTCGATCAGGCCGCCGCCCAGCGCCGTCATCGCGGCGTGGTCCTCGGTGCTGACCCGGACCGTGAAGCGGTTCGGCACGAGCACCCGGTCGCGTGCGACGGGGGAGGCGTGGGTGTCCAGCTCCTTGCGCAGGGCCGACGTGATCTCGACCGGCGCGAGCCCCGAGCGGAAGGTGCGGGCGAACGCGCCGTTCACGGCGCGGTCCAGCCCGCGCTCGAAGCTGTCGAGAATGCCCACCTCCGTCGAACCGCCTTCTGTGCTCGTGCTCGCGCCCGGGCGGCTCGCCCGCGGTCGGCCCAGGGTAACGCGGGGCGCCACGACGGGGGTCAGCGCGGGCCGCGCGCCGGATGTTGCGCGTTGCGCCCGTGCTAGTCTCGCTGGGCCTTCGGCGCCTGGTGCGCCGGCTACGCGCGAGTGGCGGAATAGGCAGACGCGCACGGTTCAGGTCCGTGTGCCCGAAAGGGCGTGGGGGTTCAACTCCCCCCTCGCGCACGACACGGAGGCCCCGGCGATCCCGGGGCCTCCGTCGTTCCCCCGCTGTTCGCGGATCCGGATCCCTTGCGCGGATCCGGACGGCCTGGGCGACACGCCGCGCCCGGTCGCCTCGCACACGGGGTGTCGCGCAGATCATCCGGATCCGCGAGAGGTCAGCGCGGGCGGTTCACCCAGTCGGCGACGGAGCCCTGACCGTCCTGCAGCTCCCACGGCACCGGGTCGGCCAGCTCGACCGGCTCGGCGGGAGGCGCATCGAACGGTCCCTGGCGGCGGACGGTGCCGTAGACGTCGATCTGCGCGGCGTTCCGGAGGCTCGACGACAGCGCGTTGCCCTGTCGGATGCCGACCAGGGCGCGGAGGCGCGCGTTGAAGCTCACTCCCCGATCATGACCGCACCGGGCTCGGCGCGCGAGTGCGGGGTCAGTCCTTCTTCAGCGCACCGGGCTTGTGCACGGCCTCGCCGCCGGACTTCTCGCTCTTCACGAGGTACTGCGGGTCGTCCTTCGACGCCTTGACGTGCCGCCCGCCGGCGTCGGTCTCCGACGTGATCCTCTTCTCGACCTCGCCTTCCGCCTCGCCGCCGTGCGACTTCCAGGAGACGTGGTCGCCCTTCTTCAGGTTCTCAGCCATCCGGGGACGGTACGGGGCCCGCCTGCCCGCGGGCCGTGCGTCAGCCGTCGGAGGACCCGTCGGAGCCGTCCGAGGACCCGTCGGAGGACCCGTCCGACCCGCCGGACTGCCCCGAGGACCCCCCGGAATCGTCCGACTCGTCGGACCAGCCGCCGTGCCGGCGCTCGCGCAGGCGCTCCTTCCAGCGCTCGATCGTGTCCGTGATCGTGTCCGGGGTGTCGGCGACCGGCGCCGACGTCTCCGGCGCCGCGGTCGGCGTCTCGACGGCGGCCGGCACGGTGGGCGTCGGTGTCGGCGTGACGGTGATCGTGCGGACCGGCACCGGGGTCGCGGTCCGGGACGGCGCGGTGGCCGGTCTCGTGGCGGCCGCGACGGCCGTCTGGCCGGAGCCCGCGAGGGCGGCTGTCCAGCCGGCAGCGGCGGCCAGGACCGCCAGGAGGCAGGCGGCCGCGAGGGCGTGCCGCCGCCACGGCCCGCGCACCGGGGCGGGAGCCGGCGTCGATCCGGTCGTGACGAGCGACGGCGCGGCGAGCACCGCGGTCGCGGTCGCCGCGGGGACGACCGGCAGCACCTCGGTCGCGTCGGGGTCGGCGCCCTGCCGCAGCGCCGAGTCCGGCAGCGCGCGGACCAGGCCGCGCAGCGCGGGGACGGTGGGCCGGGCGTCGGGCTCGATCTCCGTCATCGCGCTCAGCAGCTCCCGCCACGCGGGGTCGAGCGCGGAGGGGAGGTGGGGCGCACGCACGAGGCGCGCGGCAGCCGACTCCGCGGCGTTGCCGGGGAACGCGATGCGTCCGGTGAGCGCCTCCAGCACGAGCAGCCCGAGCGCGTAGACGTCGGTCGCGGGGCCGATCGCCCGGCCCCGCACCTGCTCCGGGCTGAGGTAGGCGGCCGTCCCGACGATCTGGCCCGTCGAGGTGAGGTGGTCGGTCCGAGCGAGGTGCGCGATGCCGAGGTCGACCAGCTTGACGTCCCACCGGCCGGTCGCCGGCTCCGCGGTGAGCAGCACGTTGGCGGGCTTCAGGTCCCGGTGCACGACCCCGGCGGTGTGCAGCACCTCGAGCGCGGCCAGCACGCCGGCCAGCACGCGCCGCGTCGCCGTGCCCTGCAGGGGGCCGTCGCGGCGCAGCAGCGCCCGGAGGTCGGGCCCGGCGACCAGCTCCATCGCGAACCAGACCGTGTCGCCGGAGCGCAGCCGGTCCTCGCCCGCGTCGAGCACGGCGACGAGGTTCGGGTGGTCGAGGTGCGCGAGGTACTGCGCCTCCCGACGCAGGCGCTCGCGCTCGACGCGGTCCGCGCCGGACCGCACCACCTTGATCGCGACCTCGCGGCCGAAGCGCTCGTCCCACGCGCGATGGACGGCGCCCATGCCGCCCGAGGCGATCTCCGGCCCGAGCCGGTACCGCCCGCCGAGCACCGGGATCGCCTGCACGTCCGGGACGCTAACCGCCGCTCCCCCGTTCGGGAGGGATCGCCATGCCGTTCCGCCGAATCCGCTGCCGGGCCCAGCCGTGCGCGGATCCGGACGGATTCGACGACACGCCGTGCGGAGGCTCCTGCATGCGGGGTGTTGCGCAACGGATCCGGATCCGCGCAAGAGATCCGGATCCGCGAGACCTCAGTGGCCGTGCGACTCGCGCCAGACGCGCTCGAACGGCAGGCGCCACGCGAACGGCGCGATCAGCTGGTGGATGGCGTTGGGGCCCCAGCTGCCGACCGCGTAGGGGCGGACCGGAGGCGCGTCGTCCAGCAGCGGCTGGCTGACCTCCCACAGCCGCTCGATGCCGTCCGCGGTGGTGAACAGCGTGTGGTCGCCGCGCATCGCGTCCAGGATCAGCCGCTCGTACGCCTCCAGCACGTCGCCGGCGTTCGCGGTGTCCTGCATCGCGAACTGCATCGACATCTTCTCGAGCCGCATGCCCGGCCCCGGCTTCTTGCCGTAGAACGACAGCGACATCTTGGAGGCGTCGGCGAGGTCGAAGGTCAGGTGGTCCGGCCCCTTCGCGCCGATGCCCGACCCCGGCGGGAACATCGACTGCGGCGGCTCCTTGAACGCGATCGAGACGATGCGCTGCCCCTCCGCCAGCTTCTTACCGGTGCGGAGGTAGAACGGCACGCCGGCCCAGCGCCAGTTGTCGATCTCGCACTTCAGGGCGACGAACGTCTCGGTCTCGCTCTCCGGCGAGACGCCGGGTATGTCCTTGTAGCCGACGTACTGGCCGCGCACGACGTTGCCCGGATCGATCGGCTTCATCGAGTTGAACACCTTGTTCTTCTCGAGGCTGATCGCCTTCGGCTCCAGGGCGGTCGGCGCCTCCATCGCGACGAACGCGAGGATCTGGAACAGGTGCGTCACGACCATGTCGCGGTAGGCGCCCGTCGCCTCGTAGAAGGAGGCGCGCTGCTCGAGGCCGAGGGTCTCGGGCACGTCGATCTGGATCTGCGAGATGAAGTTGCGGTTCCAGATCGGCTCGAACAGGCCGTTGCCGAACCGGATCGCGAGGATGTTCTGCGCGGGCTCCTTGCCCAGGAAGTGGTCGATCCGGAAGATCTGGGTCTCTTCGAACGTGTCGTGCAGGCGCCGGTTCAGCTCGACGGCGCTGGCCAGGTCCGTGCCGAACGGCTTCTCCATGATGATCCGCGAGCCCTCGACCAGCCCGGCGTCGCGGATCGTGTCGACCGCGGCGAGGGCGGCCTTCGGTGGCACCGACAGGTAGTGGATCCGGCGGGCGTGCGGGCCCAGCCGGCCGGCCGCGGCCGCGACGGCCTTCGCCAGGGCCTGCGGGCCCGCCTTCGCGGGCACGTAGTGCACCTTCTCGGCGAAGTGCTTCCACTCGTCGTCGGACAGGCGGCGGCGATCGAACTCGTCGAGCGCGGCCTTGGCCTGCGCGCGGTAGCTGTCGTCGTCGAGGTCCTCGAGCGAGGTGCCCACGATCTCGATGTCGGGAGCGAGGGAGGAGAGGGCGAGGTTCGCCATCCCGGGCAGCAGCTTGCGCTTGGCGAGGTCCCCCGCGGCGCCGAACAGCACCACGACGTGCGGCGCCGTCGACTGGGAGGCCTTGGCGTACTGGCGTTCGACCTGCGTGAGGGTCATGGCGGGATTCTTCCGCATCTCCGCTCCGCGGGGCATGCGCGTTCAGGCGACGGTCGGCAGGCCCGCCCGCACGAGGGCGACGAGGTCGGCAGGCGAGTCGGCGATCGCGATCGCGCCGGCCGCCTCCTCCGGCGCGCCGTACCCCCAGCCCGCCATGATCGTCGGGATGCCGTGCGCGGCGGCGCCCTCGACGTCGTGGATCCGGTCCCCGACCATGAGCGGCCTGGACACGTCGACGTGCCGCTCGGCGAGCAGCTCGAGCGCGCGGGCGACGACGTCCGCCTTGTCGCTGCGCGACTCGTCCTCGGAGGCGCCGGCGATCACCGTGAACAGCGGAGCGAACCCGAAGTGGTCGAGGATGCGGGTCGCCGTGGACTCGGGCTTCGACGTCGCGATCGCCAGCGGGGTGCTGCGGCCGAGGGTCTCGAGCGCGTCCCGGATGCCGGCGTACGGCTCCGCCTCGAAGGCGCCCGACGCCCGGTAGAGCGTGCGGTAGCGGTCGAGCACCCGGGCGGCGTCGTCGCCCTCGAGCCCGGCGACGTCGCGGAGGCCGTCCATGATCGGCGGGCCGACGAACTCCAGCAGGCGGGAGGGAGCGGGGACCGGCAGGCCCAGCTCCTCCAGCGCGACCGCGAGGGTGCGGGTGATGCCCGCGGCGGAGTCCATGATCGTGCCGTCGAGGTCGACCAGGATCACGGTGCAGGGCTCGTTCATCAGGGGCTCATCCTGACCGGTCCGGCACCCCGCCGACCGCCCCAGATCGGGCCGCGGTCTTCTTCGTTCAGGCTGGATCCCCGACACGCCGCCGCCCGCACCTCCGGACACGGCGTGTGGGCGAATCGGGCCTGAACGAGGTGGTCAGAAGAGGCGGGCGGGGCCGACCTCGACGCCGCGCATCGAGTCGTAGTCGAGCACGAGGCAGCGGATGCCGCGGTCCTCGGCGAGGGTGCGGGCCTGCGGCTTGATCTCCTGCGCGGCGAACACGCCGGTGACCGGGGTCAGGTGCGGGTCGCGGTTCATCAGCTCGAGGTAGCGCGTCAGCTGCTCGACGCCGTCGATGTCGCCGCGCCGCTTGATCTCCACGGCCACCGCGACGCCGCCGGGGTCCCTCGCGAGGATGTCGACCGGCCCGATCGCCGTCATGTGCTCGCGGCGGACCAGGGAGTGGCCGTCTCCGAGCAGCTCGATCTGCTCGGCCAGCAGGCGCTGCAGGTCCGCCTCCACGCCGTCCTTGACGAGACCGGGGTCGACGCCCAGCTCGACGGTCTCGTCGACGAGCAGCTCGTGGATCCGGATGATCAGCACGTCGCCGGTCTTCGCGTGCGCCACCCGCCAGACCTGCTGCACCCCGGCGGCCGCGACGTCCTCCTCCGGCTGCTCGACGGTGAGGGTGCACGGCGGGCTCATCCAGTTGAGGGGCTTGTAGGAGCCGCCGTCCGCGTGCACCAGCACGCTGCCGTCCGCCTTCAGCATCAGCACGCGCCTGGCCGGGTCGAGGTGCGCGGACAGCCGCCCCGCGTAGTCGACCGAGCACTCCGCCACCACCAGCCGCACGGGGCGAGAGCCTACGTGGCGGCCGCGGCCACGGACCGACGCCGCCGGCTCACGAGGAACGATCCGGTGAGCACGAGCGCGAAGCCGACCAGCGTCCACACGGTGACGCGTTCGTGGAGCACGAGCGCGCCGGCGACGATCGCGACCGCCGGGTTCACGTAGGTGATCGTGGTGACCCGCACGGGGCCCATCTCGGCGATGAGGGCGAACAGGATGACGAAGGCCGCGGCGCTGCAGACCACGGCGAGCGTGACGATCGACCCGATCGCGGCGGGGGAGGGGACCTCCGTCGGCCAGGACCCGAGCAGCGTCACGAGCGGGACGTACACGACCGCGGTGATCCCGAGCGACAGCGCGACGACGCCCGTGCCGGGCAGGTCCGCCGTGTGCCGCGCGAGGATGACGGGGCCGATCGCGTAGCCCACGATCACGATCGCCATCTCGGCGACCCCGATCAGGTCGGAGCCCGCGACGTCGAGCCCGACGAGGGCGGCGACCCCGACCGTGCCGGCCAGCACGCCGAGCCAGTTCGTGCCCGTCATCCTCTCCGGCCGCCCGGTGAGGAACGCGACCGCGACGCCGACGAGCGGCACGGCGGCGAGCAGCAGGCCGGCGGTGGAGCTCGGCAGCCGCGTCTCCGCGGAGCTGAGGAAGTACCAGGGCACGATGATCTCGGCCACCGAGTAGGCGAGCAGCGGCCGCCACCGCCGGAGCACGGGCAGCACCTGGCGGCGCGCGATCACGAGCGGCAGCAGGACGATCGCGCCGAGGGCGCTGCGCCCCAGCACGACGAACGCCGGGTCCACCTCCTGCACCGCGACCTTGATCAGCAGGTAGGGGATGCCCCAGGCGATGCCGAGCGCGGCGAACAGGAGGATCCCGCGGCGGCTCATCCCGCGATCCTGGCAGGCGGGTCCGACGCCGCTGCGGGGGCGGTCCGCGACTGGTGGGGTCGGGCAGGAGGCCCCCGGAGTCGCTCGCGGCCCCCGGAGTGGGCGGACCCGCGCGAGGCGTCCCGCGGACGGGGGAGGAGCGCTCCTAGACTCGGCCCGTGGCCGAACCCGAAGGCGCGGTGGCTCCCGCGCGCATCCAGGACGACCTCTACCGCGCCGTCAACGGCGAGTGGATCGCGTCCGCCGAGATCCCACCCGACCGCGCGCGGTCGGGTGCGTTCCTCGACCTCGTCGACGGCGCGGAGGCCGCCGTGCGCGTCATCATCGAGCGCGCGCAGCAGGCCGAGCCCGGCACCGAGGCGCGGCGGATCGGCGACCTCTACTCCTCCTTCATGGCGGAGGAACGGGTGGAGGCGCTGGGGTCGGCCCCGCTCGCGGAGCCGCTCGGGCTGGTCTCGGCCGCCGACTCGATCGCGACCGTGCTCGCCGTGCTGGGCACCCTCGAGCGGCGCGGCGGCGGCAGCCTGTTCCGGCTCTTCGTCGACAACGACCCGGGCGACCCGGCCCGCTACCTCGTGTTCTTCGAGCAGGGCGGGCTGGGCCTGCCGGACGAGCGCTACTACCGCGAGGACGACTTCGCGACCCACCGCGACGCGTACCGCACCTTCCTCGTCGCGATGTTCGACCTCGCCGGGCTCGACGCCGCGCGGGAGCGGGCGGACCGCGTGCTCGCGCTCGAGACCGAGATCGCCGCGACGCACTGGGACGCCGTGCGCACCCGCGACGTGCAGGCCACCTACAACCCGACGTCCTGGACCGGCCTCGTCGCGGAGGCCGGTGCCGGCGGCGCGCTGCTGGACGCCTGGGCCGCCGGCCTCGACGCGCCCGCAGGCGCGCTCGACACCGTCGTGATCCGCGAGCCGTCCTTCGTCTCCGGCGTCCTCGCGCTGCTCACCCCCGACCGCCTCGAGGCCTGGCGCGACTGGCTGGCGATCCGGGTGATCCGCCCGCTCGCGCCGTACCTCTCCTCCGCCTTCGTCGACGCGCACTTCGCGTTCACCGGCACCGCGCTCACCGGCGCGCAGGAGCTGAAGGCGCGGTGGAAGCGCGCCGTCGGCCTCACGGAGGGCGCGATGGGGGAGGCGGTCGGCCGCCTCTACGTCGACGAGCACTTCCCGCCGATCGCCAAGGTGCGGATGGACGTGCTGGTCGCGAACCTGGTCGCCGCGTACCGCGACTCCATCTCCTCCCTCGCGTGGATGAGCGACGAGACCCGTGCGCGGGCGCTCGACAAGCTGGGCCGGTTCACGCCGAAGATCGGCTACCCGGCGGTCTGGCGGGACTACTCCCGGCTCGAGGTGTCGGCGGACGACCTGGTCGGCAACGTCCGCGCCTCCAGCGCCTTCGAGTTCGACCGCGAGCTGGGCAAGATCGGCAGGCCGGTCGACCGCGACGAGTGGTTCATGACCCCGCAGACCGTCAACGCGTACTACAACCCGGGCATGAACGAGATCGTGTTCCCCGCAGCGATCCTGCAGCCGCCCTTCTTCGACCCCGATCGGGACGACGCGGCCAACTACGGCGGCATCGGCGCGGTCATCGGCCACGAGATCGGCCACGGCTTCGACGACCAGGGCTCGCAGTTCGACGGCGACGGCCGGCTCGAGAACTGGTGGACGGAGGCGGACCGCGCCGCGTTCGAGGAGCGCACGAAGGCGCTGATCGCCCAGTACGACGCGCTCGTGCCCGAGGGGCTGACGGACCACGTGAACGGCGCGCTCACGATCGGCGAGAACATCGGCGACCTCGGCGGCCTCACGATCGCCTGGAAGGCCTACGTGCTGTCCCTCGAGGGCGCGGAGCCGCCGGTGATCGACGGCGTGACCGGCGCCCAGCGGTTCTTCCTCTCCTGGGCGGCCGTCTGGCGGGAGAAGCGCCGTGAGGCCGAGGCGAAGCGGCTGCTCACGATCGACCCGCACTCGCCGCCCGAGTTCCGCTGCAACCAGATCGTGAAGAACCTCGACGAGTTCGCAGCGGCCTTCGACCTCACCGAGACGGACGCCCTGTGGCTGGATCCGACGAGCAGGGTCACGATCTGGTGACGGCCGCCCCCGCGGAGCCCGGACGACGGGCTCGGGCGCGGGGTGGCGCGGACGACGCCAGGCACCGGGGCGAAGCGGTGCGCGCGGACTTCACGGACGGCTTCACCGCGCTCGCGCACCTCGCGCTCGACGGCGCGCAGGTGTCCGCGAGGGTGATCGACCTGCTGTCCGGCAAGGCCCTGTTCTCGGTCGACGACCACGTCGTGCTGCCGACCGCGAGCGTCGGCAAGGTGCTGCTGCTGCTCGAGATCGCGGCGCGGCTGGAGGAGCACGCGGGCTCCCGCTTCGACCTGCTGGACCGCGCCCCGGAGGACCTCGTCGCGGAGGCGGGGCTGTGGCAGTACCTGCACGCGCCGAGCCTGCCGCTCACCGATCTGGCCGCCCTCGTCGCCGCGACGAGCGACAACCTCGCCACCAACGTGCTGCTGCGCGCGGTCGGGCTGGACGCGGTGCGGGCGCGCGGGGAGTCGCTCGGTCTGCGCCGCACCGCGCTGCTCGACCGGGTGCGCGACCGCAGGGGACCCGACGACGCGCCCCAGCTGTCCGTGGGCTCCGCGGCGGAGCTCACCACGCTGTTCGCCAGGATCGCGCGGGGCGAGGCCGTCAGCCGCGCCGTCTCCTCCCGCGTCTCCGACTGGCTGGCGCTGAACACCGACCTGTCGCTGGTGGCGTCCGCGTTCGCGCTCGACCCGCTGTCGCACGTGCGCAGCGACCACGGCCTGAGCCTGCTGAACAAGACGGGGTCGGCGCCCGGCGTCCGCAGCGAGGCCGGGGTGCTGCGCGGGCCGCGCGCCTCCGTCGCCTACACGGTCACGATCGAGTTCGTCGACGACGTGCACACGCGGCGCCTCGCGGTGCTGCAGGCGATGCGCACCATCGGGATCGGCATCCTCGAGTACGTCTGCTGACGCCTCCCTCGAGGCCTGGAGCTGAGGGGGATTGCAGGACAGATCGGCTTGAGCAGGAGGATCTGGGCCGATTCGTCCTGCTGATCGCGTTCTGTCCTGCTGAAGCCCTCGAGGTCGCTCCCGAGCACGACGGCAGGAAGTACGCGCGGATCCGGTCCGTTCTGCGCGGTCTTCCTGCTGTAGCGCTCGCTCCCGAGCACGACGGCAGGAAGAACTCACTTCGGCAGGAGGAATCGGGCAAGAAGTTCCTGCTCAAGTGAATCGTTCCTGCTGAAGCGCTCGGTTCTTCCTGTCGACGTGCTCGAAGCGCGCGACCGGCGCGGGAGGCGGCGCCGCGCCCGCGCCGAGGGGGTCAGGCGGTGCGCCTGCCCGGGCGGTTCTGCACGGTCTCGATCCACACGCCGGTTCCCGCGGAGGCGGCGTGCACCCGGGCGCCGCCCAGCAGCCGGTCCAGCGCCAGCGCGTGCGCCGGCACCTCGGACGGGTCCGGCAGCTCCTCGACCGTGCGGAGGAACTCGACGACCAGGCGGTCGGGCCGCGTCGCGTCCCGCCCGGCGAGACGCGTCGAGTAGCCGCGCTTCCACACCTCGCGCTGCACCCGGTTCGAGTCCCCGAACGGGATGCTGCGCGGGATCACCACGCGGAATGTCATGCCCGAATGATACGCAGGTGTTTCGCGCAGGTTTCCGCTCCTGGCGAGGAGCTGGGGAGATCCTTGGGAGGGAGGTGGATCAGCCGACGAGGCGGTCGTCCGGATCCTCGGCGTCGCTCGGGCGCTCGGCACCGGCGAGGCCGAACAGGGCCTCCACCGCCGCGCTGAACTCGTCCGCCCTGCCGACCGCCGCGAGCTCCTTCGCGCGGGCGGACGGGAGGTGCACGAGCACCCCCGCGAGGTGCCGCATCGCCCGCTCGACCGCCTCCGAGCCCTCGCCCCGACGGCGCAGCCGCGCGATCTCCTGGTCGACCAGCTCGAAGACGTGCGCGCGGAACGCGACGACGGCCGGCGTGACCTCCGCGGCGCGCTGGTCGGCGCCGAAGTCCTCGACCGCCTCCGCGATCAGCGCGCGGGCGTCGTCCGTCGCGTGCAGCTCGGGCAGCGGGGCGTGCCGGCCGATGGTCTCGAGGTCGAGCAGCTCCACGTCGGGCAGCGCGGCGACATCGGGATCGATGTTCCGGGGCAGGCCCAGGTCGACCACCAGCTGGCGCGGCGCGTCCGGCACGGCGGCGCGCACGCGGGCGAGCCGCTCGCCG
>NZ_CAXTOQ010000077.1:0-15457 GCF_964245895.1 uncultured Amnibacterium sp.
GCGGCCGCGGCAGGCGGTGCGGCGGACGTCGTCGACGACGCGGGCGATCTCGGCCCCGAGGCGCAAGGACGCCTCGCCGCGCTGCTCGACCTCGTGGCGGAGGGCGACCGCGCCGCCCTCATCGTCACCGCCGACCCCGCCCGCGCCACGACCCACGTCGGCGCCGCCCCGACCCGCAGAGAGGTCTCCGCATGATCGCCCGCATCCTCAGGGCCCCGCTCACCCGGCTGCTCGTCGTCGCGATCGTCCCCGCGGTCGTGCTCGGCGTGTTCGTCGCGGCGCTCGCCGCCGCCGACGCCGGCACCGCGCGCATCCCGGCCGCGCTCGTCAACGACGACGCCCTCGTGCAGACGAAGAACGACGACGGCACGACGACCACGGTCGCGGCCGGCCGGCTCGTGGTGACCGGGCTCACGAAGCCCGCCGCCGCCGACGCGCCGGCGGGCGCCGGCATCGACTGGACGCTGACCAACACGAAGGACGCCGCGCAGATGCTCGCCGACGGCGACGTCTACGCGATCGTCACGATCCCGAAGAGCTTCTCGAAGTCGATCTCGACCGTCTCGACGGCCACGCCCAAGCAGGCCGACATCAGCATCCGGACCGACGACGCGCACGGCACCCTCGTCAGCCAGATCGGCGGCGTCGTCGGCGACACCATCGCCTCCACGGTCGGCGGCCAGATCACGACGAGCGTCGTGTCCGGCCTCTACGGCGGCTACGCGACCGTCCGCAGCTCGCTGCTGAAGGCGGCGGACGGGGCGTCGAGCCTCGGCGACGGCGCGACCTCGCTGTCCTCCGGGCTGTCGAAGGCGGCGGACGGCGGCGACGGGCTCGCGTCCGGCGCCACCTCCCTCGGCGACGGCGCCCGCGGCATCGCCAACGGCGCGAGCTCCCTCGGCAACGGCTTGGACACGGCCGCCGCAGGAGCGCAGAGCGCCGCGGACGGCGCGAAGCGGCTGTCCGGCGGGGTCGACACCTACACGGACGGCGTCACGAAGTACACGAAGGGCGTGGACACGCTGCTCGACGGCGTCGTGTCGGGGTCGAAGACCTCCGCAGCGGCCCAGTCGAGGCTCGCGTCGGGCACCGGCACGATCGCCGGCGCGCTGCGGCAGCTCGCCGCGGGCGACCCCACGCTGTCGGCGCAGGCTTCGGGCACGCTGACGCAGCTCGCCGGGCAGCTGGACACGATCTCGGGCGGCCAGTCGCAGCTGGCGGCCGGCTCGTCGCAGCTCGCCGGCTCGGCCGGGATCGCGACGCTGCGCGCCTCCGGCCCGAGGCTGTCGTCGGGCGGCGCCTCCCTCGACCGCGGCGTCTCGTCGCTCGCCGGCGGCCTCGCGAAGCTGCCGGCGGGCATCCGCTCCGCCGCGAGCGGCGCTGACCGCCTGGCGACGGGAGCGGCGCAGCTCGGCTCCGGAGCCGACCGGCTGTCGACCGGCGCGTCGCAGCTGACCGACGGCGTCCGCAGGAGCGCCACGGGGGCCTCGAAGCTCGCCGACGGCGCTGACAAGCTGGGATCCGGGCTCTCCGACGGGGCGAAGCAGGTGCCGAATCTCACGAAGGCGCAGCAGCAGCAGGCCGGCAAGGTCGTGGCGAACCCGGTGGACGCCTCCGCCACCCGCGCGAACGCGCTGTCCGGGCCCGGCCAGATCGTCTCCACGCTGATCGTGCCGGTCGGCCTGTGGATCGGCGCGGCCGCGCTCGTGCTGCTGTTCGGCGCGGTGTCCCGGCGCCTCCTCTCGACCGGGGTGGGCACCGGACGGCTGGTCGGCGGGGCGCTGCTGCGCGGCGTGGTCGTCGCGGTCGTGCAGGCGGTGCTGATCGTGGTCGTCGTCGCCTCGACGCTCGGCGTCTCGTGGGGTGCGCTCGTGCCGCTGTTCCTCGTGGCGGTCGTGGCGGGCATCGCGTTCCTCGCGATCCACCAGCTGCTGCAGGCGCTGCTCGGCGCGGCGGGCACCGTGGTCTCGATCGTGCTGCTCGGCGTGCAGCTGGTCGCGGTCGGCGGGATCTATCCGATCCAGCTGGTGTCCGCGCCGTTCCAGGCGATCAGTCCCTTCCTGCCGCTCACCGCGGCGGTGAACGCGACGACCGCCGTGCTGACGGGCGCCTCCGGGGCGGCGGTCGCCTCGGGGCTGTTCTCGCTCGCGCTGTGGGCGCTGCTCGCCTTCGTCCTCACCGTCGCGGTGGTCGCCCGCAGGCGGACGTCGACGGCGCTCTTCAGCGCGACCCCCGCCCTCACCTAGCCACCCGTTTCGTTTCGTAGGTGTGGCAGACCTACGAAACGGAACGGATGCCTACCCTCGAGGACCGTGACGCGGGTGCACACGAAGCGGCGGGCGGACGCGCCGGCGGGGTTCTTCGAGGCGGAGGCCGCGGGCCTGCGCTGGCTGGCGGAGGCGGGCGGCGCGCGGGTCGTCGAGGTCCTCGCCGTCGAGCCGGGCCGGATCGACCTGGCTGCGCTCGCGATCGACCGGCCGACGGCCCTGCACGCGAGGGCGCTCGGCGGCGACCTCGCCGTCACGCACGACGCCGGCGCCCGCGCGTTCGGCGTGCCGCCAGGCGACTGGGCCGGCCCGACCTTCATCGGGAACCAGCGGCTCAGCACCCGAACGGAGGGGTGGCCCGCATGGGGCGCGTTCTACTGCGCCGAGCGGGTGGTGCCGTACGCGGAGCGCGCAGCCGAGCGCGGCGCCATCGGCGGATCGGACCTGCGGCTCCTCCGCGAGGCATGCGACCGCCTCGCCTCCGGGGACCTCGACGACGGCGAGCCGGCGGCCCGCCTCCACGGCGACCTCTGGAACGGCAACGTGCAGTGGACCGCCGACGGCGCGGTGCTCATCGACCCGGCCGCGTCCGGCGGCCACCGGGAGACCGACCTGGCGATGCTCGCGCTCTTCGGCTGCCCCCACCTGGCGGAGGTGTACGCGGGCTACCGTGCGCAGCACCCCCTCCGCCCGGGCTGGGAGGACCGCATCGGTCTGCACCAGCTGCACCCCCTCGCGGTCCACGCCGCGAGCCACGGGCCGACCTACGCCCCGCCGCTCGTCGCGGCGGCGCGGAGCGTGCTCGATCTGCCCGCAGCGCCCGGCGGGTAGCCTGATGGCGACATGACGGACACCGGGAGCGAACGGTTCGACTTCGTGGTCGTCTCGAACCGCCTCCCGGTCGACCGCGTGCTCGCGCACGACGGCACCCCCTCGTGGAAGCCGTCGCCCGGCGGGCTCGTCACCGCGCTCGAGCCCGTCATGCGGGCGAACGACGGCGCGTGGGTCGGCTGGACCGGCGTCGCGGACGACGACCAGCAGCCCTTCGAAGCCGACGACCTGCACCTCGTGCCGGTCCGCCTCTCCGCCGAGGCGGTCGAGCTGTACTACGAGGGCTTCTCGAACGACACGATCTGGCCGCTCTACCACGACGTCATCGCGCAGCCCACCTACAGCCGGCGGTTCTGGGACGCGTACGTCGCCGTGAACCAGCAGTTCGCGGAGGCCGCCGCGGAGGTCGCCGCGCAGAACGGCACCGTCTGGGTGCAGGACTACCAGCTGCAGCTCGTGCCGCGGATGCTGCGAGAGCTGCGCCCCGATCTCGTGATCGGCTTCTTCAACCACATCCCGTTCCCGGCGTACGGCCTGTTCTCCCAGCTGCCGTGGCGGCTGCAGATCGTCGAGGGCCTGCTCGGCGCCGACCTGATCGGCTTCCAGCGCCGCGCGGACGCGGGCAACTTCCTCCGCGCCGTCCGGCGGCTGTTCAAGGTGCAGACCCCGCACGGGCGCGTCGAGCTGCCCGCGGCGGGGGAGGGGCGGTGGCCGAACTCGATGTCGGACCGTCCGCGCTCCGTGGTGGCGAAGCACTTCCCGATCTCGATCGACGCGAAGGCGTACGTGGCACTGGTGGAGGATCCGGCCGTGCGGGCGCGCGCCCAGCAGATCCGGGACGATCTCGGCGACCCGGGCACGATCATGCTCGGCGTCGACCGGCTCGACTACACCAAGGGCATCCAGCACCGCTTCACCGCGTACGCGGAGCTGCTGGCCGAGGGCAAGCTGGACGTCGACGACACGGTCCTCGTGCAGATCGCGAGCCCCAGCCGCG
Organism: uncultured Amnibacterium sp.; assembly: GCF_964245895.1. Taxonomy (GTDB): domain Bacteria; phylum Actinomycetota; class Actinomycetes; order Actinomycetales; family Microbacteriaceae; genus Amnibacterium. The sequence goes on from NZ_CAXTOQ010000077.1 coordinate 4,096, forward strand.
AGCGGGTCGAGACCTACCGCGCGCTGCGCGACGAGATCGAGCTGACCGTCGGCCGGGTGAACGGCGAGTACGGCACCATCCGGCACTCCGCGATCAACTACCTCCACCACGGCTACCCGCGGGAGGAGATGGTCGCGCTGTTCCTCGCCGCCGACGTGATGCTGGTGACCGCGTTGCGGGACGGGATGAACCTCGTCGCGAAGGAGTACGTCGCGACCAGGGGGGACGACGACGGGGTGCTGGTGCTCAGCGAGTTCGCCGGCGCGGCGGACGAGCTGAAGCAGGCGCTGTTGATCAACCCGCACGACATCGACGGGCTGAAGCGGGCGATGCTCACCGCGGTGCACATGACCCGCGCGGAGCGGCGGACCCGGATGCGCGCCCTGCGCCACCGGGTGCTCGTGCACGACGTCGAGCGCTGGTCGAGGGACTTCCTCGAGGCCCTCGCCGCGATCCGTCCGAGGGCGTCCGCGCAGGCCGCGGCCGCGACGGAGGACTGATGGCGATCGACGACCGGGTCGGCCAGTCGGGCAGCGGCGTCCGGCGGGCGCTCCGCGACGCGCTCGGCACGTTGGCGGGCGCGCAGCGGCTGCTGATCGCCCTCGACTTCGACGGCACCCTCGCGCCGGTGGTCGACGACCCGGAGACGGCGCGGGCGACGCCCGAGGCGCGGCGCGCGGTCGAGCGCCTGATCGAGCTGCCCGACACCCGGGTCGCGCTCGTCTCCGGCCGCTCGCTGCGGGACCTCGAGCAGGTGGCGTCGTTCGACGACCGGGTGCTGCTGGTCGGGTCGCACGGCATCGAGCTGCGGCTCGACGACCCCGAGGACGTCCTCGCGCTGGACGCGGCGGAGCGGCAGCAGCTCGACGTCCTCGGCCAGGTGCTGGACCAGATCGCGGACACGCTCGACTCCGTGTGGCTCGAGCCGAAGCCCGCGGGCTTCGCGCTGCACACCCGGCTCGCCACCGACCGGCACAGCCGGGTCGCGCACCTGGTGGCGATCAACGAGCTGAAGGCGGAGGCGCCGGACGCGAAGGTGCGCCTCGGCAAGAACGTCATCGAGTTCTCCGTCCGGTCGACGACGAAGGGTGAGGCGGTCGAGCACCTCCGCCGGTACACCCACGCGAGCGCGGTGTTCTACGCGGGCGACGACGTCACGGACGAGGACGCCTTCGTGGCGCTGGGCGCCGACGACTTCGGGCTGAAGATCGGCGACGGCCCGACCGCCGCCGACCACCGGGTGACGAGCCCGAAGGAGGTCGCCGCGGTGCTCTCGCTGCTCGCGAACCTGCGCGAGACCCGCGAGCACGACGCCCCCGGCACCAACTAGCGCCCGCCCGCCGAGATTGCGCCGCTGAGGGGCAGATGCGCCTGCTTCGGCGGCGACATCTGTCCCTGCGCGTCGCAACTCCTCGAGGAGGGTCCAGGGGCGTCGGTGACGCATCCGCTCCTCCACACCGCCGGACCCGGCACACCGTTCCCCCACCGGGCACGATGCCTGCCATGGACCCGTGGACGCAGCGGTTGTTCGTCGTTCGGGACGGCTCGCACGACGACGCGGAGCGCCGCGAGCCCGCCCGCCGGGTCGAGCGGCGGGAGCTCGAACGGCTTCGACGCGGGGTCGCGGTCGATCGCGCGGCCTTCGAGACGGGGACGCCGGAGGAGCAGCACGTCGTCCGGATGCGAGGCGTCGCGGCCGTGGCTCCGGAACCGGTCGTGTTCTCGCACTTCTCCGCCGAGGTGGTGCACGGGCACCCGCACATGCGGAGCCGACTCGCGCGGGTGCACACCACCGTCGGGAGCGCGACGGAGCGCGGTCGCGACGGGGTCGCGGGGCATGTGTTCCCACTCCTGCCGTCGGAGGTGATGGTGGTCGGAGGGCTGCTCGTCACGACCCCCGAGCGAACGGTCGTCGACGTGGCGGGAGCCGCGCCGTTCGGCGAGGGGGTGATGGCCGCGGACGCGGTGCTGCGAACGGGTGCGCCCAGGTCGCTGCTGCTCCAGGCCGCCGACCTGGCAGGGCCGAGGCAGGCTGCTCGGCGCATCCAGCACGTGATCGACTTCGCGCACCCCGGTGGGGAGGGCGCGAACGAGTCGCTCAGCCGCGTCGGGATGCTCCGCCTCGGGATCGAGCCGCCAGAGCTGCAGCACCTGCTGTGGGACGATCTCGGCTTCGTCGCGTGGCTGGACTTCTGGTTCCGTCGCGTCCGCGTGGGCGGGGAGGCCGACGGCCGGGTCAAGTACCTCGACCCGGCGCTCGCGAAGCAGGGTGCGGGGATGGCGGTCTGGGAGGAGAAGCGCCGGGAGGATCGTGTGCTGCCGATGGTCGACGGGCTCGCCAGATGGGGCTACCGCGAGGCGGCCGACCACCTGCTGCTCCGCCCTCGGTTGGCCGCGTTCGGCGTCGTCCCTCCGCGACGCGCAGCGACGCTGGCCGACTACGCCGCGGCGGCGCGCGACGCCGTGCCCCGGCCACGCGTCCCGACACGTCCGTGAGCCGCCGAGGGACAGATGCGACCGCCGGTGCAGCGACAACTGTCCCTCAGCGGCTCGACCAGCGGCCGCGCCGCCGGCGGAACCAGGCGACCAGGCGGGCGATCCGGGTCGCGAGGAACGTCGCGAGGCCGATGCCGAGCAGCAGGCCGCCGACCACCAGAAGCGTCATGCGGACCACCAGCGCTCGATGTCGGGCAGCAGCGCCGTGAGGGTCGCGGCCCGGAAGGTCGGGTCGCCGTCGCCCAGGCCGAAGCGGTCGACGAACGCGGTCGCCGCTCCGATCGCGGCGGCCGGCTCGAGGTCGTTGGCCCACACGTCGCCGACGGACAGGAGGCGGTCGGGCGCGAGCCCCGCCTCGGCCAGCAGCCTGGCCAGCACGGCGCCCATCCCGCCCGGCTTCCCGGCGTCGCCGATCAGCGCGTCCAGGCGCCCGTCGAGCCCCAGCCGGGCGAGCACCGGCTCGATGCCGTCGACGGGCGCGTTGGTCACGAGCACGCACCGCACGTCGGCGGGCCGCCGCGCCAGCACATCGGCGAGGCCGTCCGGCGCGACCACCTGGAGGTCCCCGTCATGCAGCCCCGCGCGGCTGCGCGCGTACGCGGCGGACCGCACCTCCTCCGCCACCCCGTGGGCCCGCGCCCACTCGGCGACCAGCGAGTAGCCGTCCCGGTAGCCGTCGCCGGTCCCGACCCAGTGCGCGAAGGCGTCGTCGGCGGCGCCGCCCGCGACGCCGCGGAAGTAGTCGAGCACCGGTTCGTCGCCGACCGCGACGGTGCCGTCGAAGTCGAGCACGACGAGGCGCGACGCGGACGAAACAGGGCCGGAACGCATCGTCCGTACGCTACCCGCGCATCGGGCACGAACGAGGGAGCGACGATGAGCACGGTCGACAAGAGCACCGCCGGCCTGGGTGAGCGGCAGTACCACATCGGCATCGCGCCGGGGGAGGTGGGCACGGTCGCCCTGCTGCCGGGGGATCCGTTCCGGGTGCCGCTCGTCGCGGAGTTCCTCTCGGACGTCCGCGAGGTCGCGCACCAGCGGGAGCACCGCACCATGATCGGCATGTACAAGGGGCAGCTGATCACCGCCACCTCGACCGGCATGGGCTGCCCGTCGACCGCGATCGCGGCGGAGGAGCTGATCCGGGTCGGGGTGACGAGCCTCATCCGCGTCGGCAGCTCCGCCGCCGTGCAGCCCGGCGTGCGTCCGGGCGACCTGCTCGTCAGCGAGGGCACCCTGCGGAACGACGGCACGACCGCGGCGTACGTGCATCCCGGCTACCCGGCGGTGCCGGACCTGCCGATCACGATCGAGCTCGAGCGGCAGGCCGCGCGGATCGCCGAGCGGGAGGGGGTCGCCGCCCTGAACGGGCTGAACGCGAGCGACGACGCCTTCTACGCCGAGGGGCCGGAGTGGATCGAGCGGCTGCGGCGCGAGGGCGTCCTCAACATCGAGATGGAGTCGAGCGCGCTCTTCGTCGTGGCGCGGCTGCGCGGCGTGCGTGCCGGCATGATCTGCGCCTGCTCGAGCAACCTGGTCGACGGCGCGAGCCTCTACGCGGGGACGAAGGACCGCCTCCACGCCGGCTGGATGGCGAGCATCGAGGCCGCCCTCGAGGCCGCCGTGTCGCTCGGGCTGGGCTCCCCGGCGCCGGTTCCGACGCGCGGCGACGCCGCGTGACGACCGAGCGGGAGGGGAGGAGCGGCGCAGGCCTCGACCTCCACTCGCATCTGGAGGGACGGGTGCGACCGGCCACCGCGGCCTCCCTCGCGAAGGACCTCGGCGCTCCCGCGCCGGCGCAGGGCTGGGCGGCCGCCCTGCGGCTGCAGGAGGCGGGCGACCTCACCGCCTACCTCGCGTGCGTCGCCGCGAGCTACCCGCTTTTCCGGGATCCCGACGCGGTGCGGCGCATCGCGTTCGAGGCGGTCGTCGACGCGGCCGCGGACGGCCAGGTGCACCTCGAGCTGCGGTTCGGTCCCGCGACCCACGTCACGGGCGAGCACGGGCTGGACGACGTCGTCCGCGCCGCGGCGGCCGGGGTGCGGGAGGGCACAGCCGCCACCGGGATCCCGGCGGGGATCGTCGTCGCGGCCCTCCGCCACCACGACCAGCGCACCAACGAGGCCGTCGCCCGCGCCGCCGCCCGCGCTGCGGGCACCGGCGTCACCGGCTTCGACCTCGCTGGGGACGAGTCCCGCTGGCCGGACCTCGAGCCGTTCGCGCCGGCCTTCCGCATCGCCGCGGCCGCCGGCCTGGGACTCACCTGCCACGCGGCGGAGGCCGCCGGGCCGCAGGCGGTCGCGGACGCCGTGCGGGTGCTCGGCGTCGGGCGGATCGGGCACGGCGCCCACCTGGCGGAGGACCCGGAGGCGCTGCGCCGGGCGGCGGACGAGGGCGTGGTGATCGAGATCTGCCCGACGTCGAACGTGTACACGGGCGCGATCGCCCGGGTCGAGGACCACCCCGCTCGCACGTTCCTCGACGCCGGCGTGCGGCTCGTGCTCGGCGACGACAACCCGGTCCAGACGGGGTCGCTGCTGTCGGCCGAGCGGGCGGTGCTCGGGGAGCGCCTCGGCTTCTCCACGACCGACCTGGCGGCCCTCGACGCGGTCGCGGTGGAGGCGGCCTTCCTCACGGCGGACGAGCGCAGGGCCGTCGCGACGGCGCTGGCGCGGTGACCCGATCCGACCCGAACGACGGCGACCGCGATCGTGACCGGCCCGAAACGTCGGCGAAACGCGCCCTGGCTACCGTCGGCCGGACACAGCACCCGTCCCCTGCACGGAAGAGGACCCGCATGCCGAACCAGACCATCTCCTCCGCCTTCGATCGGCGCTCCTTCCTCCGCTTGGGCGGGGTCGGCGCGGGCGTCGTGGGCGGCGGCCTCCTGCTCGCCGCGTGCTCCGGCACGAGCGGCAGCACCGCCACCGGTGGCGCCGCGAGCGGCAAGGCCAGCTACGGCACCATCGCGATCCAGCTCTCCTGGATCAAGAACATCGAGTTCGCGGGCGAGTACTTCGCCACCGAGAACGGGCACTACACGGATGCGGGCTTCGACGAGGTCACACTCCTCGCGGGCGGCGGCAGCACCGGCGCCGAGGACGCGATCCTCTCCGGCAAGGCCCTCGTCGGCCTCTCCTCCGTCTCCCTGACGGCGCCGGCGATCCTGAAGGGCGCCCCGCTCAAGGTCATCGGCACGACGTTCCAGAAGAACCCCTTCTGCCTGATGTCGCTGCAGGAGAAGACGCCGATCAAGACCCTCGCCGACCTGAAGGGCAAGAAGATCGGCGTGCAGTCAGGCGGCAACCAGACGATCTTCGAGGGCTTCCTCAAGGCGAACGGGATGACGACGTCCGACGTCGAGCTCGTCACGACGCAGTACGACATCGCGCCGCTCGAGAAGGGCAGCTACGACGCGCACATGTCGTACATCACGAACGAGCCGATCCTCGCGGAGGCGGACGGGTTCACGCCGGTCGTCCTGGGCTTCGCCGACAACGGCCTGCCGTTCGTCGCCGAGACCTTCACCGCCTCCGACGACGCGATCAAATCCAAGCGCGACCTGCTGAAGGCGTTCCTCGTCGCGGAGATCAAGGGCTGGACCGACGCCGTCAAGGACCCGGCGAAGTCGGCGGAGCTGGCGGTCACGAAGTTCGGCAAGGACCTGAAGCTGGACAAGGACGAGCAGACCAAGGAGGCGGAGGCGCAGAACACCCTCATCCTGACGGAGGATGTGAACAAGAACGGCCTCTTCACGATGACGCAGGACCTGATCGACGAGAACATCGCGTCGCTGAAGGCCATGGGCACCGAGATCACGGCGGACAAGCTGTTCGACCTGTCGCTGCTCACCGAGGTCTACAAGGAGAACCCCGACCTCATCACGGCGTTCACCATCCCGACCAGCTGAGGTCGATCGCCGCCCCACCCCTCGATCCCTGAGGACCGCATGACCGACGTGACCACCGCACCGGCCGGCTCGGCGACGAGCCGGCCCCTGGACGAGCCGCAGCTCGCCACCGGCATCAACATCCAGGGCCTCAGCAAGACCTTCACCGTCGGCCGCAAGCAGGTGCACGCCCTCTCGACGGTCGACCTGGGCACGCGGAAGAACGCCTTCCTCTCGCTGCTCGGTCCCTCCGGCTGCGGCAAGTCGACGATCCTGCGGATCCTCGCGGGCCTCGACACCCCGACGACCGGCACGGCCCTGATGAACGGCCGGCCGACGGCTGAGGTGCAGAAGGCGCACGAGATCGGCATCGCGTTCCAGGACTCCGCGCTGCTGCCGTGGCGCACGGTCGCGAAGAACATCCGGCTGCCGCTCGAGGTCGCGGGCATCACCGCCGATCCGGAGAAGATCGACGCCCTCGTCGAGCTGGTCGGCCTGAAGGGATTCGAGAACGCGAAGCCCGCCCAGCTGTCCGGCGGCATGCGGCAGCGCGTCTCCATCGCCAGGTGCCTCGTGGTGGACCCGACGATCATGCTGCTCGACGAGCCGTTCGGCGCGCTCGACGACATGACCAGGCAGCGCATGAACGTCGAGCTGCTGCGCATCTGGACCGAGAAGCCGGCGACGACGCTGATGGTCACGCACGGCATCAGCGAGGCCGTGTTCCTCTCCGACGTCGTCGCCGTGATGAGCCCGCGCCCAGGCCGGATCGCGGAGGTGGTCGAGATCGACCTGCCCCGCCCGAGGGTGCCCGAGCTGCAGCGCACCCCCGAGTTCCACGCGTACGTGGACCGGCTGTCCGAGATCCTGTTCGGCTCGCACGGGGTCGTGGATGACTGACGTCCGGCTCGACGCGGTCGAGTCGAGCGGGCTGCAGGCGGAGGGTGCCGCGCGCGCCCGCCTCGTCGACTCGGTTCGGGGGCTGCCCTCGTGGGCGGTCGCCGGCGCGGGCGTGGTCGTGATCGTCGTGGTCTGGCAGCTCGTCTCGCTGTCCTTCTCGCCCGCGGGCGACGGGTCGGTCCCGGCACCGTGGCGAGTCGTCGTCACCCTGGTGCAGGACCTGGGCACCGGCGTGACCTGGAACGCGATCGCGCAGACGTCCGCCTCCGCGGGCCTCGGCTACCTCTGGGGCAACCTGATCGCGCTGGCGCTCGCCTTCGTCGTGCTGCTGCTGCCGTTCTCCGAGAGCCTGGCGACCCAGCTGGCGGTCGTCGCGTCGTGCGTGCCGCTCACCGCGATCGGCCCGATCGTGGCGCTGATGTCGCCGGCGCAGAGCCGGATCACGAGCGTGTTCCTGGCCGCGCTCAGCGTCATCTTCACCACCACCGTCGGCGCGCTGCTCGGCCTGCGGTCCGCGAGCGCCACGCAGCTGGACGTCGTCCGGGCGTACGGCGGCTCGCGGCTGACGGAGCTGCGGAAGGTCCGGCTGATCGCGGCGGCGCCGAGCCTGCTCGCCGCGTTCAAGATCGCCGCGCCGGCGGCGTTCCTCGGCGCGGTGCTCGGCGAGTACTTCCTGATCGGCGTTGACTCCGGCCTGGGGCTGCAGCTGCTCGCCGCGAGCGCCACGAACACGTCGCTGCAGATCTGGGCCATCGCCCTGATCTCCGCCGGCATCGCGGGGCTCGCCTACTTCCTCATCGGTCTGATCGGCCGCCTGCTCACCCCGTGGTCGAGCGACGGCGCAGGGAAGGGGATGGCCTGATGGTCGCCGTTCCAGCCGTCCGCCCGCGCGCGGCAGCGTCCACGAACGCGCTGCGGTACACGCTGCGCCGCATCGGGACGAGCGTCGGCACGATCCTCGTCTGCGTCGTCATCCTGGCCGTGCTGTGGCAGATCGCGGTCTCGACGAGCCCGATCAGCTCGTTCATCGCAAAGGGGCCGCTCGACGTCCTCGGCTACTTCACGCAGGACAGCATCACCGGGACCGCCGCCGAGCACCGCGCGACGATCTTCGCCCTGCTGGGGGTGACCCTCGGGCACGCCGCCATCGGGTTCGTCGTGGGCGTCGTGCTCTCGGTGCTGATCGCGATCGCGTTCTTCCTGTTCGCGCCGATCGAGGCGATGTTCATGCCGATCGCGCTGCTGCTGCGCACCGTGCCGCTGCTCGCCATGGCGCCGGTCATCTACCTGGTGTTCGGGGACGGGCTGCTGACCGCCGCCCTGATCGGCACGATCGTCGTGCTGTTCCCGATCCTGGTGAACGTGACCGTCGGCCTGCGCAGCGCGAACCGGCAGTCGATCGACCTCATCCACGTGAACGGCGGCGGCCGCTTCAGCGTGCTCACCAAGGTCGCGATCCCGACCGCGCTGCCGCACTTCTTCGCCTCCATGCGGATCGCCGTGCCCGGCGCGATCACCGGCGCGATGCTCTACGAGTGGCTCTTCACGTTCCAGGGCATGGGCGCCGCCGTGCAGACCGCGAAGGCGCAGTTCGACTACCCGCAGATCTGGGCCGTCACGGTCTTCGTCACGATCGTCGCGATCCTGCTGTACACGGTCGCGACCTTCGTGGAGGCGGCGGTGCTCGCGGAGTGGGGTCCCGACGCGGGCAGGGCCGGCGGCCGATGATCGCCCGTCCCGTCGGCGCGTGACCCGGACCCTTCTCCTCGACACCGATCTCGGCTCGGACGTCGACGACGAGCTCGCCCTCGCGCTCCTCTGGGGCTCGCCCGAGGTGTCGATCCACGCGATCTGCACGACGTACGGCGACACGGCGCTGCGGACCCGGATCGTGCTGCGGATGGCGCAGCTCGCGGGCCGCGGCGTGCAGGTCGCGCCGGGGGAGACGGCGACGCTGTCCGGCGAGGACGTCTGGTGGGCCGGCATCGAGGGCGCCGCGTACGGCCCGCTGCCGGGGCTGCCCGGCTCCGTCCCCCTCCACCCCTCCGCCGGCGTGCGGCTGCTGCTCGACGGTCCCGCCGATGCGGAGCTGCTGGCGATAGGCCCGCTGACGTCCGTCGCCGTGGCGCTCGACGAGGGCCTCGAGGTCGCCGGCATCACGGTGATGGGCGGCGACTGGGCCGATCCCGCCGAGCTGGAGCACAACATCGCATCCGACATCGTCGCGGCCGAGCGCGTGCTCGGGTCCGGCACGCCGATCACGGTGGTCGGGATCGACGTGACCCGGCAGGTGCGCTTCGGGGAGGCGGAGATCGCCCGGTTCGCCTCGTGCGGCGCGCTCGGCGCGATCCTCGCGACCGAGATGCGCTCGTGGATGGCGCGCTGGGACGAGGACTTCGAGGTGCCGCACGACCCGCTGACCGCGCTCGCGATGCTGCAGCCGGACCTGTTCTCCTTCTCGCCGCCCGGCGCGGTCGAGGTGGCGCGGACCGGCGCGGTGCGCCGGCTCGGGCGCGAGGGCTCGGTGCGCGTCGCGACGGGCGTGGACGTCGACGCGGCCCGGACGGCGATGGCCGACCGGATCGCGCGCGGCCTCGGTGAGCAGCGGGAGCCCGTCGCGCGGTAGCTCCACCCTCGCGCGGTAGGTCGACCTACCGCGCGAAGGTGCGGAGTACCGCGCGACGTGGCAGATGGAGGAGGAACGATGACGAAGCGGATGCGGCTCGGCGTGTTCGAGGTGGCGGCGGTGCAGGTCGGCGGCACGCTCAGCTGGCCGCATCCGCGCAGCCGGTCGATCGAGTACCGCGATCCGCGGTACTGGGTCGAGATCGCGAAGCTGCTCGACGACGCCGGCTTCGACTTCCTCTTCTTCGCCGGCGGCTACGGCTACCCGACGGTGCAGGGGCGCCTCCACCCCCTGTCGGTGACCGGCGGCATCAACTTCCCGGGCATCGATCCCAGCTACCTGATCCCGGTGCTCGCGTACGAGACGAAGCGGCTCGGCTTCGTGTTCACCTCCGGCACCGGGCTCGACCACCCGGTGCAGACGGCCCGCACGTTCTCAACGCTCGATCACCTGACCGGGGGTCGCGTGGGCTGGAACATCGTGACCGGGTCCTCGCAGGACGCGATCGCGCGGCTGTTCGGGCACGACGAGATGCGGCAGCACGACGACCGGTACGACCAGGCGGACGAGTACCTCGAGCTGGCGCTGCGGTTCTGGCAGACGGCGTGGGACGACGACGCCGTGGAGGAGGACCGGGAGGCGGTCCGCTACGCGGACCCGGACAAGGTCCACGAGATCGCGTACGCCGGGGAGCACTACCGCTCCAGCGGCTGGTACGCGACGACGCCGTCCCCGCAGCGGACGCCCGTGCTGTTCCAGGCCGGCACCTCCGCCCGAGGGCGTGCGTACGCTGCGCACAACGCGGAGTGCGTGTTCGTGCAGGGCACCACGGTCGCCGCGACGACGGCGAACGTCGCCGACATCCGCGCACGGGCGGCCGCGGAGGGGCGCGATCCCGCGTCGATCCGGATCATGGTCGGCGTCACGGTCACGGTGGGGGAGACGCACGAGGCGGCCGTCGCCCAGCGCGCGGAGTTCGACGCGCTGCAGACCGACGAGGTCGTGAACGTCCTCTACTCCGGCAACACCGGCATCGACCTGCTGTCGCTCGACCCGGACCGCTCGCTCGAGCAGCTCGCCGCCGGGGGCGCGGTGGGTCAGCTGGGGCAGAGCAACATCGACCGCTTCCTGCCGAAGGACGGGTCGCCGGCGCCGACCGTGCGGCAGATCCTGGACCAGCTGAAGGGGCGCGGCACCCGCGGGTTCCAGGTCACGGGCTCGGTGACGGAGGTCGCCGACGAGCTGGAGGACCTGATGGAGCAGACGGATCTCGACGGGTTCCTGCTCGAGCCGATCTTCGCTCCGACGGATCTCGAGGACTTCGCGCGGTGGGTGGTGCCGGAGCTGCGCCGCCGCGGCCGCCTCCCGGGCCAGCCCTCGACCGGCACCCTCCGCGAGCAGCTGATCGGCAACGGCGCGCATCTCGGCGACCACTTCGGAGCCCGCCTCAC
>NZ_CAXTOQ010000078.1:0-15274 GCF_964245895.1 uncultured Amnibacterium sp.
GCTGGACCGCCGAGGGCGGCGCGAAGGCGAGCTCGAGGTGACCGTCGAGGCCCTGCGCGGCGACTCACCGGGCACGACGGCTGCGCGCCCCGGGGATCCAGGGCATGGTTACACTCGTGCAGCCGTGCGGAGCGGCGACGCAGGACCCGGATGCGAGGGCCAGGTGACCCCCACAGAGACCCCACGAGGCGACGCCCGGCCGGGCGCGCCGTCGGTGGTGGCCGTCGTCGTCGCCTACAACCGCCAGGAGCTGCTGCTGGAGGCGCTCGCGGCGCTGCGCGCCCAGTCCGCCCCGCTCACCGCGGTCGTCGTGGTCGACAACCACTCCGACGACGACTCGGCGACCGTCGCGCAGGACTTCTGGCCCGAGGTCGAGCTGGTGCAGCTGAGCCGCAACACGGGCGGCGCGGGCGGCTTCGCGACCGGCATGGCGGTCGCGATCGCGCGGCACGAGCCGGACTGGATCTGGGTGATGGACGACGACACCATCCCGACCGAGACGGCGCTCGCCGAGCTGCTCGAGGCGACCGACCGTCCCGACGTCGTGCTCGCCGGCAGCCGCGTCGTCTGGACCGACGGCAGCGACCACCCCATGAACACCCCGCGCAGGAACCCCTTCGCCAAGAAGGAGGAGCTGCGCGCGGCCGCCGAGCGCGGCGCGACCCCGGTGCGCTCGCTCTCCTTCGTCTCGATGCTCGTCTCCGCGAAGCGCGTCAAGGAGGCGGGCCTGCCGATCGCGGACTACTTCATCTGGAACGACGACTTCGAGTTCTCCACTCGCATGCTGCGCGGCGGCCGCGGGCTGTACGTGCCGGGCAGCGTCGTCGTGCACAAGACGAAGGCGCGCGCGAACACCGACGCCGACCCCGGCGCCCGCTTCTACTTCGAGGTGCGGAACAAGGTGTGGCTGATGGTCTTCAGCCGCGGCCTGAACCCGCTGGAGAAGGCCGTCTACATCGGCTCCACGCTGCGCCGCTGGGTGCGCACCTTCCGCGCCTCCCGGCAGCGGCGGTTCCTGTTCACGCAGCTGCGCCGCGGGCTCGTCGCGGGGTTCGGCAGCCGGCCCCGGCTGAACGCCGACGCGCTGTCCGACCTCGGCCCCGTCACCGAGGCCGTCGTGAAGGTGGAGGCGCCGGCTCGGCGAGCGGCGTGACCTCCGACTTCTCCCTCCTGCTGCCCGTCTACGCCCGCGACGACCCGGCGCAGCTGGTCCGCGCGTTCCGGTCCGCCGTCGACGAGCAGACCCTGCGGCCGACCGAGGCCGTCATCGTGCGGGACGGCCCCGTGCCCGCCGAGCTGGAGGCGCTGCTCGCCGAGCTGGTCGCCACGTCGCCGGTGCCGGCGCGGGTCCTGCCGCTGCCCGAGAACCTCGGCCTCGCCGACGCGCTGACGAAGGGGCTCGAGGTGTGCGCCCACGACGTGGTCGCGCGGATGGACGCGGACGACGTGGCGCTGCCCGAGCGGTTCGCGAAGCAGCTGGCGCTGCTCGACACCGGCTTCGACCTGGTCGGCGCGGGCCTGTACGAGTTCGTCGACGACGAGGACGTGACGATCGGCGTGCGCACCCCGCCGACCGGCGAGGAGCACATCCGCCGGTACGCGCGATTCCACGACCCCTTCAACCACCCGACGGTGGTGTACCGCCGCACCGCGGTGCGGGCGGCTGGCGGCTACGTGCCGGTCGGGCTGATGGAGGACTACTGGCTGTTCGCGCGGATGCTCGCGAGCGGCGCGCGCGCGGAGAACATCGCCGAGCCGCTCGTGAAGTACCGGGTCGGCGCGGGCGCGTACAAGCGCCGCGGCGGCCTGAAGCAGCTGGGCGCCGAGCTGCGGCTGCAGCGCCTGATGCGGCGGGCGGGCATCACGAGCCCGGCGCAGATGCTCCGCAACGTCGTCGTGCGGGGCGGCTACCGCCTCGTCCCGGAGGCGATCCGCAAGGTCGCGTACCGGGCGCTCCTCCAGCGCGGCTTCAAGCGCGGCGCCTCCGGGACCTGAGCTCGCCGATCCGGATTCCTTTCGCGGATCCGGATGGAATGCGCGACACGCCGGGCGCGGGGCCGCGGACGCGGCGTGTCGGCAGAACGATCCGGATCCGCGAAACCTCCCAGCGGATCGGCGGCACGCAGGACGGCCGCCGGTACGCTTGCCCCCCGATGACGGGGACACGCGCATGACGGATCTGCTGGTGGTCGGGTCGGGGTTCTTCGGGCTCACGGTGGCCGAGCGGATGGCCGACGCGTACGGGCTGGACGTGACGGTGATCGACCGCCGGGATCACATCGGCGGCAACGCGTACAGCGAGCGGGACCCGGACACCGGGATCGAGGTGCACCGGTACGGGGCGCACCTGTTCCACACCTCCAACGAGCGGGTCTGGGCGTACGTCAACCGCTTCTCCGCGTTCACCTCCTACGTCCACCGCGTCTACGCGAAGCACCGCGGGGAGGTGTTCCCGCTGCCGATCAACCTCGGCACGATCAACCAGTTCTTCCGTGCCGCGCACGGGCCGGCGGAGGCGCGGGCGCTCGTGGCGGAGCAGGCCGCGGAGCTGGGCGGGACCCCTCCGGAGCACCTGGAGGACAAGGCGATCAGCCTGATCGGGCGCCCGCTGTACGAGGCGTTCATCCGCGACTACACCGCGAAGCAGTGGCAGACCGACCCGAAGCAGCTGCCGGCCGACGTGATCAGCCGCCTCCCGGTGCGGTACACGTACGACAACCGGTACTTCGACGACACCCACGAGGGCCTGCCGGTCGACGGCTACACGGCGCTGCTCGAGCGCATGGCCGACCACCCGCGGATCACGGTGCACCTCGGCACCGACTTCTTCACCTCCGACGCCTACGGCAAGGCGAAGACGGTCGGGTCCGTCCCGATCGTCTACACGGGCCCGGTGGACCGGTACTTCGACTCGAGCCTGGGCGACCTCTCCTGGCGCACCCTCGACTTCGAGCGGGAGGTGCTGCCCGTCGGGGACTTCCAGGGCACCCCGGTGATGAACTACTCCGACCTCGACGTGCCCTACACGCGGATCCACGAGTTCAAGCACTTCCACCCGGAGCGGCAGAGCCCGGCCGACGCGACGGTGATCATGCGGGAGTACTCCCGCTTCGCCGAGCCGGGCGACGAGCCGTACTACCCGGTCAACCGGCCCGCGGACCGCAACCGCCTGCTGCGGTACCGCGAGTTCATGCAGGACGAGACCGATGTGTTCTTCGGCGGCCGGCTCGGCACCTACCAGTACCTCGACATGCACATGGCGATCGGCTCCGCGATCTCGATGGTCGAGAACCGCCTCGCCCCGCGGTTCGCGGGCACCGCGCCGTGAGCCGCCGCCGCCCAGCGATCGCGGCGGTCCGGTTCGGTCAGGACTCGAGCGACGTCCTCGACCTGGCCCTGGTCGGCGTGGTCGTCGTCGCGGCCGTCGTCGCGCTGCTCGTGGGCCTGTGGGGGATCGCGGTCCTCGGCGCCGTGCCGAGCCTCGCGGCCGACGTGCTGCGGGGGGAGCGCCCGCTCCGGCTGCGGCGGCTCGTGCGCCGCGTGCTGCTGGACCGGCCGGAGCGGTCCCTGGTCCGCAACGGCTCGGTGGCCGCCGCGGTCGCCGCGACGCCGCCGACCAGCGTGTTCGCGAACCTCGCGTTCCTGCTGATCGCGGTCATGGTGCTGCACCTCGCGCTCACCGCGTACACGGCCCTCGGCGTGCGCCGCACCCAGCGCGAGCGGGCCGGCATCACCTGGCGGCACCTGCAGGTGGCGGGGGAGACGGAGGGGCCGGGCGAGCTGCCCGACCCGGTGCAGGACCGCCTGCCGGTCGACGGGCTGCGCCTGCTGACCGCCTCCGAGGTGCTGGTGCTGGGAGGCTTCGCGCTCGCCGCGGCCGGCGTCGGCGTGCTGCCGTGGCTGCTCGCGCTCGTCGTGCTGGCGATCACGGGCTGGACCCTGTGGACGGCCTGGCGCGCCTGGGGCCCGCGGGGCGGCCACCGCGTGCGCGACAGCGACGTGTCGGTCGCGCAGGCAGTCGCGGACCTCGCGCCGGAGGTGGTCCTCTACTTCTCCTCGCCGGCGGACGGCACCTACGCCCTCGGGGTCTGGGCGTCCGTCATCAACGCCTGCGAGCGCCCCGTGCTGGTCGTGCTGCGCGAGCCGGCCCACCTCGCCGGCGTCGAGACGATCCTGAAGCCGACGATCGTGGTGCCGACGGTCACCGACCTCGTCGCCGTCACCCCGCTGTCGGTCCGCGTCGTGCTGTACCCGACGAACGTCGTGAAGAACAACGAGATGATCCGCATCCCGGGGCCGATGCACTGCTTCATCGGCCATGGCGACAGCGACAAGGTCGGCAGCTTCAGCCCCCTGAACCGCATGTACGACGAGATCTGGGTCGCCGGCCGGGCCGCGGTCGAGCGGTACGCGGCCGTCGACGAGGGCATCGACCTGAACGTCGTGCGGCCCGTCGGCAGGCCGCAGCTGGCCGACATCCGCCGCGCGGCACCGGAGGCGGCGATGGACGGGCACCGCCTCACCGTGCTGTACGCGCCGACGTGGGAGGGCTTCTTCGACGAGGCCGACTACTCCTCCGTCGCGGCGCTGGGGGAGCGGATCGTGCAGGGCTGCCTCGACGCGGGCGCGGACGTGCTGTTCAAGCCGCATCCCCTCACCGGCCACCGGCTGCCGGAGGCGGGCAAGGCGCGGGAGGCGATCGACGACCTCGTGCGCAAGGCCGGCGGCGGCAGCGAGGTCGTCGCGCCCTCGCCGAACTCGCTGTACGAGGCGTTCAACCGCGCCGACCTGCTGATCAGCGACATCTCCAGCGTCATCACCGACTTCCTCGCGTCCCGCAAGCCCTACGCGGTGTCGAACCGGCGGGACGTCCCGGACCTCGAGTTCCGCCGCCTGTTCCCCTCCGCCTCCGCGGCGGAGCTGCTGGGCAGCGACCTCGCCGCGCTGCCGGCCGCGCTCGCGGATGCGGCGGGGGCCGACCCGCGCCGCGCCCAGCGGGAGGCGCTGGCGATGCACCTGCTCGGACCCGAGGGCGACCCGATGGTCGTCTTCCTCAGGGAGATCGACGACTTCGTCGCCCGGTCCGACGCCCGCCTGGCCGGGACGGTGCGGCGCTGATGCGGCAGCTGCGGCGTGCCGGGATCACCGCCGGCCTAGGGCTCGCGTACCTGCTGCTGCTGGTCGGCGCGGTCATCCCGGTGCCGATCCTGTTCCTCCTGGCCGCGACGGCCGCGGTCGTGGCGGAGCTGGTGCTGTCGCGCCGAGCCCCGTACCTGCTGCCGGAGGCGCTGAACACGGGCCTGGGCATCCGGTTCCGGGTGCTCTCCCTCGACGTGCTGACGGCGCTGCTGGCCGCGCGGCTGCTGCCCGACGCCGGCGGGATCGTGGCGCTCGCGGTGGTCGCGGTGCTGCTGCTGGCCGCGGGCCGCGACCTGGCCGGGATCTTCGCGCGCCGCCTCCACTGGCGCCGCGGCGGCGGGCCCGTCAGCTGGCGCAACCTCGACGTCGCGGGCATCCCAGAGCCGCGCAGCTACCCGCCGGTGCCGGAGCTGGACCTGCCGTTCGCGCTGCTGGGGCTGCTGATCCCGCTCGGGTACGCGATCGGCTCGGTCACGGACCGGTTCGGCGCGGCGATCGCGGCGCAGTGGCTCGTGATCGGGATCGTGCTCGTGTTCCTGGGCGCCCGCGTCGTGCAGTACCTGGTGCTGGACCGGCCGGACGAGGCCGTGCGGGAGGCGGTGCGCGCCGCCATCGAGCGCGGTGCCCCGGAGGTGGTCCTGCACCACGCTGGGCGGCCCGGGACCGCGGAGCAGGTGCTGCTGTGGGTCGGTCCGCTGCGCGCGCTCGAGCGGCCGGCGCTGATCGTGGTCCGCGAGGGCATCCACCTCGACGCGCTGAAGGGGTGCGGCATCCCGGTCGTCTGGGCGCCGCGCAGCCAGGACGTCGAGCTGTTCATGGTCGGCACGGTCGACCTCGCGCTGTTCACCAGCGACTCCACCAACATCAACAACCACCTGCTACGGGTGCCGGGCATCTACGACGTGCTCGTCGGGCACGGCGACTCCGACGAGCCGGAGTCGAGGAGCCCCATCGCGCGCATGTACGACGAGGTCTGGGTCGCGGGCGCGCTCGGTCGCGAGCGGTACGCGTACCCGGTGAGCGGCGTGCCCGCGTCGAAGCTGAAGGAGATCGGCCCGGTGCGGCCGCCGCGCCCCGCCTCCCCTCCCGCCTCCCGGCGCCCGACCGCGGTGTACGCGCCGACGTGGGAGAACGTCGTGGAGGCGGTCGACCTGTCGTCCCTGGTGGCGAAGGGGCCGCGGATCCTGGAGGCGCTGCTGGCCCGGCAGGACGTGCGGACGATCTTCGTGCCCGCGGCACCGACCGGCGCGCGCGTCCCGGCGTTCGCGGTCGCGGAGGCGCGCCTGCGGCAGCGCATCGCCGCGGCCGGCGCCGATCATGCGGCCTGGCCGCCGAGCCGCCTCGCGGAGGCGCTCGCGTCGGCGTCGTTCGCGGTCGTCGACGTCTCGACCGCCCTCGCCGAGGCGGTCCGGGCGGACGTGCCGTTCGCGGTGCCGGCCGTCGGCGGCCTCGACGACGCGGCGATGGCGGAGGACTTCCCCTCCACGGTCGCGGGCACCCTGCTCCGCGACCTGCCGAAGGACGTCTTCGCGGCGCTGGACGACGCGCTCGGCGCGGACGTGCACGCGGCGGACCGCCTGGCGCTCGGCCGGCGCCTCGACTCCGTCGGCGACTTCCAGGCCCGCTTCCGCAGCGCGGTCGACGAGGCGATCGCGGCGCAGCGCCGCCGCCGCGCCTTCGCGCGCCCCACCTCCTAGTTGCGCCGCTGAGGGACAGTTGCTGCTGCCCAGCGCCGGGCAACTGTCCCTCAGCGGCTCAGGAGGCCCCTCAGGCGGGCTGCGGGGCGGCGTCGCGGCGCCGGACGTCCACGATCTGGCCCGTCACGGGGGAGAGGAGGGTGTCGATGGAGGCCATCGCGACGGTCTCCGCCGCCAGCAGGGTGCCGGCGGGCTCCTCGCCGAACGCCTTCGTCCGCATCCCCGTCGCCGTGCGCTCCGGGTTGATGCAGTTCACCCGCACGCCGGCCTCGGCCCACTCCTCCGAGAGCGACTGCGTGAGGTTCACCGTCGCGGCCTTCGTCGCCGAGTACATGCCGTAGTTCGCGCGGCCGCGCGTGTAGGAGGAGGAGGTGAAGTAGAGCAGCTGCCCCTTGGTCTCCTTGAGGTGCGGCAGCGCCTCCTGGGCGATGATGATCGGCCCCAGCAGGTTGACCTGGATGGTCTTCTTCACGGCCTCGTGGCTGAACGTCTCCAGGCCGCCCATCTCGAGGATCCCGGCCGAGTTCACCACGTAGTCGATGCGGCCGCTCTCGCGCTTCGCCTCCTCCAGCGCGGCCCGCACGCGCTTGCGCTTGCGGATGTCGGTGCCGGTGGAGGAGCGGGAGTACGAGAACACCGCGGCGCCGAACCGCTGCGCCGCGTCGGCGATCGCGGCGCCGATGCCCTCGCTCCCGCCGAACACGACGACGGTCTTGCCGGTCAGCGCGGCCTCCCGCTCGCTCGAGGACAGGCCCTCCGCCTCCGCGGTCTTCAGCTGGAACAGCTTGTCCGCGATGAACACGTCGATCGACTCGGTGATCTTCATGTTCTCGTCGGAGCCGGCGACGACCGCGATCGGCACGTCGGGCGTGTACTTCAGCACGACGGTGCAGTCGTCGGTGGCGACGAAGTTCTTGTCCCGGCCGGCCCGGTCGTAGGCCTTCCGGATCGCGGAGGCGAGGAACGCCTGCGGCGTCTGGCCGCGGCGGAGGAGGGCGCGCGGCGGCACGTCGACCAGCACGTTCGTCTCGGTGTTGATCTGGATGATCGTGTCCGCGGAGGGGATCGCCACGTCGACCGCGCCGTAGTGGTCGAGCGCCTCCACGCAGTCCTGCAGGATCCGCTCGTCCACGAACGGCCGCACCGCGTCGTGGAAGAGCACCTTGCACTCGCCCTCGCCCAGCTGCGCGAGGGCGAGCCGGGTGGTGTCGTTGCGGGTGGCGCCGCCGGGGTGCACGCTGCGCAGCTTCGGGTACCGCCCGGAGGCGATCAGGTCCTCGACGGCGTGCATGTGGTTCGGCTCCATCATCACGAGGATCTCGTCGATGCAGCCGGCGGCGTCGACCGCGGCGATGGTGTGCTCGATGATCGGCTTGCCCGCGATGCGGGCGAGCTGCTTCGGCATGCCGAGCCCCGCTCGCACGCCGACGCCGCCCGCCAGGATCACCGCGACCGTCCTCAAGCGCTGCTCCTGCGTAGCCATGGCGCGAAGCCTAACCGGGGCCCCCGTACCGACGTCGTCCCGGGCCCCGGCGTGCTCCGCATGAACACGACCTGGACGGAGCGGGTCGTCTTGGAACTTCCTCCGGATGCGTCCGAGTACCCTTTCGGGTCGGCCTCGGCGGTCCGGCCAGCACGCTCAGGAGCCCCATGTCCCCCTCCCTCCGGATCTCGGTCGTGATCGCGGCGTACGCGCCCGGCGCGGCCTTCGACCGGGTGATCGACTCCCTCGATGCGCAGACCCTGCCGCAGGACGAGTTCGAGACGATCGTCATCGACGACGGCTCGCCGGACGACACGTTCGAGCGGCTCACCGCCCTCGCGGCGACCCGGGCGAACATGCGGGTCGAGCGGATCGAGAACTCCGGCTGGCCGAGCCGGCCGCGCAACGTGGCGACCGGGATCGCCCGCGGCGAGCACGTCTTCTTCATGGACCACGACGACTCGCTGTACCCGGACGCGCTGCGCCGGATGGCGGAGTACGCCGCGGAGACCCGAGCGGACGTGCTGAGCCCCAAGGAGTCGAAGACCTCCGACGCCTGGTGGTGCATGCCGGCGCTGAAGGACGGCAACGTCCCGAACGCCGTCGTCGACGGCGGCATCGACCGGCTGCTGCCGATGGTGCCCCACAAGCTGTACCGCCGCGCCTTCCTGCAGCAGCACGGCATCCGCTTCCCGGAGGGGCGCCGGCAGCTGTGGGAGGACATCTACGTCAACGTGGCGGCCTGGCGGCACGCGGAGCGCGTCGCCGTGCTCGCGGACACACCCGTCTACCTGTGGCATGCGAGCGCCTCCAACAACTCCCGCACCTACGGCCCGCGGGACGAGGAGTTCTGGGACCGGCTCGACGAGCTGCTCGCGTTCATCGACCGCACCCTCGACGGCCCGGAGCACGCGGAGGCGCGGGGCTCCGCGCTGCTGCACCAGCTGCGCGGCCGGGTGCTGCTGCGGCTCAGCAAGGCGCTGCAGCGGGCCGACGCGGCGGAGACCGCCATGGCGATGCGGCGCGCCCGCGCGATCCAGGCGCGCTACCTGCCCGAGGCG
Source organism: uncultured Amnibacterium sp. (assembly GCF_964245895.1). Classification (GTDB taxonomy): domain Bacteria; phylum Actinomycetota; class Actinomycetes; order Actinomycetales; family Microbacteriaceae; genus Amnibacterium. The sequence continues at coordinate 9,381 of NZ_CAXTOQ010000078.1, forward strand.
TGGGAGCCGCTGCTCGGCAGGCAGGTGCGCGCCCGGTCGGTGCTGCTGCGCGCGGACCGGCCCGACCTGCTCGCAGCGCTGTGGGCGGTCGACGGGGACACGCGCTCCCGGGTGACCGCGACGCGGATGGAGTGGCGGGACGGGCGGCTGCACCTGACGCTCGAGGCGGCGTGGCAGACGAAGGCGGGGGAGCCGGTCGGCCTGGTCCGGCAGGGCGACCGGCTGCTGCGGGACCTGCCGGCCGAGCTGCGGCAGGCGCTGCCGGACGACGTCGTCGACATGACCGACACCCTGCCGCTCGTCGACCTCTCGCTCGCCGTGCGCGACCGGGCGGCCGCGGTGACGTGGCGGCTGCCGGTCGAGCAGGAGGCGCGCTGGATCGATCTCGAGGACGGCCGCGTCGAGCTGGGCGTCTCGGCCACCGCCGTGCTCGACCCGGCGACGCTCGCCCTCGGGCGCCCGATGGCGGTCGGCGTGCACGACCTCGTCGCCACCTTGGCGTGGGACGGCGCGGAGCGCGCGAGCGCCGTGCGGTTCACCGGGACGGCGGCGCCCGCCGTGCCGGCGGGCGGCACGGTCGTCGCGTACGGGTCCAGGAAGGGCACCCTCGCGCTCGACTCCTCCGCTACCCTGCGGAACGTGCTCGCCGACGGCGGCGCGCCGAACGGCCCCGTGCAGGGCGACCGGAGCGCGCTGCGGCTCCCGCTGCCCCGCATCCGTGTGTCCGATGCGGCGGACCTGCCCGCCGCCGCCCGGCTCCTCCCCGCCGACGGCGCGGAGGAGGTCGTGCTGCACGGCCGGTTCCGTGCCGACGCGGCCGGCGCGGTGCTCGACCTCGAAGCCGGGCCGCCTCTGCCGGACGGGGCGTGGACGCTGGGGCTCCGCCTCGGCGACGGCCCGTTCCTCGGCGCGAGGAGGGCGTCCGTCGCCGACGGCGTGCTGACGCTCGTGCCGAAGGCGGGAGTCGCACCGCCGCCTCCGCCGCCCGCGACCGGGGCGATCCGGATCATCAACGCGGTCCGCCGCCGCCTGGGCGGGTAGCGGCCGGGCTCAGCCCTGCTCGGCGCCGCGAAGCGACCGCGTCCTCGGCCCCTCCGTGTGCGACATCGTCGTCCCCGAAGGCGGTGCGATCATCCGGCCGATGCCGCTGATCGGCGCGAGGCCTCGCAGCGCGCCCGTCTCGCGGAACAGCTCCCGCAGCACGAAGGCGATGATGACGCCTTCGGCGATCGCCGTGACGCCGAGCGAGAGCACGGGATCGGCCTTGAAGAGGAAAGGCACGTAGGCGAGCAGGGCGATCAGCTGTGCGGCGAGGGCGTAGGCCACGAGCCGTCGGCGCAGGAAGGCGCAGAGGAACAGCAGGACGTTACCGACGAAGAAGTACCGCTCGTGCATCAGCGGCAGCACCCAGGGCGCGAGCAGCGTCAAGGACGTCGCGAACAGCAGCGCTCCCTGCATGGAGAGTCCGTAGCGGCGGGACGCTCTCAGGACCAGGGCCGTGAGCACCGACATCACGGCGATCGCGAAGTACAGCCCTGCGGATTTGATGAGGTCGTGGTGGGACTCGGGGAACAGCGCGTACAGGCTCGGCGCGTTCATGGTCAGGTCCGCCGGCGTGTTGGCCTGGTCGAGGTAGATCGACGCGAGGGAGATCGGGCTGCGCCCTGCGATGAGGGCCGGGACGTCCGCGGCGATCACGACGATGGCGGCGACGAGAGCGCTTCGCAGCTTCCAGCGGCTCGCAAGATGCACGACCACGATCAGGGGGAGCACGAACGCCGCCTGCAGCTTGAAGGACAGCGCCAGCCCCAGGATCGCCCAGGTGACGACCTCCCGGTTCGCCATCGCTGCCACGATCGTCCACACGACGAGCGCGCCGTAGGTGGAGTCGGCTTGCCCCCACGCCGCCGAGTTCAGCAGCACCTCGGGGAGCAGCAGGACGAGACCGCCGACCAGCAGCGCGCCCGTCCTTCCGGCGCCGAACCTGCGGATCAGCGTCATGCAGCCGACCGCGAGCGCCAGGTCCGAGACCAACCCGACCAGCTTCACCCAGGTGAGCGCATCGAACGGAGTCAGGGTTCCGACGTACAGCAGGTAGAGGTACGGCATGTTGTAGTTCGCGAAGGAGTCCCCGAGCCCCGAGAACCCGTGCTGCGCGAGGTACGCCGTCCACGGCTCGAGGCAGTAGACGAAGTCGTTGGTCTCCCAGGGCAGCAGCGCGTTCCGTGCCGCGATGAGGGACAGCAGGACGACCGCGACGAGCGCCACCTCCGCCCACGAGACGGTGCGAAGCGTCATCAGAGCGCGACCGGCGGCGTCCCGCCACGCCGGCAGCGACTCCCGAAGTGCTCGAAGGTCGGTCGCCGGGCGCATCGGGTTGGCGTTGGTCGTCACATGACCCATGTTCGGGGGGCGGACCGGCGTTTCCGCCCATTGCGTGATCGCGTGTCGGCAGAGGGAGGCCGGCTCCGGCTCCGGCGCCGGCAGCGTTCGACGGGCGCGCGGATGCGGTCGGCGAGCCGCTCGGTGCGAGGTGGACCGGCGGGCCTCGCGGCCGGGCTCAGCTCTGGCTGGGCCCGATGCGCGCGTGGAGGCGGTGGGCCAGCTCGTTCGTCGCCAGGTAGCCCTGCTGCACCTCCCGCAGCAGCGAGAAGATCTCGTTGTCGCTGAAGTGCACCGTCCTGCCGTTCAGCTCGAGGAACACGTTCGTCGCGAGCCAGGCGAGGCGCTTGTTGCCGTCGAACAGCGCGTTGTTCCGCGCCAGGCTCTCCATCAGCGCCGCGGCCTTCATCGCGAGCGGCGTGTAGACGTCCATCCCGCGGTACTTCAACGACGGACGGTCGACGGCGCCGATCAGCAGGCCGAGGTCCCGCACGGCCTCCCGCAGCGGGGACTCGCTGAACATCTCCACGATCTGCACCACGTCGTCGATGGAGAGGTACTCCGTCTGCACGGTGCGGGACGCGTACGGATCGGACACACGGCTCCAGTCGAACCGGCGCGGATGCGCGCGGCAGGTCGGGCGAGCGCGCCCCGGCGAGACGCGCGCCACCAGGGTACCGAGCGGTGCGGTGGGGCAGGATCGTCGTGTGGATCGCGGACAGGACTGGCAGCGGCTGTGCGCGCTGCTCGACGACGACGAGGCCGTCTGGGAGGCGGTCGAGGAGGCGCTCGCGCAGGGCGACGACCCGTGGGAGGCGCTGCTCGACGGGCTCGACGACGCGGGAGCGCTGGCGTACCTGCAGTCGGACGACACCGGGATGGAGCTGACCGACGCGCTCGTGCAGCTGCCCCGCGTCTACGCGCTGCAGCCCGACCTGGACGCGGCGACGGACACCGACGACCTCGTCGAGGCGATGCGCGCGGCGGACGGGGCGCTCGCCTCCGGCGACCTGCGGCTGCTGCGCCTCGTGGAGGAGGACGACGACGCCTCCTGGCCCGTCGTCGTCGTGCCGGCGGACCTGCAGAGCGAGATCCGGTCGCTCGCCGAGGGGCTCGGCCACACCGCGACCGGGGCCTGAGCGGCCGGCTCTACCAGAAGCGCAGCTTGCTCGCCGCCGGGGCCAGCTCGTACCGCAGGTCCCTGCGGCGGTCGGCGATGCGCTTCGCGGGCACCCCGCCGACGAGCGTGAACGGCTCCACGTCCTTCGCGACGACCGCGCCGGCAGCGACGACGGCGCCCTCGCCGATGGTCACGCCGGGCAGGACCGTGACGCGGGTGCTGATCCACGCGCGGTCGCCGATGGTCACCGGAGCCCACTCGTACGCGAAGTCCGGGTCGTTCCAGCCGTGCTGCGCGGACCAGATGTTGACGGCCGTCGACAGGTTCACGTCCGAGCCGATCGTGAGGCCGCCGCGGGCGTCGAGGATCGCGTTCTCGCCGACGGAGGTGCGCTCGCCGATCCGCAGGTTGCCGGCGGACCGCACCTGGAAGCCGTGGTACAGCGTCGCCGTCGGGGCGATCTGCGCGCCCCACCCCCGCAGCAGGGCGACGCGGGCGGCGTGCACCGGCACCTTCGCCACGACGCTCAGCGAGACCATCTCCGCGCTCTCCCGATGCGGCCGGACGACTCGTCTCAGGAGGCTCATGGGCATCGATTATCCGTGCGCGGCGGTCGGGGACCCGTGAGCGCGGGGTCAGGACGTCAGGTAGCGCACGAGCGCCGCGTCCTGCTGCTGCGGCTCGAACCCGGTCGCGCGGATCCTCGCGAGGTCGAGCGTCGACCGGAGGGGACGCGGTGCGATGCCGGCCCTCCCCGCGAAGTACGCCGCGGTGGTCGTGCCGGTGACGCGAGCCGGGTCGTGCCCGGTCGCGGCGAAGACCTGCCGCGCGACGTCCGCCCAGCTGACCGGGTCGCCGTCGTTCGAGACGTTGTACGTCCCGGGGGCGGGCCGGACGGCGAGCAGGTGGGCGATGGCGCGCGCGATCTCGGTCGCGAACGTCAGCCGGCCGACCTGGTCGTCGACGACGGCCGGGTCGACGCCGCGCTCGGCCAGGGACGCCATGGTCCGCACGAAGTTGCCGCCGTCGCCGATGACCCAGCTGGTGCGCACGACGTAGTGGTCGGGGACGGTGCCGACGATCGCGTCGCCGGCGGCCTTGGTCTGCCCGTACACGCCCAGCGGGCTGGCGGGCTCGTCCTCGCGGTGCTCGTCGACGGTGCCGTCGAACACGTAGTCGCTGGAGACGTGCACGAGCGTGATCCGGTTCGCGGTCGCGACGCGGGCGAGCTCGGCGACCCCGGTGACGTTGACGGCCCAGGCGTCCCGCCGTCCCTCCGGCGTCTCGGCCGCATCCACGGCGGTGTACGCAGCGGCGTTGACGATGGCGGCGTAGTCCCGCCAGCGCCGGGGCGGCCAGGAGCCGGGTCGGGCGAGGTCGAGGTCCGCGCGAGTCGTGAACTCCGCGTCGGGCAGCACGGCGCGCAGCGCCCGGCCGAGCTGCCCGTCGCCGCCCAGCACCAGGGTCCGGCGCCCGCGCATCGGCACGACGTCCGCGAGGCGGGGGTGCGCGAGGTCCTTCGCGGAGATCTCGGCCTCCTCGAGCGGGATCGGCCAGTCGATCGCCGCCGTCTCGTCCGCCAGGTTGAGGAACGTGTAGGCCGCGTCCGGCGACCAGTGGTCGTTGACCAGATAGGCGTACGCGGTGCCGGGTTCGAGGGTCTGGTAGCTGTTGCCGACGCCCCGGGGGACCAGGATCGCCTGCGAGGCGTCCAGCTCGGCGGTGAAGACCGCGCCGAACGTCGGCCCGTGGCGCAGGTCGACCCAGGCGCCGAAGATGCGTCCCGTCGCGACCGACACGTACTTGTCCCACGGCTCGGCGTGGATCCCGCGGGTGGTGCCCGCCGCGTCGTTGAACGAGATGTTGTTCTGCACCGGCCCGAGGTCGGGCAGCCCGAGCGCGAGCAGCTTCTCGCGCTGCCAGTTCTCCTTGAACCAGCCCCGGCCGTCGCCGGGGACGGGCAGGTCCACCAGGACCAGGCCGGGGATCGGCGTCGTGGTGGTCTGCAGGGTGCGGTCGTGCCGGAGGGTCACGCCCTCACGGTACCGACGCCGCCCCGGGCTTCCCTCCGGCGGCGCCGCTGCGCGCGCCCGCGGCGACCCTCCGGCGTTTCTCGCCCCCGATCGGGGGGCGGGAGGTGACGATGTCCTCCGACTTCGAGAGGTTCCTGCGATGACCACCCAGACGATGCGCGTGTCCCCGGTCGTGGCGACCCGAACCTTGCCGAGGCCCGTGGTGGAGCCGCTGCTGGCGGGTCTCGCCGCGGCCGTGCTCACGGCGGCCGGGACATGGATCCCGTCCTCCTCCGGCGACGAGTCCGCGACGGCGGCCGCGATCGGCCGATCCCTGCCGGACCTGCTCAGGATGACGACCGGCTCGGTGGACGCCGTCC
>NZ_CAXTOQ010000079.1:0-6512 GCF_964245895.1 uncultured Amnibacterium sp.
GTGACGCAGGGCTCGCCCTCCGCCTCCGCGGCGATCGACTCCAGGATCGGCTTCAGCCGCGTCCACGCGTCGTCGGAGCCGCCCGGCATGATCGACGGGCCGTTCAGCGCGCCCTCCTCGCCGCCGGATATGCCGGTGCCGGCGAAGTTGAGGTTCCGGGCCCGCAGGTCCTGCTCGCGGCGGATGGTGTCGAGGAAGTTCGCGTTGCCGCCGTCGACGATGATGTCGCCCGGTTCGAACCGGTCCGCCAGCTGGTCGATCACGGCGTCGGTGCCGCGGCCCGCCTGGACCATGATGATCGCCACGCGCGGCTTCTTCAGGCTCGCGACGAAGTCGTCGATGTCGTGGCTGGGCACGAACTCGCCCTCGGAGCCGTGGTCGCGGATGAGGTCGTCCGTCTTCGCGTCGGTGCGGTTGTAGACGGCCGTCACGTTGCCGTGGTGGGCGAGGTTCCTCGCCAGGTTCGACCCCATGACCGCCATCCCGACGACCCCGATGTCGGCGACCCCGACCGGCTGCTCGCTCACGTGTTCTCCTCACGTCGAATGCCGCTGCCGAGCGTATCGCCGGGGCATGCGCGCTCTCCGACCGGAGGCGGAGGCCGGGCGCGGGCCGGGCCGTGTCGCAGTGCTGGCACACCCGGCGAGATCGCTTCGGCAGGAGGGATCGACCGCCCTACTCTGCGAATCCGCCGCGTGCTGTGACCCGTGGCGGAGGGAGAGCAGGGCATGAGAACGAAGCCGAGGACGACCGTGATCGGCGTCGCAGTGATCGCGCTGGTCGGGGGAGCGCTGGTCGCCGCCGGCCCCGCGCTCGCCGCGACGCCGCAGCCGATGCCGGTGGCGACCATCACGGGCCACGTCCGCTCGCTCGATGGGAAGCCGCTGGCCGGGATCACCGTGTACGCCGGCCGGGGCGAGGATCCGAACGCACCGGGCGCTGATCCGGACCGCTCCGACGTCGTCAGGACGGGCTCGACCGGGCGCTACGCCCTGCACGTGGCGGGCGGTGCGGGGATCTTCATGCGCTTCACCGACAGCCGCGATCGCTTCCTCGAGGCGACGAAGGCGGCGTTCACCGCCAGAGGCGGAAGCACCTACCGCGTGGATCGCCGGCTCGAGGCGACCGGCGAGATCGCGGGCACCGTCACGATCGCCGACGGGAACACCTCCGTGCGGAGCATCGTCAAGCTGTACGACGCGGCGACGGGGCGGCGTGTCCGCGGTGCCGGCGTCAACACCGCTCGGCCGGACGCGGCGGGGCACTTCCACCTGTTCGTGGAGGCGGGCGACTACAAGGTGCGCTTCGCCGCGTACGGGCCCGACGGCCGCACCGACGACGTGCACCCCGAGTGGTACGGCGACGCGCGGACCCGGGCGACGTCGCCGACCGTGTCGGTCCGATCCGGAGGGAAGGCGGCCGGGATCGACGCGGTCCTCGAGTGATGAGCCGTCATCCGGCCGCCCGGGCTGCGGGCACCTCCAGCACGACGGAGGTGCCCTGCCCCACGCGGCTCGTCAGCTCGCAGCGCCCGCCGTGCCGGTCGACGATCACCCGGGTGAGCGCCAGACCGATGCCGCTGCCGGGGACGTCGGCGGGAGGGTGGCCGCGCTCCAGCTCCTCCCACACGATCCCCTGGTCGTCGGCGCCGATCCCGGGGCCGGTGTCGGCGATCTCGATCGCGACCATCGCGGTCGCGCCGCGTGCCTCGCGGGCTCGGACCTCGATCACGTCGTCCGGGTCCGTGTACTTCACCGCGTTCGCGACGACGTTGTAGACGGCGATGAGGAGCAGGTCGGGATCGCCCTCGAGGGCGGGCGGCCAGGGAGCGGTCGGCACGTCGATCCGGACCTGCCGTGCGGCGCCTGTCTCTGCGAGGACGAGCTCGACGGCGTCGCGCAGCAGCGGCTCGACCAGCACGGTGACCCGGTCCAGCGGCGCGGCCTCGACGTCCGCGATCCGCCGGAGGTCCGCGAGCAGGCGCCGGATCCGGTCCGCCTGCGCCCGAGCGCGCCGCGACCCCGTGGGATCGTCGGCGGCGAGCGCGGACAGCAGGGCCGTCAACGGGTTCTTCAGCTCGTGATCGAGCCGCGCGACGAAGCGCCGATGCGAGTCGGCCGCCTTCCGGTGCAGCCGCGCCTCCAGCTCCTGCTCGCGCGACGCCCGCCGTCGAGCGGCCTCGAGGAGCAGGACGGCGACGACGGCGGCGAGGGCGGCCACGACCAGCGCGGCGGCGACCGCGGTGAAGGAGACGGTGACGGTCAGCATCGGCGCGGCGACGAGCAGGAGGCCCGCCGCGCCGACCGCGACGGCGGCGGGCGCGAGCAGGGCGGCTGCGCGGCGGCGGCTCACCGCTGATCGACCTCCGGGACGAACCGGTAGCCCTGCCCGGTGACCGTCTCGATCCAGCGCGGCCGCCCCGGGTCGTCCCCGAGCGCTCGCCGCAGCTCCGCGATGCGGTTGTCGACCGCGCGGGTGCCGATCGGATGCTGGAAGCCCCACAGCACCTCGAGCAGCGCGTCCCGGGTCTGCAGCTCGCCCGCACGCAGCGCGAGGTACTCGAGCAGCAGCACCGCGCGCGGGGTCAGCACGAGCTCCCTCCCGCGGAGGTGGACCCGCCTGCCGATCCGGTCGAGCCGGAGGTCGCCCGCGACGAGCGATGCGGCGCCGATCGCCGGCCGACCGGCCGGGCGCCGCAGGACGGCGCGGATCCTGGCCACCAGCTCGACGGGCTCGAACGGCTTGTTGAGGTAGTCGTCGGCGCCCTCGTCCAGCGCCACCGCGCGGTCGGCGGCGGCGCCGAGCCGGGTGAGGAGGATGACCGGGACCCAGCCGTGCTCGGCACGGAGCCGGCGCAGCACCGCCCGGCCGTCGAGCCTCGGCATGGCGACGTCGAGCACGACGACGTCGGGCCGGTCCTCCGCGAACGCCGCCAGCGCCTCCAGGCCGTCCCGGCTCGTGCGGACCCGGAACCCGCTGCGCTGCAGGTGGGCGCCGAGCGACTCGCGCACGGCCGCGTCGTCGTCCGCGAGCAGCACCGCTGGCGGCTCGCGCACCGGTCCCGTTCCCGCGGTCACGAGGTGCAGGTGTAGTGCACGTCGTTCGTCCCGGTGAAGGTCAGGCGCACCGTCGAGCTGCCGGCCACCTGGTCGCAGCCGTGCCCCGAGACGCGGATCTGGCCGTACCCGTCGAGGAAGTCCGCAGCGTGGACGCGGTACCCTGCCAGCGGCAGCCGCTGCACCCAGAAGCGGTACGCCGCCCCGGGGTCGCGCACGCGGATCGATCCGGAGATCGCGTAGGTCGTGTTGTCGCGGTAGACCCGCGCGATCGAGCCGGGGACCATCGGGAAGACCTCCGGCACGCCGGCGAGGTTGTACCGCGGCACGGTCGGCAGCGCCGAGGCCGATGATCGGTCCGTCGTGCTCGGCGTGCCGGCCGCGGTGGTGCGACCCGGGTCGGAGACGGCGATCGTGCAGCCGGTCAGGGCGAGGGCGACGCAGATCAGCATCCCCAGCAGCCGCGCCACGGTCGCTCCGTCCGCTCTCGCCACGATGATCGGATCCCGACTGTACGGGCGACCCGGACGCGCCGGCGGGCAGGTGTGTCGCAGTCCTGCGACACACCTGCCCGGGGACCGGCCTCGCCGTCGTCCCCCTCCCGCCCGTGATCGGCTCGCTCAGACCGCCCTCCTACGCTCGAGGGATGACCGATCGACGCCTGCGCGCGGTGGCCGCGACGCCCCTGCCCGAGCACCTCGCTGACCGGATCCGCGCTGCCGAGCCGCGCCTCGACCTCGTCGTGCCGCAGGACCTCCTCCCGCCCCAGCAGCACCCGGGTGACCACGGCGGCGACCCGTCGTTCGAGCGCTCCCCGGCGGACGAGCGGCGGTTCCAGGACCTCGTCGACTCCGCGCAGGTGCTGTACGGCATCCCGGGGGAGCAGCCCACGCAGCTCGCCCGCACGCTGCGCGCCAACCCCGCGCTCGAGTGGGTGCAGCTGATGCCGGCCGGCGGCGGCGCGCAGGTCAGAGGCGCGCGCCTGACCGACGAGGAGCTCGGGCGGGTCCGCTTCACGACGACGGCGGGCGTGCACGCGGTGCCGCTCGCGGAGTGGTGCGTGTTCGGCCTGCTCGCCGGCTTCAAGACGCTGCCGCGGCTGCAGGAGGCGCAGCGCGCGCACGACTGGGCGCAGGACCGCTGGATGATGCGCCGGCTCGAGGGCAGCCGGGTGCTGGTCGTCGGCCTCGGCTCGATCGGCCGCCTCGTCGCCGAGCGGCTCGCGGGGCAGGGCGTCCACGTCAGCGGGACGAGCCGCCGGGCCGTGGAGGTGGACGGGGTCGAGGAGGTCGTGCACCCGAGGGACCTCGCCGCGCGGGTGAGGGAGTACGACGGCGTCGTCGTCACGCTGCCGGGCACGGACGAGACGCGGCACCTGGTGAGCGCGGAGGTGCTCGCGGCCGTCAAGCCCGGCCTCGTCGTCGCGAACGTCGGCCGCGGCACCGTGATCGACCAGGAGGCGCTGATCGAGCGCCTCCGCGACGGCACGGTCGGCTTCGCCGCGCTCGACGTCACGGACCCGGAGCCGCTGCCCGCCGACTCGCCGCTGTGGGACCTGCCGAACGTGCTGCTCAGCCCGCACACGGCGGCGCTCAGCGACCGCGAGGACGACCTGATCGCCGACCTCTTCGCCCGCAACGCGACCCGCTTCCTCGACGGCGAGCCCCTGATCAACCCGGTCAACACCCGCGAGTTCTACTGAGGTTCAGGCTCGATCCGCCGACACGCCGGAGGGCGGCGCGAGCAGTGCGGCGCGTCGGAGATCCGGCCGTAACGAGGAAGAATGCGCGGATGCCGACGCCGCCGCTGGTGATCATGGGGGTGTCCGGGTCCGGGAAGTCCACGGTCGCGGAGGCGGTCGCCGCGCGCATCGACGGCGGCGTCTACCTCGACGCCGACGACCTGCACCCCGCCGCGAACGTGGCCAAGATGGCGGCCGGCCACCCGCTCACCGACGAGGACCGCGCGCCGTGGCTCGACGCCGTCGGCCGCCGGATGGCGCAGGAGCACGACGCCGGCCGCACCCCGGTGATGGCCTGCTCCGCCCTGAAGCGCGCGTACCGCCTCCGGATCCTCGCGGGCGAGCCGGAGGCGCGGTTCGTGCTGCTCGAGGTCGACCGGGACGAGCTGGAGCGGCGGATGCAGCTGCGGCGGGGCCACTTCATGCCGTCGTCGCTGCTCGACTCCCAGCTGGCGACGCTCGAGCCGCTCGGCGCGGACGAGCCCGGCGGCACCCTGCCGTTCAGCCACCCGTCCGGCGACGTCGCGGACCGGGTGCTCGCCCTCGTCGCGGGCTGATCCGCGCCCACGTTGCGTTGTGTGTCGGCCCGCCGTGCGCCGCCGCCGCCGCGCTCGTTAGCGTGCCCATCCGGGTCGAGGCCGCACCGCCTCACAGCACGACCCGAACGGAACGGAGCCTCCATGACCCCGCGCACCCTCCGCCTCCCGGCGGCGCTCGCCCTCGTCGCATCCGCGGCGCTCGCCCTGACCGCGTGCTCCGGCACCGCGGCGGGGTCCGACGCCTCCGGCGCCTCCGGCAGCACGAAGTCGGTGTCCATCGCCCTGGTCCGCCAGCTGGGCACCGGCGACTACTACGAGCAGTGGCTCTCCGGCGCGAACGCGGAGGCGAAGACGCTGGGCGTCAGCCTCAAGGTCTACGACGCGGACGGCGACAACGCGAAGCAGGCGCTCGCCGTGCAGCAGGCCACCGCCACGAAGCCGGGTGCGATCATCGTCGACCACGGCTTCACCGACTCCCTGAAGGCGCCGGTCGCCGCCGCGATCGACGCGAAGATCCCGATCGTGTCGTTCGACGTCGACACGGGCAGCACGGACGTCACCACGATCGACCAGTCCGACGCGACGATCGCGAAGGACATCACCGACAAGCTGGTCGGCGACACCGGCGGGAAGGGCGAGGTCGTCTACGCGTACGTCGCCGGCTACGCGCCGCTCGACAAGCGCGACGCGGTCTGGAAGTCGGTCAAGGCCGCGAACCCCGGCCTGAAGCAGGTCGCGCAGGTCGGCGTCGTCAACGACTCCACCGCGGCGCAGACCGCCGACCAGGTGAAGGCGGCGCTGCAGGCGCATCCGAACGTGACCGCGATCCTCGCGCCCTACGACGAGTTCGCGAAGGGCGCCGTGCAGGCGGTGAACGAGCTGAAGCTGAACACGAAGATCAAGGTCTACGGCGCCGACATCTCCAACGCGGACATCGAGGCGATCACCGCCGACGGCAGCCCCTGGGTGGCGACAGCGGCGACCGACCCGGCGAACGTCGGCGCGGTCACCGTCCGCGCCGCGTACCTGAAGGCCACCGGAGGCACGGTCGACGCCGCCATCGAGGTGCCCCCGGCGCTCATCACGCAGGACGTGCTGCGCGAGAAGCAGATCACCACGGTGCCCGAGCTCGTGAAGGCGTTCCCGGACCTCGCGACGCCCACCATCGCGGCGGTG
>NZ_CAXTOQ010000079.1:6612-15013 GCF_964245895.1 uncultured Amnibacterium sp.
CACGGTCCTCGCCGCCCGGTCGGTCGGCAAGCGCTTCGGGGAGACGACCGCGCTCAGCGGCGTCTCCCTCGAGGTGCGCGCGGGGGAGGTGCTCGGTCTCGTCGGCGCGAACGGCGCGGGCAAGTCGACCCTGACGAAGATCCTGTCCGGCACCGAGGCGCCGACCTCCGGGCACGTGGAGGTGCGGGGCCGGCGCGTCCGGCTGGCGAGCGCCGAGCAGGCGCGCGCCGCGGGCATCGAGACCGTCCACCAGGACGTCGACGCCGCGCTGGTGCCCGACGCCTCCGTCGCGGAGAACCTGGTGCTGCCGCTGCTCGTCGGCGGGCGGCTCGGCCGGTTCCCGTCGCGGCGCCGCATCCGGGCGGAGGCGCAGCGCGTCGCGGCGGACCGCCTGCCCGGCATCGACCTCGACGCCCCGGTGGGGGTGCTCGGCGTCTCCGACCGGCAGCGGGTGCTGATCGCCCGCGGGCTCGCCTCGTCGCCGGCGGTGCTCGTGCTCGACGAGCCGACGGCGGCGCTGTCGGTCGACGAGCAGCGGGCGCTCCACACCACGGTCCGGCGCCTGGCCGACCAGGGCACCGCGGTCGTCTTCATCACCCACCACCTCGGTGAGACGGTCGCCGTGTGCGACCGCGTCGTCGCCCTGCGCGACGGCGCCGTCGCCGGCGAGTTCACCGCGCCGCTCGACGCCGCCCGCCTCGCCCACGCGATCCTCGGCGGCCTGGAGGCGACCGCGGCGTCCGCCCGCACCGGCACGCCGGGCGCGGAGGTGGTGCTCGACGTCGTCGGCGTCCGCGCGCTGCCCGGCGGCCCCGGCATCGACCTCACCGTCCGGCGCGGCGAGGTGCTCGGCATCACGGGCCTGCTCGGTGCGGGCAAGACGGAGCTGCTCGAGCAGCTCGCGGGCGTCCGGCCGGTCGAGGCGGGCGTCGTCGCGCTCGATGGCGTGCCGTTCCGGCCCGCGCATCCGGACGTCGCGATCGCCGCCGGGGTCGGCTTCGTGCCGGAGGACCGGTCCCGGGCGGCGGAGGTGCCCGGCTGGAGCGTCGCCGACTCGCTGACGCTGCCCGACCTGCGCCGCTACCGCCGGGGCCCGTGGCTGAGCCGCCGCGCCGAGGACCGCGCCGCCGCCGACGTGATCCGCACCCTCGGCGTCGTCTGCTCCGGGCCGCGCGCCGCGATCGAGTCGCTGTCCGGCGGCAACCGCCAGAAGGTCGTCGTCGGCCGCTGGTTCGCCGCCGGCTCCCGCCTCCTCGTGCTCGACGAGCCCTTCCGCGGCGTCGACATCGGCGCGCGCGCCGACATCGCCCGGCTCATCCGCGCGACCGACGCGGCCGCCACCGTCGTGGCATCCTCGGACCCGGAGGAGATCCTCGAGGTCGCCGACCGGGTGCTGGTGATGGCCGACGGCGCGATCGTCGGCGAGGTCGATCCCCGGACGGTCGACGCCGAGACCCTGGCCGACCTGATGACGCGGGCCGTCCGCCCGCAGCCCGCAGTCCTGGAGGAGGGCCGATGACCCGCACCCTGCCGAGCGACCTCGGCGAGCCGCGCGCCCAGCCGGCCGACGTCCTCCCCGCGCCGAGCGCGCCGGGACCCGCCCGCCGCAGCCCCCTCTCCCGGGTGCGGGACGCGATCTTCCGCTACGGCCTGCTGATCCTGCTCGCGGCCCTGGTCGTCGCCTTCGCGGTCACGCAGCCGGCGTTCTTCACGGCCTTCAACCTGCTGAGCATCCTGCTGTCGGTCGCCGTGGTCGCGATCGTGGCGCTCGGGGTGACGGTGTCGATGTCCGTCGACGGCTTCGACCTGTCGGTCGGCTCGAACGTCAGCCTCACGGTCATGGTGACCTCCGCCAGCCTCGTCTACTGGGGGCTCGGGCCGGTCGTCTCGCCGCTGCTCGGGCTCGCCGTCGCCACCGCGGTCGGGCTGATCAACGGCCTGCTCATCGTCGTCGCGCGGGTGCCCGACATGATCGCGACGCTCGGCACCATGTTCGTCTTCGCCGGCGCCTCCCTGCTCATCACCGCGGGGCAGTCCGTCGCGAACGGCTCCGGCTACCAGGGGGCGAAGCCCGGCGGTGCCTTCACCGACGCGTTCACCTGGATCGGCCAGGGCGACGTCGCCGGCGTGCCGGTGCCGGTGCTCGTGCTCGTGGTCGTCACCGCCGCGGTGATCGTCTTCCTCGCCCGCACCCGCTCCGGCCGGCTGCTGCGCGCGGTCGGCGGCAACCGGGAGGCGGCCCGGCTCGCGGGCGCCCGCGTCGGCCGCCTCCGGGTGCTCGCGTACGTGGTCAGCGGGTTCCTCGCCGGGCTCGGCGGCGTGCTGCTGACCGCGCGCCTCGGCCGCGGCGACGTGAACGTGGGCGCGGACTACCTGCTGCAGGCGGTGTCCGCGACGCTGATCGGGTTCGCGGTGCTCGGCGCGAACCGGCCGAACCCGTTCGGCACGGTCGTCGGCGCGGTGTTCGTCGGCGTCGTGCTGAACGGGCTGACGATGCTGAACGCGCCCTACTACGCGCAGGACTTCGTGCAGGGCCTGCTGCTCGTCGGGGCGCTGATCGTCAGCTTCTCGGCGCTGTTCAACCGGCGGGCGCACCGATGAGCGTCGAGCTGCTGGAGGCGGCGACCGTCCCGGCGTACCTCGCCGCGCATCCCGGGCTGGCGGGCGGCGTCGACCCGGCCACCGCCGAGGTCCGCGAGGTCGGGGACGGCAACCTGAACCTCGTATTCATCGCGCGGGACGCGGCAGGCGCCTCCGTGGTGCTGAAGCAGTCGCTGCCGTACGTGCGCACCGATCACTCGTGGGCGGTGCCGCAGGACCGGATCCTCGCGGAGGCGCGCGGCTACGAGGCGGCGGCGCGCACCTCCCCGGGCTCGACGCCCCGGTTCTTCGGGCTCGACGCGGAGCGGCGGCTCATCGCCATCGAGGACCTGTCGAGCTGGACGGTCTGGCGCACCGCGCTGAACGAGGGCCGCATCACCCCGGGGGCGGGCGCCGACCTCGGGCGGTACGTCGCGCGGCTGGCGTTCGGCACCTCCGCGTTCGGCCTGCCCGCCGCGGCGGTGCGGGAGGCGGCGGCAGGTGCGCTCAACGTCGAGCTCTGCCGGATCACCGAGGACCTCGTCTTCACGGAGCCGTTCACCGACCACGAGCACAACGGCTGGGACGACGGCGTGACGCCCGCGGTGCTCGCGCTGCGGGAGCCCGCGGTGCTCGCCGAGGTCGCCGAGCTGAAGTGGCGGTTCCTCACCGCGGCGGAGGGGCGCATCCACGGCGACCTGCACACCGGCAGCGTGTTCGTCGCGCCGGACTCGCCGGTTCAGGAGGCGGTCGTCGCGAAGGCGTTCGACCTCGAGTTCGGCGTCTACGGCCCGATCGCGTTCGACCTCGGCGCGCTGTTCGGCAACGTCCTCCTCGCGCAGGCGCGCGCGGTCGCGCTCGACCGGCCCGCCGCGTTCCAGCAGTGGGTCGGCGGGCTCGTCGGCGAGACCTGGGGCGCGTTCGAGACCGAGCTGCGCCGGCTCTGGCCGCAGCGGGTCGACCCGGCCTTCACGGACGGGTTCCTGGAGGCGTGGCTCGCCGAGACGTGGCGCCGGGCCGTCGGGTTCGGCGGCGTCAAGGCGGTCCGCCGCATCGTCGGCTGGGCGAAGGTGTCGGACGTCCAGTCGCTCGACCTGCCCGCCCGGGAGCACGCCGCGGGCGCCGCGCTGACCGCCGCGCGCGCCTGGATCACCGAGCGGCACGGCGTCGCGGACCCCGCGGCGCTCGACGGCCTCACCGGGGAGAGGATCGGCGCGTGGCGGTGACGAGGGCCGTCGAGAGCATCGCGTGGACGGGGGACGGGCTGACCGTCCTCGACCAGCGGCGGGTGCCCGACGCGACCGAGTACCTCCGCCTGCGCACCCTCGACGAGGTCGTGGAGGCGATCGCGACGCTCGCGGTCCGCGGCGCGAACGTGCTCGGCACGGCGGGCGCGTTCGGGTTCGTGCTCGGCGTGCGGGCGGGGCTGGACCCGGACGAGGCCGCGTCGCGCGTCGTCGCCGCCCGGCCCACCGCCGTGAACCTGCAGGTCGCGGTCGAGCTCGCGCGGGAGGCGCAGCTGCGCGGCGAGGACCCGCTCGACGTCGCGCTCGGCCTGCTGGAGGAGGACCGGGCCGCGTGCGCCGCGATCGGCGAGCTGGGCAGGCGGGAGCTGGCCGGCGCCGACCGCCTCCTCACCCACTGCAACACCGGCGCGCTGGCGACCACCGGCCGCGGCACCGCGCTCGGCATCGTGCACGCGAAGGCGGCGGCGGGCGAGCCGGTCCGGGTCTACGCGACCGAGACCCGCCCCCTCCGGCAGGGCGCCCGGCTCACCGTGTGGGAGCTGCAGCAGGCCGGCATCCCCGTCACGCTGCTGATCGACGCGGCCGCGGCCGCCGCGCTCACCGGCGGGCTGATCGACGCGGTCGTCGTCGGCGCCGACCGGATCGCCGCGAACGGCGACACGGCGAACAAGATCGGCACCCTCGCGCTCGCGATCGCCGCGCATCACGCGGGCGTCCCCTTCTACGTCGCGGCGACCTGGAACGCGGTCGACCCGGCCACGCCGGACGGCGCCGCCATCCCGATCGAGCAGCGCGACGCCTCCGAGGTCATCGGCATCGGCGCCGGCGCCCCCGCGGCGGACACGGCCGTGTGGAACCCGGCGTTCGACGTCACGCCGGCCGCCCTGATCACCGGCATCGTCACCGAGCGGGGCGTGCTGCACCCGCCCTTCGGCCCGGCGATCGCGGGGCTCGCGCGATGACCGTCCGCGCCGTCTACGCGCTCGCCGGCGACGTCCGCGACGCCCGGTCCCGGGCGGAGGCGCTCGCCGTCGAGCAGAGCCACGAGTTCCCGCCCGACCTCGCGCCGGCGAAGGCGGCCCCCTCCCGGGCGCACGTCGTCGCGGTGGAGGAGCGGGGGCCGGACCTCGCGCTCGCGACGGTCGAGTTCCCCGACGACCTGGCCGGCGACGAGCTGCCGCAGCTGCTCGTGATGGTGTTCGGCAACTGCGCGCTGCTGCCGGGGGTCCGGCTCGTCGACCTGGAGGTGCCGGCCGGGCTGGCGCGGGCGGTCGGCGGCGGACCGGCGTTGGGCGTCGCGGGTGTGCGGCGGGCGCTCGGGGTGCCGGAGCGGCCGATCCTCGCGACCGCGCTGAAGCCGGTCGGGCTGCCGACCGAGGACCTCGCCGCGCTCGGCCGCGCCTTCGCGGAGGGCGGGATCGACCTCATCAAGGACGACCAGGGCCTCGGCGACCAGCGCTGGTCGCCGTACGCCGACCGGGTGCCGCGGATCGCGGAGGCGATCGCCGCGGGAAACGCGGCCTCCGGCCACGCGGGCCGGTACCTGCCGTGCTTCGACGCGCCGCCCGAGCGGGTGGAGGAGCGCCTCCGCATCGCGCTCGACGCCGGGGCGGGCGGCCTGCTCGTCGTGCCGGGCGTGGGCGGACTGCCGCTGCTGCGCTGGCTGGCGCGCAACACCCCGGACGACTTCGTGCTGATGAGCCACCCCGCGCTGCTCGGCGGCCTGGCCGTGTCGCCGACGGCCGGCATCGCACCGGACGTGCTCTACGGGCTGCTGCTGCGGCTGTCCGGCGCGGACGTCGCGATCTTCCCGTCGTACGGCGGCCGGTTCAGCTTCTCGCCGGAGGAGTGCCGCGCGATCGCGGACGGCTGCGCGCGCCCCTTCGCGGACCTGCCCGCCTCCCTCCCCGCGCCGGGCGGCGGCATGAGCCCGGACCGGGTGCCCGAGCTGGTCGACTTCTACGGCCGGGACGTCGTGCTGCTGATCGGCGGGGAGCTGCATCGCACCGGCGACCCGCGCGGCGCCGCGGAGCGCTTCCGCGCCCTGGTGGACACCCTCCCCGCCTAGCCGTTGCGTTGTGAAGGCGTTCTGGCGCGCCAGAACGCCTTCAAGACGTTGGGCTCAGCGGCGGATGAAGGCGGCGACCCCGGGGTCGGCGGTCAGCGCCGCCAGGTCGTCGGGGGAGGGGAGCACCGGGCGGTCGCGGTCCAGCGGCACGACGCACTGGAAGCCCAGCGGCTCGTCGCCGGTCGCGCGGAACTGGTGCCAGGCCCACCCGGGCACGAGCACGAGGTCGTGCTGGGCCAGCGGGATCACCCGGTCCTGCACGAGGCAGGCGCCGGAGCCGCGCAGCACGATCACCTGGTGCGGGTGCTCGTGGTGCTCGAGCGTGCTCCACCCGCCGGGCGCCACCTCGAAGTAGCGCACCTCGACGCCGAGACCGTCCCCCGCCCCGAACAGCACGCGGCGGGTGACGCCGCGGAACGTGGAGTCGTGCTCCTTGTACGCGAGCTCCGCGACGCCCTCCCAGCGGAACGGCTCGGGCTGACCGCGATGGGGCTCGGTCGCGGCGCGCAGGTCGGTCATGCCCCGATGCTCCCTCCTCCGGCCCGCCGAGGTCCAGCCGGTCCGCAGCGGGAGGTCACGGCGCCGCGCAGCGCGGATCCGGCACCGCTCCCGGTCCGCTATGCTCTACGGCTGGACTTCGGCGAGGGTCGCGGCGTGCTGCCGCGGCCGTGATCGACGCAGCGCGCCCGCACCCGGGCGTCGGACTGCGAGACCGCCGACCGGATCGAACGGGTCGCGCTGCGGCCCCGTGTGGAGGGACCAGCATGGCCGAGAAGATCGCCGCCGAGGCGCGCACGTCGTTCGGGAAGGGCGCCGCCCGCAAGCTGCGCGCCGCCGGACGCATCCCCGCCGTCATCTACGGCCACGGCACCGACCCGGTGCACATCTCGCTGCCCGCGCACGAGACCGCGCTGATCATCCGCCGCGCGAACGCGGTGCTCGACCTCTCGCTCGAGAGCGGCGCCCAGCTGGCCCTCGTCAAGGACGTGCAGCGCGACCCGGTGCGCCAGATCATCGAGCACCTCGACCTGATCATCGTCCGCGCGGGCGAGAAGGTCGAGGTCGAGGTGCCCGTGGTGCTGCAGGGCGAGAGCCTCCCCGGCACCGTCGCGACGCTCGACTCGCAGACCCTGACCCTGAAGGTCAGCGCGACCGCGATCCCGCAGCACCTCGTCGTCGACATCGAGGGCGCGGCCGACGGCACGCACATCACCGCCGCCGATGTGTCGCTGCCGGACGGCGCAGAGCTCGCGGCGGACCCGGAGCTGCTCGTCGTCGGCGTCGCGCTCGCCCCGGCTGAGGAGTCCCCCGAGAACGAGGCCGAGTCCGACGCCGAGGCCCCGGCCGACGCCGAGGCCGAGCCGGTCGCCTCCGCCTCCTGATCCCCGATGCCTGACGACGCCTGGCTCGTCGTCGGGCTCGGCAACCCCGGTTCCGAGTACGCGGGGAACCGGCACAACGTCGGCCGCATGGTCGTCGAGGCGCTGGCCGCCCGCCTCGGTGCCCGCTTCACCCGGCACAAGACGGGGGCGGGCGTCGCGGAGGGGCGGGCCCGGCCCGGCGGCACGCGCTTCGTGCTCGCGGCGCCGCAGACCTACATGAACGAGTCCGGCCGTCCGGTCGGCGCGCTCGTGCAGTTCTACTCGCTGCCGCCGGAGCGCCTGATCGTCGTCCACGACGAGCTGGACATCCCCTTCGGCGACCTGCGCCTGAAGTCGGGCGGCGGCCACGGCGGGCACAACGGCGTCCGCGACATCGCCGCGGTCCTCGGCACCCCGGAGTTCCCGCGCGTGCGCATCGGCATCGGCCGCCCGCCTGGGCGCCAGCCGGCCGCGGACTTCGTGCTGCGCGACTTCACGCCGCCGGAGCGCAAGGAGCTGCCGCTCGTCCTCGACGACGCCGCGGACGCGGCGGCGGACCTCGCGACCCTCGGCCTCGATCCGGCGCAGCAGCGCTGGAACGCCCCTCGCGCCTCCCGCTGACGCACCGCCTCCGGCAGCCCCCTTCAGCAGGCCGGAGGAGCACCTGAGCAGGCCCGTCGCGCTCGGGCAGGCTGACGGCGGCTGCCCGAGCCTGCTGGAGCGAGCGCAGCCTGCTGACGTGCTCGGGATGTCGGCGGCCGCGCTCATCAGCCGCGGTCCGGTAGACCTGAGCCGTGGCAGACACGCGCATCGCGATCGTGACCGGCGGCGGCAGCGGGGTCGGCGCCGCGTGCGCCACCGCCCTGGCGGCGGCGGGCTGGGAGGTCGCGATCGTGGGTCGCCGGGCCGACGCGCTGCTGGACGTCGCGATGGGATCGGAGGCGATCCACCCGTTCCCCGGGGACGTCACGGATCCGGACTCCGTCGACGAGGTGTTCGACGGCGTCGTCGACCGCTTCGGCCGGCTCGACCTGCTGTTCAACAACGCGGGGCGGGGCGGCAGTGCGGTCGAGATCGACGAGGTCGACGTCGACGAGTGGCGGCAGGTCGTGGACCTCAACGTCACCGGGACCTTCCTCTGCACC
>NZ_CAXTOQ010000080.1:0-14903 GCF_964245895.1 uncultured Amnibacterium sp.
ACACCAAGCTGTTCGAGGACCGGATCATCTTCCTCGGCGTGCAGGTGGACGACGCGTCGGCCAACGACGTGATGGCCCAGCTGCTCACGCTCGAGGGCACCGACCCGGACCGCGACATCACGATGTACATCAACTCGCCGGGCGGCTCGTTCACGGCGATGACGGCCATCTACGACACGATGCAGTACATCCGCCCGCAGATCTCGACGGTCGTGCTCGGTCAGGCGGCCTCCGCCGCCGCCGTGATCGCCGCGGCGGGTGCGCCCGGCAAGCGCCTGGCGCTGCCGAACGCCCGCATCCTGATCCACCAGCCCGCCACCTCCGGCGGATCCGGCGGCCAGGCCAGCGACATCGAGATCCAGGCGGCCGAGGTGCTGCGCATGCGCACCTGGCTCGAGGAGACGCTGTCGCGGCACTCGAACCGCTCGGTCGAGCAGGTCAACCGCGACATCGAGCGCGACAAGATCCTGAACGGCCAGGAGGCGCTGGAGTACGGCCTGGTCGACCAGGTGCTGTCGACGCGCAAGCTGCAGCCGGCGACCCCGGCGCTCGCGCCGGCCTGATCGACTCGCACGGCCGATCGCGGCGGGCTCCCGGATCTCCGGGGGCCCGCCGCCGTCGTTCCCGGCGCAGCCCGGTCCGCCGTGCCGTCCCATCGGTCACACGCGCACCAGGTGCACCGCCCGCCCCGCGCGGCGCGAACTGGGGTGTCGACACCCGGCGGTGAGTCCGGCACCCACCGTCTGAGCGCGGGTTAGGCTCGACGTCGACTGGTCAGCAACCCCGGGGGAGAGACGCTCCATGGCTCGTATGGGCGAAAGTGCCGACCTGCTGAAGTGCTCCTTCTGCGGGAAGAGCCAGAAGCAGGTCCAGCAGCTGATCGCCGGACCCGGCGTGTACATCTGCGACGAGTGCGTCGAGCTCTGCAACGAGATCATCGAGGAGCGCCTGGCCGAGGCCGCCGACGAGTCGACCGGCGAGTTCGACCTGCCGAAGCCGAAGGAGATCTTCGCCTTCCTCGAGGAGTACGTCATCGGGCAGGACGCCGCGAAGAAGGCGCTGTCCGTCGCGGTCTACAACCACTACAAGCGGGTGCGCGCCAAGGGCCCGCTGTCCGCCGCGGACTCGATCAAGGACGACATCGAGATCGCGAAGTCGAACATCCTGCTGATCGGCCCGACCGGCTGCGGCAAGACCTACCTGGCCCAGACGCTCGCGAAGCGGCTGAACGTGCCGTTCGCCGTCGCGGACGCCACCGCCCTGACCGAGGCGGGCTACGTCGGCGAGGACGTGGAGAACATCCTCCTCAAGCTGATCCAGGCCGCGGACTACGACGTGAAGCGGGCCGAGACCGGCATCATCTACATCGACGAGGTCGACAAGATCGCGCGCAAGGCGGAGAACCCGTCCATCACCCGCGACGTCTCCGGCGAGGGCGTGCAGCAGGCGCTGCTGAAGATCCTCGAGGGCACGACCGCCTCGGTGCCGCCGCAGGGCGGGCGCAAGCACCCGCACCAGGAGTTCATCCAGATCGACACGACGAACGTGCTGTTCATCGTGGCGGGCGCCTTCGCGGGCCTCGAGCAGATCATCAGCCAGCGGGTCGGCAAGAAGGGCATCGGCTTCGGGGCGCAGCTGCACTCCAAGGTCGACGAGAAGACCCTCTTCGCCGACGTGCTGCCGGAGGACCTGCACAAGTTCGGCCTGATCCCCGAGTTCATCGGCCGCCTCCCCGTCGTCACGACGGTGCTGCCGCTCGACCAGCACGCGCTGATGGAGATCCTCACCGAGCCGAAGAACGCGCTCGTGAAGCAGTACCAGCGGATGTTCGAGATCGACGGCGTCGACCTCGAGTTCGACGACGGCGCGCTCGAGGCCATCGCCGACCTCGCGGTGCTGCGCCAGACCGGTGCCCGCGGCCTCCGCGCGATCCTCGAGGAGGTGCTCGGGCCGGTGATGTTCGAGGTGCCGTCCTCGAACGAGGTCGCCAGGGTCGTCATCACCCGCGACGCGGTGGAGAAGAACGCGGCGCCGACGATCGTGCCGCGCAGCCGCATCCGCCCGCAGGAGAAGTCCGCCTGAGTTCATGGCCGCCGCCTCCGGCGCGGCTGTGCCGTGCCGCCGGCTCGAACGGTCGCCGGCTGACGGCGCGAGCCGGATCAGGGCACGGGCGCGTCTCGGTGGCGGGCTCGTCGAAAGGTCGTCGACGGAGCGGGAGTCAACCCAGCCCGCGGCGGGCCAGCAGCGGCTCGATCGCCGCGTCGCGGCCGCGGAACGCGCGGTACGCCTCCAGCGGGTCCTCGGCGTTCCCGCGCCCCAGCACCAGGCGGCGGAAGCGGTCGCCGTTCTCCCGCGTCAGGCCGCCGTGCTCCTCGAACCACGCGACCGTGTCGGCGTCCAGCACCTCGCTCCAGATGTACGCGTAGTACGCGGCGCTGTAGCCGCCCGCGAACACGTGGGCGAAGTACGTGGAGGCGTAGCGCGGCGGCACCCCGGGCAGGTCGAAGCCGGTCGAGGCGAGCGCCTGCGCCTCGAACGCGACGACGTCCGTGACCGCGTCCGCCTCCTCGACGGTCAGGCGGTGCCAGGCCTGGTCGAGGACGGCGGCGGCCAGGTACTCGGTCGTCGCGAAGCCCTGACCGAAGGTCTCTGTGGCCCGCAGGCGGTCGGCGACGTCGGCCGGCAGCGGCTCGCCGGTCTCGACGTGCCGGGCGTAGTGCGGCAGCACCTCCGGGTGCAGGACCCACATCTCGTTCACCTGGCTCGGGAACTCCACGAAGTCCCGAGGCACGTTCGTGCCCGCGAGCCGCGGGTACCGCACGGTCGCGAACAGGCCGTGCAGCGCGTGCCCGAACTCGTGGAAGAGCGTCCCGACGCTGTCGAGCGTGAGGAGGGTCGGGGTGCCGAGGTCGGGCTTCGGCACGTTCAGGTTGTTGATCACGACCGCCTGCTGCTCGCCCGTCAGCCCCGCTCGGTCGACGAGGGAGTTCATCCACGCGCCCCCGCGCTTCTCGTCGCGCGTGTAGAGGTCCAGCAGGTACAGACCGAGCACCCCGTCGTCGTCCGCGACCTCGAACACGCGGACGTCGGGGTGGTAGCCGACCAGGTCCTGGCGCTCCGTGAAGCGCACGCCGTAGAGGCGCTCCGCAGTCGCGAACACCCCGTCGCGCAGCACGCGCTCCGCCTCGAACCACGGCCGCAGCGCCGCGAGGTCGATGTCGAACGCCTCCTGCCGGCGCCGCTCGGCGAGGAACGCCCAGTCGGCGGCGTCCACGGCTCCGCCCAGCTCCGCCTCCTCCCGGTGCGCGTTGCGGACCGCGGCAGGCACCAGCCGGTCCAGCAGCGCGGACACCGCCTCGCTCGATCCGGCCGTCTCGTCCGCCGCCACGAGCGCGGCGTGGTCGCGGAAGCCGAGCAGACGTGCGCGTCGGGCGCGGAGGCGCACCGTCTCGAGCACGATCGCGCGGGTGTCGTGGTCCCCGCCCCGGGCGCCTCGCGCTCGGGAGGCGGTGAGCACCCGGTCGCGCGTGGCTCCGTCGGCCAGGTCCGCGAGCACCGGCTGGCCGGTCGGCAGCACGAGCGTGACGAGCCAGCCGTCGAGCCCGCGTCCCCGCGCCGCCTCCCTCGCGGCGGACACCGTGTCCGGCGCGAGGCCCGCGAGCCGCGCCTCCTGCATCACGTGCACCGCGAGGTCGTTCGTGTCCGCGACGAGCTCGGCGTCGAACCGGGTCGCGAGCGCCGACAGCCGCTCGTTCAGCCGCGTCAACTCGGCCTTGGCGTCGTCGCCGAGCGCGGCGCCGGCCAGGCGCGACTCGATGTGCACCCGTTCCACCAGCCGACGCTGCTCCGGCTCGAGCGCCGCGCGGTCCTGCCAGACGGCGTCGATGCGGGCGAACAGGGCGCTGCTCAGCCGGATCGCGTCGCGGTGGGCCGAGAGGCGAGGCGCGAGCCGCGCCTCCAGGTCGCGCACGAAGGGCGTCGCGTGCGCCGACGCGAGGGTGAAGAAGGCGGCGGCGACGCGATCGAGCACCGGACCGCTCAGCTCGAGCGCCTCGAGCGTGTTCGCGAACGTCGGGGAGGCAGGGTCGGCCTCGATCGATGCGACCGCCTCCCGCTGCTCGCGCATGCCCACCTCGAACGCGGGCTCGTAGTGCTCGTCGCGGATCGCCGCGAAGGGCGGCAGCGAGGCGGGCAGCGCGCTGCGGTGCAGGAAGGGGTTGTCGCTCACGGGCCGAGTCTAGAAGCAGACCGCAAAGGAACGTTTGCAAAGATGTCTTTGCGGTTGTATGCTCGTCGGGTGGCGGACGAGCAGGCACGCAGGATCGGGGTGGAGGCGCTGAAAGCGCTCGCCCACCCGTTGCGCGTCCGCATCTTCAGCGAGCTGACCAGCTACGGACCCGCTACGGCGAGCGCGCTCGCCGGCCGGCTGGGGGAGTCGAGCGGGTCCACGAGCTACCACCTGCGGCAGCTCGAGAAGCACGGGTACGTCCGCGAGGACCCCGAGCGCGGCAACGGGCGCGACCGCTGGTGGGAGCGCGTGCCCGGGCCGATCGAGTTCGGCGAGGCCGCGTACGACTCGTCGCCCGGCGCCCGGGAGGCGGGCGACCTGGTCGAGCGCGAGTTCATGGACGTCGAGAACCAGCGGTACGCGGACTACTGGCGGGGCCGCGCCGGCCTTCCGGAGGTCTGGCTCCGCGCCCATCAGACCGGCTCCGCGGCCCTCCGCCTCGACCCGGCCGAGCTCGAGGAGCTGGGCGGCAAGGTCTGGGCCCTGTTCGAGGAGTACCGCGGGCGCGAGTCGGCGGGGAGCCGCCGGGTGGACGTGCAGTTCCGGGGGTTCCCGGTCGTCGAGAAGGAGGAGGGATGACGCGCCGAAGACGGGGTTGTGCAGCCGCGGCGGCGGGCGTTACGGTTCTCCGGCGCCGAACATCGAGAGAAGCGTGAGCCGCATGGACCCGAAGCAGCCGATCTTCGTCCCGGCCACCGCCCTCCTCGGCGTGCGCGTCGGCTGAGCCTCCCGCTCGCCACGCCTCTCGCTCCAGGTCGGTAGCCGGCCTCCGAGCCCGTCGTCCTGACGACGCCGCGCCCCTTCAGCGGGCGCCTTCCCGCCCCTCGGGGCGTCCGCCCGATCCCCGGGCGTCTCGTCCGCCTGCCAGGCGGACCCTCGGTGCGCCTCCGGCGCGCCCGGAACAGATGAGGAACCCATGTCCACGCCACGGACGACCACCACCGAGCAGGCGCTCAGGACCGCGCAGCGGTACGACGACCTGCCCGACATCACCACCACCGACCGCCTCGCGCTGCGGCTCGGCCTGGCGCTGCTCCTCTGGGGGCGGCGGCACGCCGAGCGCACCGCACGGCTGCTCCGCGCCGAGCGCGCCGAGCAGGCCCGACGGCACGGCGCCCGCGAGCGGGCCGCCGCGCAGCGCGACCGGACGTTCGAGCGCCGGCACCGGGCCGGCCCGACGTGGTGACCACCGACACCAGGGAAGGAGGAGAACCGATGAGCAGGACATCCATCGCCACCGAGCGCTCGGAGGCCGAGCTGCTGCTGCGGGAGCCGCCGCGGCTCGCGCCCGCCGAGCGGCTCGCGCTGCGGCTCGGCCTGCGCCTGCTGCTCCGGGAGGAGCGCCGGCGCGCGGTCCGCGCCGACACGATCGCCCGGACGGAGCAGACCCGGCGCACCCGCGCCGCCAGACAGGCGGACGACGCGGCCGACCGCACGTTCGAGCACCGCACGTGGGCCGGCCCCACATGGTGAGCCGCCCGCACCACCGGCGAGGGGACCGCACGCGATTCGCGTCGGTCCCCTTCGTCGTCAGGGCCTACTCGTCCTCGGAGGCCTCGTCGAGCTCGACCGAGGTGACGAGCGCCACCTCCCCGTCCGACATCCGGACCCGGGTCCCGTCGTCGAGGTCGACGAGCGGCTTCCCCTCCAGGAAGGTCAGCGTCCAGGCCCAGCCCGTCGTCGGCTGATCCGACTCCGCGAGCTCCGCCTCCACCGTGCGGATCGCGGCGCGCATCGGGTCGGGCAGGCGCGCGGGCGCGGCCCCGCCGATCGGCCAGCGCGTGCCGAGCTGCACGTCAGCCCACCGGGACGGTCTGCAGCACCCACCCGCCCGCGGCGTGCGCGAACTTGTCCTGCAGCGCCTTCACCGCGGCGTCGTCCGCGCGCGCGACCCAGCGCAGCAGCGGCGTGCCCGCGGCCTCGCTCGAGCCGCGGACGTGCTCCACGAGCGCCGTCGCGACGCCGCGGCCGCGTTGCGCGGACGCCACGAAGAGGTCCTCGATCTGCACGCCCTGGTCGGCGTGCAGCAGCCGCGAGAACGGCAGCGCGTGCACGAAACCGACGACCGCGCCGGTCTCGTCCTTCGCGACCGCCGCGTGCGCGCCGGGCGCGTGCACCGCGGTCCACACGCGCATGACGTGCTGGTCGGTGACGGGGACGCCGGCACCCGCGGCGTACTCCTCGAGCAGCGGGTACCAGGCGAAGAACTCGCGCTCCGTGAGCGGTGCGATCGTGACCGTCATTCCTGCTTCCCCCTACTGCGCTGCGTCGTCGAGCACGACGTCCGAGACCACCACGCGGTCGCCCGCCGGGTCGCCGACCCGGAGCGTGACCGTCGCGATCCTGCCCGCCGCCTTCACGTCATCCGCCACCTGCTCGATGCCCCGCAGCACCTCGCTCGGCCCGGTGATGGTGAGAGATAGTACCGGCGACTTCTGCGACGCCTTGGCATCCGTCTTCGCGCGCCGGATCCCGATCAGCGTGTCGCCCGCGTGCGCCAGCAGCGCCGGGTCGCCGGGCAGCCCCATCGGCTGCGGCCACGCGCTGCTGTGGATGGAGGCGCTGTGCGACCAGCGCCACGCCTCCTCCGTCGCGAACGGGATGACCGGGGCGAGCAGCTTCAGCAGCGCCTCCAGCGCGAGCTTCAGCGCGGCGGCCGCGGAGGCGCTGCCCGCCGCGTCCGCGCCGTACGCGCGCTCCTTCACGAGCTCGAGGTGGTCGTCGCAGAACGTCCAGAAGAACGGCTCGACGGTCTCGAGCGCGCGGGCGTGGTCCGACGCCTCGAACGCGGCGGTCGCCTGCTCGATCACCTGGTCGAGCGAGGCGAGCATGCTGCGGTCGAGCGGCGCGGTCGCGAGCGCCCGGTCCGCCTCCCCGTCGAACGACAGGATGAACTTGGCGGCGTTCAGCACCTTGATCGCGAGCCGGCGGCCCTTGCGCATCTGCGTCGGGTTCGTCACGTCGAGGGCGGCGTCGGTGCCGAGCCGGCTGGAGGCCGCCCAGTACCGCACCGCGTCGGAGCCGTGCTGCGCCAGGATGTCCGCCGGCGTGACGACGTTGCCCTTCGACTTCGACATCTTCTTGCGGTCGGGGTCCACGATGAAGCCGCTGATCGCCGCCGCCTTCCACGGCAGCCCGCCGAACTGCAGCTGGCTGCGGAGCAGGGTCGAGAACAGCCACGTCCGGATGATGTCCTGGCCCTGGGGCCGCAGGTCGAACGGGAAGACCGCAGCGAACAGCTCCGGGTCCCGCAGCCACCCGCCGGCGAGCTGCGGCGTCAGCGACGACGTCGCCCAGGTGTCCATCACGTCGACCTCGCCCTGGAAGCCGCCGGGCCGCCCGCGCTGCTCCTCCGCGAATCCGGGAGGCACGTCGGTGGAGGGGTCGACCGGCAGTGCCGCGTGCTCGGGCACCAGCACCTCGTCGAAGCGCGGGTTCCCGTCGCCGTCGAGCCGGTACCAGACCGGCAGCGGCACGCCGAAGAAGCGCTGCCGAGAGACGAGCCAGTCGCCGGTGAGGCCGCCGACCCAGTTCTCGTAGCGCACCCGCATGAAGTCGGGCACGAAGTCGAGCGCCTTGCCCTCGTCGATCAGCCGCTGCTTCAGGCGCGGATCCCTGGCCCCGTTCCGGATGTACCACTGCCGCGTCGACACGATCTCGAGCGGCCGGTCGCCCTTCTCGAAGAACTTCACCGGGTGGGTGATCGGCCGGGGATCGCCGCGCAGGCTGCCGGCGGCGCGCAGCAGCTCGACCATCGCGGCGCGCGCGGAGAAGACGGTCTTGCCCGCCAGCTCGGCGTACGCCTCCTGCGCCGCCGGGGTGGCGAGCGCGGCGGGCGCCTCGGACACGAACCGGCCGTCGAAGCCGAGGACCGCCCGGGTGGGCAGCTGCAGGTCGCGCCACCAGGTCACGTCGTTCAGGTCGCCGAACGTGCAGACCATCGCGATGCCGGTGCCCTTGTCGGGCTGCGCCAGGTGGTGCGCCACCACCGGCACCTCCACACCGAAGACGGGCGAGCGCACGGTGCTGCCGAAGAGCCCCGCGTAGCGCTCGTCGTCCGGGTGCGCCACGAGGGCGACGCAGGCGGGCAGCAGCTCCGGCCGGGTCGTCTCGATCACCACGTCACCGTCCGGGCCTTGGGCCCCGGGAGCCGGTTCCTCCGCGCCGGATCCGTCCGGCGTGGAGGCCGTGCCGATCAGCGAGAACGCGATCGTGTGGTACGCGCCGGGCTGGTCCCGGTCCTCCAGCTCGGCCTGCGCGACCGCGGTGCGGAAGGTCACGTCCCAGAGGCTGGGCGCCTCCGCCTGGTACGCCTCGCCGCGCTCGAGGTTGTCGAGGAACGCGCGCTGGCTGATCGCCCGGGCGTCGTCGCCGATGGTCCGGTAGGTCTGGGCGAAGTCGACCGACAGGCCGACCGTGCGGAAGACCGCCTCGAACTGCCGCTCGTCCTCGACCGTCAGCCGCTCGCACAGCTCGATGAAGCTGCGGCGGGAGATCGGCTGCTGGTCGCCAGCGCGAGTCGACTTCGCGGTGCCCTCGGCCGGCGGCGTGAAGGACGGGTCGTAGGGGAGGGAGGGGTCGCAGCGGACGCCGTAGTAGTTCTGCACCCGGCGCTCCGTGGGCAGGCCGTTGTCGTCCCAGCCCATCGGGTAGAAGACGCGCTTGCCGCGCATGCGCTGGAACCGGGCCATCAGGTCGGTGTGCGTGTAGGAGAACACGTGGCCGATGTGCAGCGAGCCGGAGGCGGTGGGCGGCGGGGTGTCGATGGAGTAGACGCCCTCGCGGCCGCCGTCGGCCCGGGGGAAGCGGTGGACCCCCTCCTGCTCCCACACCGCGGCGTACTTCTGCTCGAGGCCTTCGAGCGCGGGCTTGTCGGGCACGGTGGACATGGCGGGACCTCGGTTCGCGGTGTGGGCGGCACCGTGTCGCAGGTGCCTCAGATGTCGCCCGGTCGGGCGCACCCAGGCTACCGGGGGTTCGCGGATCCGGATCCGTGTCGCGGATCCGGATGGGATCCGCGACACGCCGTGCTCCGGTCGTCGGCAGCGGGGTGTCGCCCGATCCATCCAGATCCGCGACAGGGGGGCTCCTGAGCGGGAGACGCCGTAGGATCGGCGTAACGACGTCGATCCGGCCATCACCGGGGAGTCCCCGGAAGAACGCCGCGAGGCCAGTAGAACCGGGCGGGGCAGGCCCGTCACAGCCGTCG
Organism: uncultured Amnibacterium sp.; assembly: GCF_964245895.1. Lineage (GTDB taxonomy): Bacteria > Actinomycetota > Actinomycetes > Actinomycetales > Microbacteriaceae > Amnibacterium. The sequence continues at coordinate 9,498 of NZ_CAXTOQ010000080.1, forward strand.
GAGAGCGGGCGTCGCGAGATGTCAAGCGGGGTGGTACCGCGCCGGAAGGCGTCCCCGTGCAGAAGGTGGACGAGCACCGAGCACGGAGGACGAGATGGCGTACCCGAAGGACGGCGGCGAGCCCGTCAGCCCCAGCCCGCGGTTCCCGGAGATCGAGCAGGGCGTGCTCGCGTTCTGGGCCGAGGACGGCACGTTCCAGGCCTCCGTCGACGCTCGCGAGGGCGCGCCCGAGTGGGTGTTCTACGACGGCCCCCCGTTCGCGAACGGGCTGCCGCACTACGGGCACCTGCTGACCGGTTACGCGAAGGATGTGTTCCCGCGCTACCAGACGATGCGCGGCAAGCAGGTGCACCGACGGTTCGGCTGGGACACCCACGGCCTGCCGGCGGAGCTGGAGGCGATGCGCCAGCTGGGCATCACCACGAAGGACGAGATCGAGCAGATGGGCATCGGCGCCTTCAACGCCGCGGCCCGCGCCTCCGTCCTCAAGTACACCGGGGAGTGGCGCGACTACGTCACCCGTCAGGCCCGCTGGGTGGATTTCGACCACGACTACAAGACGCTCGACCCCTCCTTCATGGAGAGCGTGCTGTGGGCGTTCCAGCGGCTGTACGACCGCGGCCTCGCCTACGAGGGCTTCCGGGTGCTGCCGTACTGCTGGAACGACGAGACCCCGCTGTCGAACCACGAGCTGCGAATGGACGACGACGTCTACCAGCGCCGTCAGGACCCCTCCGTCACCGTGACCTTCCCGCTCGTCGGCGAGAAGGCGGAGGCGCTCGGCCTGACCGCGGTCCGGGCGCTCGCCTGGACGACGACGCCGTGGACGCTGCCGACGAACTTCGCGCTCGCGGTGGGCCCCGACATCGAGTACGCCGTCGTCCCCTCCGGCCCGCTCGGCACGGCCGACTCGCAGGGCGCCGACGGCACCGGCGAGCCGACCGGGCAGGGCGCGACGATCCTCACCGCCGACTACCTGCTCGCCGCCGCCCGCGTCGGCGACTACGCGAAGGAGCTCGGCTACGCGTCGGCAGCGGAGGCGCGGGCGGCGACGACCCGCGTCGTGCTCGGCCGCGACCTGCAGGACGTGCAGTACGACCGCCTGTGGGACGTGTATGCCGACAGCGGCATCTGGGGGACCGAGCGCGCGTGGCGCGTGCTCGTGGCGGACTACGTGTCGACGGAGGAGGGCACCGGCGTCGTCCACCAGGCCCCGGCGTACGGCGAGGACGACCAGCTGATCGGCACCGCCGCCGGGATCCCGACGATCATCTCCGTCGACGCGAAGGCGCGCTTCCTCCCGCTGTTCGCCGGCACCGAGCTGGCCGAGGTCGTCGGGCTGCAGGTGTTCGAGGCGAACCGGCCGCTGATCCGCGCCCTGCGGGCGAAGGGGCGCCTTCTGCGCGAGGCCTCCTACGAGCACAGCTATCCGCACTGCTGGCGCTGCCGCCGACCGCTCATCTACAAGGCGGTCTCGAGCTGGTTCGTGCGCGTCACGGAGTACCGCGACCGGATGGTCGAGCTGAACCAGCGGATCACCTGGGTGCCCGACAACGTGAAGGACGGCCAGTTCGGCAAGTGGCTGTCCGGCGCCCGGGACTGGTCGGTGAGCCGCAACCGCTACTGGGGCAGCCCCATCCCGGTCTGGCGCAGCGACGACCCCGCGCACCCGCGCACCGACGTGTACGGCTCGCTCGAGCAGCTGGAGCGCGACTTCGGCCGCCTCCCGACGAACGAGGCGGGCGAGGTCGATCTGCACCGCCCCTACATCGACGAGCTCGTCCGGCCGAACCCCGACGACCCGACCGGCGCCTCCACGATGCGCCGCATCGAGGACGTCTTCGACGTGTGGTTCGACAGCGGCTCCATGCCCTACGCGCAGGTGCACTTCCCGTTCGAGGACGAGGACTGGTTCACCTCCCACCACCCCGCGGACTTCATCGTCGAGTACATCGGGCAGACGCGCGGCTGGTTCTACGTCATGCACGCGCTCACCACCCCCCTCTTCGACCGGCCGGCGTTCCGCAACGTCGTCAGCCACGGCATCGTGCTCGGCAGCGACGGGGCCAAGATGTCGAAGTCGCTGCGGAACTACCCGGACGTCTCGGAGGTCTTCGACCGCGACGGCTCCGACGCGATGCGCTGGTTCCTGCTGGCCAGCCCGGTGCTGCGCGGCGGCAACCTGGTGGTGACGGAGGAGGGCATCCGCGAGGGCGTGCGGCAGGTGCTGCTGCCGCTGTGGAGCACCTACTACTTCTTCACGCTGTACGCCGGCGCCGAGGACTACGACGCCCGGTGGCGCACCGACTCGGCCGATCCGCTGGACCGCTTCGTCCTCGCGGCCACGGGCGACCTCGTCCGCGGCGTCGAGGCGGACCTCGACGCGTTCGACACCGCCGGCGCCGCCCAGCGCCTGCGGGACTTCGCCGACGTGCTCACGAACTGGTACGTCCGGCTCTCCCGCGAACGGTTCTGGGCGGTGAAGTCGAGCACCGGGGACCTGCCCACGAGCAGCCGGGACGCCTTCGACACGCTGTTCACCGTGCTCGAGACGCTGACCCGGGTCGCGGCCCCGCTGCTGCCGCTCGTCGCCGAGCGCATCTGGAAGGGCTTGACCGGCGCGCGCAGCGTGCACCTGACCGACTGGCCGGACGCCGCGGCGTTCCCGGTCGACCCGGCCCTCGTCGCGCGGACCCAGCGGCTGCGCGACGTCGTCTCCACGACGCTGGCCCTGCGGAAGGAGGCGGGCCTGCGGGTGCGCCTCCCGCTCGCCGGCCTGACCGTGGTCGCCGCCGACGCCGACGACCTGGTCACGGGAGTCGGGCTCCTGCGGGACGAGCTGAACGTGCGCCGGGTCGAGCTGGTCGAGGAGACGCCCGGCAGCGGGGAGCGCTACGGCGTCGCGCAGCGCCTGTCGGTCAACGCGCGCGCCCTCGGCCCGCGCATCGGCAAGGACGTGCAGGCCGTCATCAAGGCCGCGAGGGCCGGCGACTGGGTCCAGGTCCCTGTCGACCCGGCCGCCACGCCGGACGGAATCGGCGCGTTGGAACCGGCCTCCCGGGGCCCAGGCTCCGGCGTCGTCGTCGGCGGCGTCCCGCTGCTGGACGGCGAGTACGAGCTGGTCCTCGAACGCTCCGGCTCGACCGAGGGCTCGGCCCTCGGGCTGCTGCCGGGAGGCGGGTTCGTGCTGCTCGAGACCGCGACGACGCCCGAGCTCGAGCTCGAGGGCCGTGCTCGAGACTTCGTTCGCGACGTGCAGCAGGCCCGCCGTGCGGCCGGCCTCGCGGTCACGGACCGCATCGACCTCGCGGTCGAGGGCGACGCCGACCTGCTGGCCATGCTCGAGGCGCACGGCGACCTCGTCCGCGGCGAGACGCTCGTCGAGTCGCTCGAGACCGCGCCCGCCGGCCCCGGCACCGTCGACCGGGTGCTCCGCTGGGCGGACGGGCACCTCACCCGGATCGAGCCGGGCGCCTGGGGAGCGACAGCGGGTGCGCGCTTCGAGCTGCGTCGCGCGGGAGGATCGATGCTCGATGCCTGACACCGCGCTCGACCGCATGCTCGACGAGATCTACGCCCGCGTGGGCGAGGTCGCCCCGCAGCCCCGCCTCTCCGCGACGCGGAAGGCGCTCGAGCTGCTCGGGGACCCGCACCGCGCGTACCCCATCGTGCACATCACCGGCACGAACGGGAAGACGTCCACCTCCCGCATCACCGAGAGCATCCTGCGGGCGCACGGGCTGCGCACGGGCCTGTTCACGAGCCCCGACCTCGGCTACCTGGGGGAGCGGATCGTCGTGGACGGCCAGCCCATCGCCGAGGAGGCGCTGGTCGCCGCGTGGGACGAGGTCAAGCCGTTCATCGACCTCGCGGACGCGGAGCTCGCGACGACCGGCGAGCCGGCGCTGACCTTCTTCGAGGCGCTGACCGTGCTCGCCTACGCCGTCTTCGCGGACGCGCCGATCGACGTCGGCGTCATCGAGGTCGGCATGGGCGGCGAGTGGGACTCGACGAACGTGGCCGACGGGCAGGTCGCCGTGTTCACCCCGATCGACCTCGACCACACGGAGCGGCTCGGCCGCACCGTGGAGGAGATCGCCCGCACCAAGGCCGGCATCATCAAGCCCGGCCGGTCGGTCGTGTCGGCGGCGCAGCAGCAGGCGGCGCTCACCGAGCTCGAGCGCGCCGCCGAGCTGTCCGAGGCGGACCTCACGCTCGAGGGCCGCGACTTCCGCGTGCTGTCGCGCATGCCCGCCTCCGGAGGGCGGGTGGTCGACGTGCAGGGTCGTGCCGGTCGGTACCCCGGGCTGTTCGTCCCGCTGCTCGGGGCGCACCAGGCCCAGAACACGGCGGTCGCGATCGCCGCGGTCGAGACGTTCCTCGGCGGCGGCTCGCAGCCGATCACCGGCGGCGTGCTGGCGGAGGGGCTGGCGGCGGCGACCTCGCCCGGCCGGCTGCAGGTGGCGGGCTCCGCGCCGGTGCTCGTCGTCGATGCGGCGCACAACCCGCACGGCGTCGCGGCGATGGTCGCGGGACTCGCCGAGTCGTTCCCGTTCGAGCACGTCGTCGCCGTCGTCGCGGTGCTCGCCGACAAGGACGCCGCCGGCATGATCCGGGCAGCGGCCGGGACGGTCGACGAGTTCGTGGTGACGACCGCCCCCTCCGAGCGCAGCACCGACCCCGACGCGCTCGCCGCGACCGTCGCGGGCGTGGTCGGCGCCGAGCGCGTCGTCGTGGAGCCGGACCTCGAGCGGGCGCTGCGGGCGGCGCGCGACGCGGCCGTGACGCGCGACGCGACCACCACCGGTGTCGTCGTGTTCGGGTCGATCACGCTCGTCGCGAGGACGTTGCAGCTGGTGCGCGAGCACGGGTGGTCGTGAGCGGCCCGAGGGGCCGCCGGGCCCGCACCGTCACCGCGAGCCTCGCCATGATCGTGCTCGCGACCGAGTTCCTGGTCGTGGTGCTGTCCGCGCTCGTGCTGTTCGGGCTGGGCACCCTGCCTCCGCGGCTCGCGCTGGGCGGCGGAGGCGTGCTGCTCGTGCTCATCGCGATCGCCGCGGCCCTCGCGGGCAGGCCGATCGGCATCGCGCTCGGCTGGGCGGTCCAGGTCGTGCTCGTGCTGTGCATCGTGCTCGACGTCACCGTCGGGGTCGTCGGCCTCGTCTTCGGCGCCCTGTGGACCTACAGCATCATTGTCGGCAGGCGCATCGACCGCCGCGCCGCCTGACCCCCTCGAGCAAGGAGCAGCCCATGGCCGACGTCCAGGAGACCCTCGTCCTCGTGAAGCCCGACGGCGTCGCCCGCAACCTCACCGGTGAGATCCTGCGCCGCATCGAGGCGAAGGGCTACTCGATCACGGACCTCAAGATGGTCGAGGCGGACCGGCCGCTGCTCGAGCAGCACTAC
>NZ_CAXTOQ010000081.1:0-14476 GCF_964245895.1 uncultured Amnibacterium sp.
TGACCGGCCCGTTCGTGTCCAGCAGCAGGGCCCAGAGCAGCGCGGAGATCGTGATCGGCATGACGACCGGGATGAAGAGCAGGAACCGGTAGGCGCGCCAGCCGGGCAGGCGACGCTCGATGCCGTAGGCCCACATGATCCCGACCAGCACGCTGCCGATCGAGCCGGCGATCGCGAGCAGGAGGCTGTGCTCGACGACGCGCAGGAACTGCTCGTCCCCGAACAGCTCGACGTAGTTGCCGATCCCGGCCCACGTCGCCGGAGTCAGTCCGTTCCAGTCGTAGAAGCCGAATCGCACGCTCTGGATCGTGGGGATGATGAGGAAGACCAGCATCATCACGAACGCCGGAGCGCTGAAGGCGACGATGAGCACCAGCGATCGGCGTCGCAGCCGGTTCGACCGCTTCGCGGGCGGCAGAGCCGGGTCCTGCTCGGGCGGCTGGACCGCCCGAGCAGGACCCGGTGCCGAGTTCTTCAGCGTCGTCATCCTCAGGACTGGGCGCTGGTCTTCAGCTTCTGCAGCTGCGCGCCGAAGTCGTCGACCGAGAGGCTGCCGGCGAGCACCGCCTGCAGGTTGGTGCGGTCGTAGGTGATCATCGAGGTCGGTGCGCCGTCGTCCCAGCCGAACTGGCTCCGGCCCTCCTGGTTCGCGAAGGCGAACATCGAGCCGCCGTTCGCTCCCAGCGCCGCCTCGAGCCCCGGGACATCGGTGCGGGCGGGGATGACGGCACCGGACTTGGCCGTCGCGAGCGCGTTCTCCTTGCCGACGAGGTACTCGCCGAACTCCAGCGCCTGCTCGTGGCCGGCGGCCACCTTGGGGATCACGATGCCGCCGCCGGCGTACACGCTGACCTTGGTCGGCAGGTCCCCGATCGCGGGGAGGAGGCACCAGTCCAGGTCCTCACGAGGGACGCCGGCGTCGAGCATGAGCGGCTCCCACACGTTCATACCCGTGTTGAAGCCGGCCTTGCCCTGGCCGAACAGGGTGTTGCCCTGGTCGGTCGAGCGGCCGAGGAAGCCGCGCGCGAAGAAGCCCTTCTTGTTCCAGTCGACCATCTTCTGCACGGGCGCCTTCCAGGCCTCGCCCGTGTAGTCGATGGACAGCGGTTCGGCGATCAGGTCCGCCTCCATCGTGGAGGCGAGCAGCCCGTCCTGGATGTGGGACAGCGGGTACCCGTCCTTGCCCCCGACGCTGATCGCGTTGAAGCCGGCCTTCATCAGGTCGGTGCAGGCGGCCTCGAACTCGGCCAGCGACGACCACTCGTGGTTCGTCGGCTCGGCCACACCCGCCTTCTTCAGGACGGACTTGCGGTAGAACATGAGGCCGTACCGGCTCGTGTTGGTCGGGGCGCCGTAGTACTTCCCGTCCTTGGTGTAGCCGGCGTAGCGCTTCTTGATCAGGTCCGGCACGTTCGCCGACAGGCCGGACTTGTCCCACAGCGAGGTGAGATCGAGCAGGGAGCCGGCGACCGCGAGGTCCTTGAACAGGCCGCCGTCGATGAAGTAGCCGGCGATGCCCGGCGCGTCCGAGCTGGTGGCGAGCCGCGGGAAGTTCTGCGCGTAGGTCGAGGAGTCGGTCTGCTGCAGCTTCACCGAGAACGCGTGCTTGCCGCTGTTCCAGGTCTTGACCGTCGGCGCGGCGGTGCCGTCGTCCGAGTTCGTCAGGAAGCTCAACGTCTTGACGGACGTGCTGCCGTTGTTCGCCTGCGGCGATCCGGAGCCGGGCGCGCTGCACGCCGCGAGGCCCGTGGCCATGGCCACGCCTCCGATACCGATGAGGAACATCCGCCTGTCGAGTGGTGCAGTCATGGCACTTCCTTCCGGCCTCGTCGCCGTGTGGTCTCAGTGTTGGGGAGTCGTCCGCATCGGTCTCGAAGCGGTACGGCGGGGACGCTAACACGTTTTTGATAACCTTTTCAAGCCAACCCGGCGCGGCCGGTCGACTGTGTGCAATCGTTATCAAGACGGTCCAGACGGAGCCGCAGAACGAGGAGGCTCGCATGACCGGTCAGCTGCGATGGGGCGACGATCACCTGCGGATCGAGGCGCGCTGGACGGACGCGTCCGCGCCCTCCTGGTCCGCGGTCGAGTCGAACGGCGTGAGCCTCGGACTGCCGGACGGGCTCGCGATCGGCGACGTCCTCGTCGTCGGCGCAGGTCACGAGCCGGCGAGCGACCGGCTGGTGCACTCCGCCATCGCGCCGCAGCTGCGGTACGAGTCCCACGAGGACCGGACCGACCGCGATGGGGTCCGCGAGCTGCGGCTGACGACGCGTGCCGGGTCCCTCGTCGTCGATCACCGGCTCCGGACGCCCGGCGGGGTCGGCGCGTTCCGGTCCGAGGTCGAGGTCCGGAACGACGGCGCCCACCCCGTCGTCCTGCAGGGGGTGCCGTCGTGGGCCAGCTACCTCGGCGAGCCGGGATCCGCGTCGATGCGGGACTGGACGCTGCACACCGCCTCCAGCGACTGGCTCGGGGAGAACCGCTGGCGGTCGACGCCGCTCGACGCGGACGCGTTCCCCCAGCTCGCCGCGGAGCTGACGGGCTGGTCCCCGCGTGGCGAGCTCCGGTTCGTCTCCACCGGCACCTGGTCGACCGGTCGGTTCCTGCCTGTCGGCGTCCTCGAGTCGGCCCGCACGGGTTCGGCGTGGGGGTGGCAGGTCGAGCACAACGGTCCCTGGCGCTTCGAGGTCGGCGAGGACTCCGGCGGCGCGTACCTGGCGCTGTCCGGGCCCACCGATGCCGACGCGCAGTGGACCCGGGTGCTCGCGCCCGGCGAGTCGTTCCGCTCGGTCCCGGCCACCGTCGCGGTCGGACGGGATCATCAGGCGGTCGTCGACGAGCTCACCCGCTACCGACGGGCCACCCGGCGCCGGCACCCGGACAACGAGCGGCTGAGCGTGGTGTTCAACGACTACATGAACACCCTGAACGGCGCTCCAGCCGCGGAGAAGCTGCTCCCCCTGATCGCCGCCGCGGCGGCCGCCGGTGCCGGGGTCTTCTGCCTCGGCGCGGGATGGTACGACGACGGCCCCTGGTGGGACTCGGTGGGCGCGTGGGAGCCGGCCGGCGAGCGGTTCCCCGGCGGCCTGCAGCGGGTCCTCGAGCGCATCCGGGACGCCGGCATGGTCCCGGGGCTCTGGCTCGAGCCGGAGGTGGTGGGCATCAACAGCCCCGTCGCCCGGTCGCTGCCCGACGACGCCTTCCTCAGCCGGCACGGCGTCCGGATCGTCGAGCACAGCCGCTACGTCCTCGACCTCGCTCACCCCGCGGCGGTCGATCATCTCGACCGGGTCGTCGACCGCATCGTCGGCGCCTGGGGCGTCGGCTACCTCAAGCTCGACTACAACGTCGACCCCGGAGCCGGGACCGATCGGGACGCGGACAGCGCCGGGGACGGGCTGCTCCGGCACAACCGCGCGCACCTCGCGTGGCTCGATGCGGTGCTCGACCGCCATCCGGACCTCGTGCTCGAGAACTGCGGATCCGGCGCCATGCGGGCCGATCCCGCGATGCTGGCGCGAATGCAGCTGCAGTCGACGTCCGACCAGCAGGACTTCCGCCGCTACCCGGTCATCGCGGCCTCCGCTCCGATGTCGATGCTGCCCGAGCAGGCCGCCAGCTGGGCGTACCCGCAGCCGGGGATGTCGGAGGAGGAGGTCGCGTTCTGCCTCGTCACCGGCCTGCTCGGCCGGTTCTTCCTCTCCGGCCACCTCGACCTGATGGATCGCTCGAGCCTCGCGCTCGTCACCGAGGCCGTCGCGCTGGCGAAGTCGATCCGATCGGTCCTGCCGCAGTCGCTCCCGAGGTGGCCGCTCGGCCTCCCCGGCTGGGACGACGAGTGGGTCGCGCTGTCGCTGGAGACCCCGGAGCAGACCTACCTGGCCGTCTGGAACCGGTCGGACGGCGGCGTGCTGGAACTCCCCGTGCCGCCGAGCAGCACCCTCCGTCCCGTGTTCCCGACGACGCTCACGCCGTGGCGCACGGCGACGATCGCGCCGGGGACGATCCGCCTCACCAACCCCACCGGACGACTCGGCGCACGACTCTTCGCGGTCGAACCGACCGAGCACCGCGGTGCGTGAGCCGGTCGGCGACACCGGCGCGGGGTCGGCCCGCACGAGGGTCGATACGCTCGCTCGGATCGGGGCTGCTCGTCGGCCCCGCGCCTGCATCCGAGGAGCACGTTGATGAACCGGCCGAGCCGCCCCGTCTCGATGGCGGACGTGGCTCGACTCGCGAACGTGTCCGTGCCGACGGTGAGCAGGGTCATGACCGGCGCGGCCCGGGTCAGCCCGGACAAGGCGACCCGCGTCGAGGATGCCATCAAGCAGCTCGGGTACCGGCCCAACGGAGCGGCGCGAGCGCTCGTGCACGGCGCTCAGAACACGATCGTCGTGCTCACCGGGAACACGACATACTACGGGTACGCCGCGACGATCCAGGGCATCGAGGAAGCGGCGCGAGCCGACGGGACGATGGTCGTCATCGCCGTGATCGAGAGCGACCAGGACGACGACGTGCAGGCCGCGATCGGGCTCGCCCTCAGCCAGCCGGTCGCGGGGATCATCGTGCTGACCTTCGACCGGCCGGGCGAGGCGGTCCTCCGTCACCTCCCGCAGGACGTCGCGGTCGCCCTCGCCTCCGGCCGGCCGAACGCCACCAGGCCGCAGGCGCTGATCGACGAGTTCGGCGGCGGCCGCGCCGCCACCCGGCATCTGCTCGAGCTGGGGCACACGACCGTCCACCACGTCTCGATCCCGCCGTCGGTGAGCGGCGAGGACCTGCGCACCGCCGGCTGGCGTGCGGCGCTCACGGCCGCTGGGGCCGTCGTGCCCGATGTCATCCCCGGCAGCTTCGAAGCACGGTCCGGCATCGAGATCGGCCGGCGGCTCGCGGCGCGACCGGAGGTGACCGCGATCTTCTGCGGCAACGACGAGCTCGCGATGGGACTGATCCGCGGGTTGGTGGACGCCGGCCGGCGGGTCCCGGAGGACGTCAGCGTCGTCGGGTTCGACGACCACCCCTTCGCGGAGCTCTGGTCGCCTCCGCTCACCACCGTCGTGCAGGACTTCGGCCACATCGGCCGCCGCTCCTACGATCTCCTCCTCGAGGCGATGGGCGGCGACGACGCGGAAGGCGACCACGTCCAGCCGACCGAGCTCGTCGTGCGTCGGAGCACCGCTCCGCCGCGCTGAGTCATTCGGGGACGACGCCCACCGTCAGCAGCAGGTTCGCGTAGTGCCGCTGATCGCCGGTCGCGACCACGACCGCGACGTCCGGGCCGCGGGCGGCCCCGTAGAACGCGAAGCGCTCGAGGCTCGAGAGCCCGACTCCCCCGCCCAGCAGCGCCCGGTACTCGTTGTGCGCGGGCGCCGGCCGCTCGTCGGCCGTCGCCATGACCTGGGCCGACTCGATCGGCAGCACCGCCAGCATCGGCACGAGCACCTGCGGCACGGTCAGCAGCCCCGGCGCGACGTCGAGGTGCACGAGCACCGACCGCTCGCTGCGCCCGGTGGCGTGCGGGTAGTTCCCGTCGGCGAGCAGCACCTGGCTGCCGTGACCCGCCGCGGCCAGCGCTGCGAGCAGCGGCGGATGGATCAACGGCGTCGTCAGCATCGCGGTCCCCGTTCGATGGATGTCCCGATCGATCTCATGCGTCCACCCGTCCGGCGATCCGCCCATCGACGTCCCAGAGGTCCAGCCAGGAGTCCGCACCGGGCCACAGGAACACCTGGCCCTTGATCAGCCGGTCGTTCTGATCGGCACCTCTGATCGCGTGCAGCTCGTCCCGGGTCAGCGGATCCGTCATGACCGCCTGGAGGTTCGCGACGTACTGCTCCGGCTTGACCGCGAACGGGATCGGCACCTGGCCCCGCTGGACGGCCCACTTCAGACAGATCAGCGCCGGATGGACCCCGTGCGCCTCGGCGGCAGCCACGATCGCCGGCTGCGCGACATCGGCGACGTCGGTCGCGGTCCGATCCCGGGCAGGCCGGGACGGGGAGCCGAGCGGCGAGTACCCCACCGGCTGGATCCCCACGTCGAGGCAGTGCTGGAACAGCTCACCCTGCTGGAAGGTCGGATGCAGCTCCATCTCGTTCAGGGCCGGCTGGATGCGAGCGTCCTGCTCGATGAGGGCGAGCTTCGCGAGCGTCACGTTCGAGGTGCCCAGGTGCCGGACGAGCCCCTCGTCGACGAGCGCCTCGAGCGCTCCCCAGGTCGCCATGAACGCCTGATGCTCGTACGGTCGGGCATCCGGGTCCCTCGCGTCGGTGCCGGCCGACGGCGGGTGGTGGTTCGGGAACGGCCAGTGGACGTAGCAGGCGTCGAGCACGTCGACGCCGAGATCGCGCATGCTCCGTTCGACCGAGCGGCGGGCGTCGGCGGGTGCGTGCGCGTCGTTCCAGATCTTCGTCATCACGAACACGTCGTCGCGGGGGACGTCTGCGCCGATCACGCCACGGAGCGCCGCGCCGATCTCGCGCTCGTTCCCGTACACGGAGGCGCAGTCGAGCAGCCGGTACCCGGCGGTCAGCGCCCCCGCGGCGGCATCCGCGATCGCTCGCGCCCCGTACCGGTCGGACCCGAACGTGCCGAAGCCGATCGCCGGCAAGGCCGCGCCGGTCCGCAACCGGCGCTGCGGCACCGCCGCGGCGCCTCCTTCGGCCTGCTGCATCGCAGTCCCTCCGATCGTGGTCCCGTCGAGGTCAGCGCCTCGCTGCGGCGAAGCAGGTTCGCGCGACCGAGGCGTTGATAACCTTTTCACATGGATGCTCCGCGCGCACCTCAGCTGCGCTACACCGCCCCCGCGACGTCCTGGACGGAGGCGCTGCCGCTCGGGAACGGCCGCTTGGGCGTGATGGTGTTCGGCGGGGTGGACCGGGAGCACCTGCAGATCAACGACGGAACCGCCTGGTCCGGCTCCCCCGCGAGCGAGCGCCTCGAGCCCCGCGTCGACCGTCGAGCCGCCGCCGACGCGATCGCCGCCGCGCGGGCGGCGATCCGCGCGGGACGGCACGAGGAGGCGGTCGAGCCGCTGCAGCGGCTGCAGCATCGCCACTCGCAGTCGTACGAGCCCTTCGCCGAGCTGACGATGCTGATCGGCGACGGCTCCACTGGCACGGACTACCGACGCGCGCTCGAGCTGGACTCCGCCCTGCACCGCGTGACCTACGGGCAGAGCGGTCACACGATCGAGCGCGAGCTCTTCGTGAGCCGACCGGACGGGGTCGCCGTGATGACGGTGCGCGTGAGCGACCCCGCCGGAACCAGGATCGAGCTCATCCCGAGCTCGCCGCTCGAGGTCGTCCGCACGGACGTCGACGAGCACGGCTCCCTGACGCAGGTGCGCCTGCCCTCCGCCGTGTCGCCCCCGGTGGACGGCTTCGACGACCCGGTCGAGTTCGATCTCGCCCCGCATCGTTCGATGACCGGCGTGCTCGCCGTCGGGTGGAGCCATGACGGCACGGCCGAAGGCCCCCTCGCGGCGCGTGGCGTCCGATCCGCACGGATCGTCTTCACCACGGACACGACGTTCACCGCGATCGGGCAGGCGCCGGACACCCCGGTCGAGGTCGTCCGCGCCCGGGCGCGTGCCCGGGTCGCGACGGCGCTCGCGGCGGACGGCGAGGCTCTGCGGCGCCGGCAGGCGGAGGATCACGGCGGGCTGTTCGCGAGGGCGAGCCTCGACACGGGCGGCGGCACGGATCCGGACTCGCCCACGGACGAGCGCCTTCGAACCGCCTCCGCCGATGCCGACGGCGCGGTGGCGAGCGACCCGGGCCTCGTCGGCCTGCTCTACGACTACGGCCGCTACCTCCTGATCTCGAGCAGCCGCCCCGGCGGCGTGCCCGCGAACCTGCAGGGCATCTGGAACGACCGGCTGCAGCCGATGTGGAGCAGCAACTACACGACGAACATCAACCTCGAGATGAACTACTGGCCGGCGGAGGTCGCCGGCCTCGCGGAGTGCGCCGAGCCGCTCCACGATCTGATCGATGCGCTCGCCGTGAACGGAAGGGAGACGGCGAAGCGGATCTACGGCGCACCCGGGTGGGTCGTGCACCACAACACGGACGTGTGGGCGTACACGCAGCCGGTCGGCTGGGGGCGGCACGACCCGCGGTGGGCGTTCTGGCCGCTGGGCGCCGCGTGGCTGTGCCACCACCTGATCGAGCACGTGCGGTTCGGAGCCGACGAGGCGTTCGCGCGGGACCGCGCATGGGGCCCGACCCGTTCGGCTGCGGAGTTCCTGCTCGCCTGGCTCGCCGAAGAGCCGGACGGGAGGCTCTCCACCATCCCGTCGACGTCCCCGGAGAACCGGTTCCTCGACGCGGCCGGAGCAGCCGTCCCGGCGGGGATCTCATCGACGATGGATCTCGCGCTGATCACCGATCTGCTCGCGTCGCTGGTGGAGCTCGCGCGGCTCACCGGCCGGGACGAGGACCCCGTGGCCCGAGCGGCCGCAGCGGCACTGCCCCGGATCGCGCCGCCGACGGTCGCGCGCGACGGGCGGGTGGCCGAGTGGCCGGCCGACGCGCAGGAGGTCGAACCCGATCACCGTCACGTGTCCCACCTGTGGTCGGCGTTCCCCGGCTCCGACGCGCTCGACGGTCCGTTCGGCGCCGCCGTCTCCGCGAGCCTCGACGGGCGAGGGGACGCCTCGACCGGATGGTCGCTCGTGTGGAAGCTCGCGCTGCGGGCGCGCCTCCGCCAGCCGGGCAAGGTCGACGACCTGCTCCGCCTCGTGTTCGCGGACATGTCCGTCGACCGCGGCGAGTTCGGCGGCGGCATCTACCCCAACCTGTTCTCCGCGCACCCGCCCTTCCAGATCGACGGCAACCTGGGGTTCGTCGCCGCCATCACCGAGTCGATCGTCCAGAGCCACCGCGGCTCCATCGAGCTGCTGCCCGCGGTGCCGACGTCGCTGCCGCGGGGTCGGCTGCGCGGAGCGATCGCGCGACCGGGCATCGCGGTGGACGTCGACTGGGCCCCGGGTCCGACGGGCGCGGCCGTGCCGCTCCGCGTCGAGCTCCGGGCGATCGACGAGCGCTTCCACGGCCGGCACCGGGTGGTCTGGAACGACACCGTGACGTCCGTCGACCTCGGGTCCGCACCCGTCGTCCTGAGCGCGACGCACTGGGGCGCGTGACCCGACCGGCGGGCCGACCTCAGGAGACGACGAGCGTCCGCCGGGACCAGTCCGGGCGTTCGAGCGCGAGGACGAGCTGCTCGGCCACGTCGGCACGGCTGACGGTCGGCAGGCCGTGCATCTTCGGGGCGTCCCCGACGTGCACCGCACCGGTCGCCGGCTTCTTGTCGAGCGTGACGGGGTAGAGGAGCGTCCAGTCGAGCGAGCTGGCCCGCAGGGCCCGGTCAGCGGCGTCCTTGTCCGCGAACACGGTCTTCATCGCGAGGGAGAAGATCGCGCGCTGCTGGAGGTCGGCCGACGCGCGCGAGTCGCCGACACCGAACGCCGAGAGCACCACGACCCGCGCCACACCGAGGCGTTCGGCCGCCGGGATGAAGACGGCCGCCGCCTCGCTCGCGATCGTCGTCTTGGTCGATGATCCGCCGCCGAGCGCCGAGATCAGCGCCTGCTGGCCCTCGAGGGCCGCGGACACGTCGTGCGCCACCCGCGCGTCGCCGGTGAGCACGTGCAGCCCGTCCGGACCGGCAAGACCGGAGGGGTTCCGCACGAGGACCGTGATCTCGTGCCCGGCGCGACGCGCCGCTTCGACCACGAGGCTGCCGGTCGGCCCGGTCGCACCGAGCACGAGGACCTTCATCGAGCGCCTCCGGAAAACAAATGAACGTTCATGTACTTACGGTACCACAGCGGATGAACGCTCATGCGAACGGGCTACCGTGCACGGATGACAGCGAGGACGGGCGCGGCGACCGCGGCCTTGACCGACGCGGAGATGGCGGCGTGGCGGCCGAACATCCAGGCCTGGACACTGATCGAGCGATGCCTCGATCAGCAGCTGCGGCGCGACGCGGACATGCCGCACGCGTACTACGGCATCCTGCTCGCGCTGAACGCGCAGGGCGACCGCTCGATGCCGCTCACCCGGCTCGCGACGGCCCTCGACTACTCGCAGAGCCGCATGTCGCACGCGATCGCCAAGCTGGAGGCGTCGGGCTGGGTCGAGCGCAAGCCGGACGAGTCCGACCGGCGCGTCTCCGCGATCGGCCTCACCGGAGCCGGCCGGATCGCGCTCCGCCGCGCCTCCGCCGGGCACCTCGAGGAGGTCCGGCGCACGTTCCTCGCCCATCTGGATGCGAACGACCTCGAGGACCTTCGGCGGATCGGGACGAAGCTGCTCGATGGCCTCACCCGCGACCTGCCGGAGACCCCGCGGTTCGGGGGCTGATCCCCTGGCTGCCGCGCGCGGTCAGCGGCCGCCCTGCCGGATCCCGTCGAGCACGAACGTGGTGCACCGCCCGGCGACGCCGTCGCCCGTCCAGACCGGGACCCCGACCGCCGGCGCGGCGGCCCGCGACAGCATCGCGATGACGCCGGCCAGGTCCTCGGGACGGCAGTCCGCTCGCAGCACCCCGGCTCGGTGGGCGCGGCGGACGACCTGGGCGAGCAGCGCCGCGAGCCGACCGCGTTCCTCGGTGACGCTCGCGTAGCGCTCGGACGGGTCGAACGCGACCTCCTGCAGCCCGCGGTCCTCGGAGAACATCGCGACGGACTCGACGACGAAGTGCTCGAGCCCGTCCCACGCGTCCTCGGCCTCCAGCGCGCGCTGCGCGAGCGCCCGCACCGCGGAGAACCGCTCCTGGAAGAGGGCGGTGAGCAGCGCGTCGCGATCAGGGAATCGGCGGTACACGGTGCCGACGCCGACTCCCGCCCGTCGCGCGATCTCGTCGAAGCCGACGCCGAGCCCGTTCTCGGCGTACAGCGATCGGGCTGCGGCGAGCACCGCCTGGTGGTTCCGCACGGCATCGCTGCGCAGCGGCCGAGCGGCGATCGGCGGCGTCGCGGGCGGTTCGGTCGAGTTCGGCATGACGTCAGCCTATCGAAACGGACACACTTCTCCGTTTCATGTATGGTGGGCCGCAAGCGGAGACACTTCTCCGATTAGCAGACCGATGCGGATGGAGCACAGAACCATGACCGAGACGAGGACCACTCCGGTGACGACCGTTCCCGAGACCGTCGAGATCGCCGTCATCGGCGGCGGCATCGGCGGCGCGGCCGCCGCCGTCGCGCTGCGCCACGCCGGCTTCGACGCGCACGTCTTCGAGCGCGCGCAGGAGCTCAAGGAGATCGGCGGCGCCGTGGTGATCCGGCAGCCGAGCATCGACCTGTTCGACCTCTGGGGCGTCGGTGCGGCGTTCCGGCAGCAGGCCGTCGCCGTGCCCGGCGTCGAGGTGCGCCACCCCGCCTCCGGCGAGGTGGTGGCGCAGCACCGGCTCGACGCGGACGGCACCGGCGCGGCATGGTCCGCGCACCGGGCCGACGTCCACTCGGCGCTGCTCGGCGCCCTGCCTCCCGATGCGGTGCACCTGGGGCTCACGACCGAGCGGGTTGAGACCGACGACGACGGCGCCACCGCGTTCTTCGAGGACGGCAGCCAGGTCCACGCGCGCCTCCTGATCGGCGCGGACGGCATCCGATCCGTGACCCGCCGCCTGATCAGCGACGACGAGATGCTCTTCGCGCACCTGGTCGTCATCCGCAGCACGGTCCCCGCGAGCGCGCTGCCCGACGGGCTCAGCAACGACACGATCCGGCTCTGGGGGAACCAGCCGCTCGCTCTGGCGACGCTCCCCCTCCGCGCGGGTAGCACGGTCGCGCTCGACACGATCATCCACGCCGACGTGCCGCCCGAGCACCTGTGGACCAGCGAGGTCCCGCTCAGCGAGCTGGCGGAGCGCTTCGCCGACTTCGACCCGGCGGTCCCCGCGCTGATCGCGGGCAGCTCCGCGATGGTCAAGGCCAACCCGGTGTACGACCGCGACCCGCTGACGAGCTGGAGCACCGGCTCCGTCACCCTGCTGGGCGATGCCGCGCATCCCATGGCGCCGCGGATGGGCCAGGGCGCGAACTCCGCCATCCAGGACGCCGGCGCGCTCGCCACCGCGCTCACCACCAGCGGGCTGCACGACGTGCAGGCTGCGCTCGCCGAGTACGAGCGCGTCCGGATCCCGCAGGCCACCGCCATGCAGCTCGGCTCGCGCCACGCTCCGGCGCCCGCGGGCGCCCGCTGACCCCTCCCCCGTCACCGCTCACTCGAACCGACTGGATCCCATGTCCCTGAACCGCACCCCCGCCCGCGACCACCGGTGGCTCGTGCTCGCCGTCGTCGCGATCGCCCAGCTGATGGTCGTCCTCGACGGGACCATCGTGAACATCGCCCTCCCGTCCGCCCAGCGCGAGCTCGCCTTCTCGAACGACAGCCGCCAGTGGATCGTGACCGCGTACGCGCTCGCGTTCGGCAGCCTGCTGCTGCTCGGCGGCCGCCTCTCCGACATCTGGGGCAGGAAGAACAGCTTCATCATCGGACTGATCGGCTTCGCGGCCGCATCCGTGCTGGGCGGCGTCGCCGACTCGTTCGGCCTGCTCGTCACCGCCCGCGCGCTGCAGGGCGCGTTCGGTGCGCTGCTCGCCCCGGCGGCGCTCGGCATCATGACGACGACGTTCACCGACCCGAAGGAACGCGGCAAGGCGTTCGGCATCTACGGCGCGGTGGCGGGAGGCGGCTCGGCCGTCGGCCTGCTGCTCGGCGGGGTCCTGACCGAGTACGCGTCCTGGCGGTGGTGCCTCTTCGTGAACGTGGTGTTCGCGGTCGTCGCCGTCGCCGGAGCACTGGTGTTCCTGCGCAAGCCCGCCGCCCTCGCGGTGAAGCCGCGGATCGACGTCCCCGGCGTCGTCAGCGTCACCGCGGGCCTCGTCGCGATCGTCTACGGGTTCTCGAACGCCGCGACGCAGGGCTGGACCGACTTCTGGACGCTCGCGCCGCTGATCGCCGGCGCGGTGCTGGTGGCCGTGTTCGTGGCCGTCCAGCGCCGCTCGCCGCACCCGCTGCTGCCGCTCCGCGTGCTGCTCGACCGCGACCGCGGCGGCTCGTACATCGTGCTCGCCCTCACCTCGATCGGCATGTTCGGCGTCTTCCTCTTCCTGACCTACTACCTGCAGCTCACCCTCGGGTACACGGCGCTGCAGACGGGGCTCGCCTTCCTGCCCATGACCGCCGTGCTGATCCTGACCTCCACCCTCATCGGCGGCCGCGTCCTCCCCAGGGTCGGACCGCGCATCCTCGTCGCGATCGGCGGCGTGCTCGGTGCGGCCGGCATGGCGCTGCTGACCCGCATCGACGTGGACTCCGGCTACGCCGGCGTGGTGCTGCCCGCACTCATCGTGATGGGGCTCGGCATCGGCCTGATCTTCTCCTCCGCGATGAACACGGCCACCTTCGGCGTCCAGCCGCAGGACGCCGGCGTGGCATCCGCGACGGTCAACACGATGCAGCAGATCGGCGGATCCATCGGCACGGCGCTGCTCAGCACGCTGAGCGCCGACGCGGTCTCGAGCTACCTGGCCGACCACGGCGTCGGCACGGCGGCGCAGGCCGAGGCGGTGCTCGCCGGGTACCACCTCGCGTTCTGGGTCTCGGTCGGCATCTTCGGTCTCGTCGCCGTCGTGGGCGGCACCCTGCTCCGGCGGCACTCGGATCGGATCCGGCTCGGCAGCGACGCGGGAGCGACGGTCGGCGACCAGCCCGTCGTCGTGCACGCCGGATGACCGCCTCCCTCGGCACGTCAGCCCAGCACGCCCGCTCGGGCTCTGAACGGAAGGAATCCCGATGACCGTCGCCTACTGGATCGTGGCCGGGCTGCTCGCGCTGCTCTACGTCGCGGTCGGTCTGATGAAGATCGCGCGGCCCCGCGAGAAGCTCGCCTCGTCCGGGATGGGCTGGGTCCAGTCCACCTCGAACACCGGCGTGAAGCTGATCGGCGCCCTCGAGGTGCTCGGGGCGATCGGTCTGATCCTGCCGCCGCTCACCCACGTGCTGCCGTGGCTCGCGATCGCGGCCGCGGTCGGGCTGGTCGTGCTGCAGATCGGCGCGGTCGTCACGCACGTGCGTCGCGGCGAGCTGCGCAACCTGCCGGTGAACGCGGTGCTCATCGTCCTCGCCGCGGTGGCGGCGGTGCTCGCACCCGCGGTGACCCAGGCGGCCTGATCGGCGACACCGGGAGGGCTGACGGCCGTCCGGTCCTGCTCATGGGACCGGACGGCCGTTCCGCATGGCGGGAAGGTCCTCGGACAGCGCTCGCAGCCGTCGCGCGCTGCGGCAGCGCGCATCGACGAAGCCGCGGCCCTGGAAGACGGGTACCGGCAGTACCGGTCTACTCCGGGTCTCCCTGCGATCTCAGCGGGGATGTTCAATGGCCACGACCGATGGACACGGCGATGACGAGACGAACGCAAGAAGCAGGCCCCCGATGAAGAAGACGATCC
>NZ_CAXTOQ010000082.1:0-14346 GCF_964245895.1 uncultured Amnibacterium sp.
ACGCCGGCGCCGCCGAACAGGCCGATCTTGCCGCCCTGCACGTACGGGGTCAGCAGATCGATGACCTTGATGCCGGTCTCGAACAGCTGGGTCTTCGACTCCAGCTGGTCGAACGCGGGCGCCCTGCGGTGGATCGGCCACCGCTCGGTGATCTCGATCTGCTCGCCCGGCTCGGCGTTCAGCACCTCGCCGATGACGTTGAAGACCTTGCCCTTGGTGACGTCGCCGACGGGCACCGAGATCGGCGCGCCGGTGTCGCGCACCTCCTGGCCGCGGACCATGCCGTCGGTCGGCTTCAGCGCGATGGCGCGCACGAGGTCGTCACCGAGGTGCTGCGCGACCTCGAGGGTGATCTCGGTCGCCGCCTCGCCGATCGTGATCGTGGTCTTCAGCGCGTTGTAGACCTCGGGGATCGAGTCGTGCGGGAACTCGATGTCGACGACCGGCCCGGTGACGCGGGCGACGCGGCCCACGCCGGGCTCGGCGGTCTCGGTGGGCTCAGGGGCGGTGAGCGTCATGGCTCTTCGGTCCTTCCTCAGGTGCCGGACAGCGCGTCCGCGCCGCCGACGATCTCGGAGATCTGCTGCGTGATCTCCTGCTGCCTCGCGTTGTTCGCGAGCCTGGTGTACTCGCGGATCAGCTTGTCCGCGTTGTCGCTCGCCGCCTTCATCGCCCGCTGGGTCGCCGCGTGCTTGCTCGCCGCGCTCTCGAGCATCGCCGCGTAGATGCGGGACTCGATGTACACGGGCAGCAGCTCGTCGAGCACCGACCCGTCGTCCGGCTCGAACTCGTAGAGCGGCAGCGCTGCCTTCTCCCCCGGCTCCTCGACGCCCTCCACGACCTCGAGCGGCAGCAGGCGCAGCATCTCGGGGGTCTGCGTGAGCATCGACACGAACCGGTTGTAGACGATGTGGATCTCGTCGACGCCGCCGGTGGCGGTGTCCTGCGTGAACGCCTCCACGACGGCGTCCGCGATCTCGTGCGCGGTCTCGGCGTCCGGGTTGTCGGTGCCGCCCACCCACTCGCGGACGGACTCCCGCCGGCGGAACCGGTAGTAGCCCACCGCCTTGCGGCCGACGAGGAAGGAGACGACCTCCTTGCCCTCGTCGTGCAGCAGCTCCGCGAGCTCCTCGCTCTTGCGCAGCACGTTCGAGTTGAACGCGCCGGCGAGACCGCGGTCCGAGGTGAAGACGACGATGGCGGCCCTGGTCGGGTTCTCCGCCTCCCGCGTCAGCACGTGATCGACGTTGGAGTACGTCGCCACGGCCGACACGGCCCGGGTCACCGCCCGCGCGTACGGCAGGCTCGCCGCGACGCGCTGCTGCGCCTTCGCGATGCGCGAAGCCGAGATCAGCTCCATCGCTCGCGTGATCTTCTTGGTCGTCTGCGCGCTCCGGATGCGGGAGCGGTAGACGCGGACCTGAGCCGGCACGGGCTACCTGCGGTTCCGGGTGATCTGGGCCTGCTCGACGTCCTCGCGCTCGGCGGCCTCGAAGGACTCCTTCCCGACGGAGGCGAGCGGCTTGCCGTCGCCCGTCTGGAAGCCCTTCTTGAACTCGTCGATGCCCTTGTCCATGGCGGCGACCGTGTCGTCGTCCAGCACGTTGGTCTCGCGCAGCGTGTCCAGCACGGAGGTGGTGCGCTTCAGGTGGTCGAGCAGCTCGCTCTCGAACCGCAGCACGTCCTCGACCGGCACCTCGTCCAGCTTGCCGTTCGTGCCCGCCCAGATCGACACGACCTGGTTCTCCACCGGGTACGGGCTGTACTGCGGCTGGCGCAGCAGCTCGGTGAGCCGGGCGCCGCGCGCCAGCTGGCGGCGGCTGGCCGCGTCCAGGTCGGAGGCGAACATCGCGAACGCCTCCAGCGACCGGTACTGCGCCAGCTCGAGCTTCAGGGTGCCCGAGACCTTCTTGATGCTCTTCACCTGGGCGTCGCCGCCCACGCGGGAGACCGAGATGCCGACGTCGACCGCGGGCCGCTGGTTGGCGTTGAACAGGTCGGACTGCAGGAAGATCTGGCCGTCGGTGATCGAGATCACGTTGGTCGGGATGTACGCCGACACGTCGTTCGCCTGCGTCTCGATGATGGGCAGCCCCGTCATCGAGCCGGCGCCGAGCTCGTCGGACAGCTTCGCGCAGCGCTCCAGCAGACGGGAGTGCAGGTAGAACACGTCGCCCGGGTACGCCTCGCGGCCCGGCGGGCGGCGCAGGAGGAGGGACACGGCGCGGTAGGCGGCGGCCTGCTTCGACAGGTCGTCGAAGATGATCAGGACGTGCTTGCCGTCGTACATCCAGTGCTGGCCGATGGCCGAGCCGGTGTACGGCGCCAGGTACTTGAAGCCGGCGGGGTCCGAGGCCGGGGCCGCGACGATCGTCGTGTACTCGAGCGCGCCGGCGTCCTCGAGGGCGCCGCGCACCGAGGCGATGGTCGAGCCCTTCTGGCCGATCGCGACGTAGATGCAGCGGACCTGCTTGTCGGGGTCGCCCGACTCCCAGTTCGCCTTCTGGTTGATGATCGTGTCGACCGCGATGGCCGTCTTGCCGGTCTGGCGGTCGCCGATGATCAGCTGGCGCTGGCCGCGGCCCACCGGGATCATCGCGTCGATCGCCTTGATGCCGGTCTGCATCGGCTCCTTGACGCTCTGGCGCTGCATGACGCCGGGCGCCTGCAGCTCGAGCGCGCGGGTCTCCGAGGTCTCGATCGGGCCGCGGCCGTCGATCGGGTCGCCGAGCGGGTCGACCACGCGGCCGAGGTAGGCGTCGCCGACGGGCACGGAGAGGACCTCGCCGGTGCGGCGCACCTCCAGCCCCTCCTCGATGCCCTGGAACTCGCCGAGCACGATGACGCCGATGTCGTCCTCGTCCAGGTTGAGGGCGAGGCCACGGACGCCGTTGCCGAAGACGATGAGCTCGTTGGCCATCACGTTGGGCAGGCCCTCGACGTGCGCGATGCCGTCGGCCGCGTCGATCACGGTGCCCACCTCGGTGGCGGACGCCTTGCCGGGGTCGTAGGCCGCGGCGAAGTCCGCCAGCGCTGCGCGGATCGCATCGGGGCTGATGCTGAGGTCGGTCATCGAAGGAGATCCCTCTCGTGGTCTGAGAATGGTCAGCCTGCGAGGCGCAGGCGGAGGTCGTCGAGTCGAGCGCGGACCGTGCCGTCGATCACGTCGTCGCCGATCGTGATCCGGATGCCGCCGACGAGGGTGGGGTCGACCACCTGGTTGACGGCGATTTTACGCCCGTAGCCCGACTCGAGGCGGGTCGCGAGCGCGGTCGCCTGAGCCGGCGTGAGCCGCTGCGCCGTCTGCACGACGGCGACGAGGCGGTCGCGCGCGTCGGCGACGACCGACTGCGCGTACTCGATCGCCTCGACCGGCTTCCTGCCCCGGGGCAGCTGCACGACGTGCCGCACGATCGATCGCGTCGCGGGCTGCGCGTCCTTCAGGAGCGAGTCGACGAGCGCGAGGCGCGCCTCGATCGGCGCGGCGGCCGCGCCGAGCGCGAGCTCGAGCCGGCCGTCGGAGCCGATGGTGCGCCGCACGGCGAACAGCTGGGACTCGAGGTCGTCCGATCCCTTCGCGGTGGCGAGGGCCCGGAAGCCCAGCGACTCGATCGCGCCGACCAGGTCGGCGGGCTCGGACCAGCGGCCGGCGGCCAGCACGCCGACGACCTGCCGGGCCTGCAGCCCAAGGGAGGCCAGGACCCGGCTGGCCAGGGCGGAGCGCTGCTCGCCAGGGATGCCGGGGTCCGCGAGCGTCGTCACCAGCTGGTGCGACGACGCGACGATCCGCGCCGCCGCCAGCAGCTCGTCGCCGAACTCGGGGGCCGGCCGCTTCACGGCCAGCAGGGCGTCGACGCCGGCGGCGGTCGACGCGCGGGTGGCTGCACCCATCAGGCGCCCCCGGTCACTCGCGCACGCCGTCGGCGGCGTGCTCGAGCTGCAGGTCGGCGAGGAAGCGGTCCACGTAGGCCGTGGCGTTCGTGTCGTCCGCGAGGTGCTCGCCGACGACCGCGGACGCGAGGTCGAGCGCCAGCGTGCCCACCTCGGCCCGGAGCGAGGCGACGGCCTGCTCGCGCTGCGCCTCGATCTGGCTGCGCGCCTGGGCGACGATGCGGTCGGCCTCCGCCTGCGCCGCCTCGCGCTGCTCGGCGAGGATGCGCTTGCCGTCCTCGCGCGCCTGCTCGCGGATGCGCCCGGCCTCGACCCGCGCCTCCGCCAGCTGCTGCTGGTACCGCTCGAGGACCTGCTCGGCCTCCTCGCGGGCGTGCTTCGCCTCGTCGATGCGTCCCTCGATGGCTGCCGATCGGGCATCGAGCAGCGTGTTCAGGCGGGGCAGCGCCACCTTGATGAAGACGACCAGCACCACGATGAACCCGATGGTCCCCCAGACCAGGTCGGGGACCTCCGGGATCAGGAGGCTGTGCTCCTTCTCGGTGGCGGCCGCAAGAACGGTGATCGCGCTCATAGTTCAGGCTCCTTCGGCCTCGTTCGCCTGTCGCTTACGGGGAGGGGAACGGGATGAAGCCGATCGCGATCGCGATGAAGCACAGCGCCTCGGTGAGGGCGATGCCGAGGAACATGAGCGAGGTGAGGCGCCCCTGCAACTCGGGCTGACGGGCGACGGACTCGATCGTCTTGCCGACGATGATGCCGACGCCGATGCCGGAGCCGATCGCTGCGAAGCCGAATCCGAGGGCGGCGAGATAGCCGACGACGTTCATTCAGGGTTTCCTTTCGGTGAGGGTGTTCGCCCGGACGGGCGGTTCAGTGCTCTTCCGCGGTCGCGAGCTGGATGTAGATCGCGGTGAGGAAGGCGAAGACGTAGGCCTGGAGCGCGGCGACGAAGATCTCGAACACCAGGTACACGAGGCCGAACGCGACGGTCCCGATGCCGATCAGGCCGAGGAAGTTGCCGGACGGCAGCAGGGTGAAGAGGAAGAACGACGACGCCGCGTACACGAGGGCCAGCAGCAGGTGGCCGGACACCATGTTCATCAGCAGCCGCAGCGTCAGGGTGACCGGCCGGACGATGAACGTCGAGAGGATCTCGAGCGGCGTCAGCAGGATGTAGAGCACCTTGGGCACGCCTGGCAGGAAGAGCGCGTTCTTCAGGTACGTCCAGCCGAGCTTCTTGAAGCCGGCGTAGATGAACAGCACCCACGCGATCAGGGCCAGCACCAGGGGCAGGCCGATCACGGAGCTGCCCGGGATCAGCAGCGGCGGGATCGGGCCCGTGATGTTCGTGGCGAAGACGAGGAAGAACATCGTCATGATCACCGGCAGGAAGCGCTTGCCGTCCTTCTCGCCGAGCGTCTCGATCGCGATGTTGTTGCGCACGAAGCCGAGCAGGAACTCCACCGACACCTGGAACCGGCCGGGCACGAGCTGCATGCGCCTGGTGCCGAGCCAGAGCCACAGCACGAGGACGGCGACCGCCAGCATCCGGATGATCATGATCCGGTTCATCTCGAACGGCGTGCCGATGAACAGCAGCGGGCCGGGGAAAAACGAGTCGATGGTGGGAGCCTCGAACCCGCCTTCATCGGCGAGCACGGGCAAGGTCGTGAAGATGTGCTGGATCAGCGCTCTCTCCGAACATCTGCGCGCGTGGCGCGCGCGGTGAACCTGGCGGGCGTTCGACCACCCTATCAACAGGTACGTATCCGCCGGGAACCGGCGGACGGCCTCCCAGCGGGCTTCAGACCCGGTCGGTGACCGGGATCCTGGCGCGGCCGACGACGATCGCGTCGACGAGGAGCGAGGCGATCACCGTGCCGATGATGCTGCTGAGCAGCACCCCGGGGACGACCCAGGGCTGGGACCGCAGCGCGACCAGGACGACGACGAACACGACGAGCTTCGCGAACCACGCGAGCATCAGGACCGCGTAGGCCGCCGTGCCTCCGCGACGCGTCAGCCGGCCGGACACGAGCAGGCCGAGCGCGGTGATGCCGAGGAAGAGGATCGTCAGGACGGCGCCGACCAGGCCGGAGGCGAGGCCCGGCCAGCCCGCGACGCCCAGCCCCACGAGGCCCGTGACGAGCCCGACGGCGAAGCCGATGGTCGCGCCCAGCACGAGGGCCCGCCGCATCACGGTGGTGAGGGTGTCGAACATCAGGCGGAGCGCTCCTTCGGGACGGCGCCGGCGCGGTCGAGCGGATCGAGCACGGCGATCTCCCTGGTCGTGGTCGCGACGGGTGCCGCCTGCACGCGGTACTCCCGGCGCTTGCGGTGCGACAGGGGCGCGAGCGTCGCGACGGCGCAGACGACGAGGCCGCCGCCGATGAAGCTCCACGCGACGACCTGCTCGGCGACGAAGAACAGCAGCGACCCGACCGAGATCACCGCGGTCCACGCGTAGAAGATCAGGGTGGCGTGGAGGCGGGAGTGCCCCATGTCCAGCAGGCGGTGGTGCAGGTGCTTGCGGTCGGCGCTGAACGGGCTCTTGCCCGCGCCGATGCGCCGCACGACCGCGAGCCCGAAGTCCAGCAGCGGCACGATCATGATCGCGATCGGCAGCAGCAGCAGCGTGAACGCCGGCGCGAACTGCGCGCGGGAGTACCCGGACGGCGTCTGGAACATCTCCGGGTCCATCGAGCTGGTGACGCCGATCGACGCGACCGCGAACATGAGGCCGACGAGCAGGCTGCCCGCGTCGCCCATGAACAGGCGGGCCGGGTGCCAGTTGAGCGGCAGGAAGCCGAGGCAGACGCCGCACATCGTCGCCGAGATCAGCGTGCCGAGGCTGAAGTACGCGGTCGAGCCGGTGGCCTGCAGCGCCATGTAGCTGTAGAGGAAGAATGCGCCGTTGGCGATGATCGCGATGCCCGCGACGAGGCCGTCGAGCCCGTCGATGAAGTTCATCATGTTCATCACGACGACGATGACGATGAGCGTGAGCGCCAGGGACGACCAGGTCGACCACATGGTGACGCCGCCGATCGGCAGCTGGTCGATCTGCAGCCCGCCGAGCCAGGCGAGCAGACCCGCGGCGAGGACCTGGCCGATCAGCTTCGTCGTCCAGTCCAGGTCGAAGAAGTCGTCGAGCACGCCCATCACGACGATGAGGGTCGCCGCGCAGAGGATCGCGATGATCTGCCGCTCGTTGCCGTCGAAGAAGACGATGCGGAAGTACTGGATCTGGGAGGCGACCAGCAGCGCGGAGAGCAGGCCCGTGTACATCGCGATGCCGCCGAGCCGCGGGGTCGGCCGCGTGTGCACGTCCCGGTCGCGGATCTCGGGGTGCAGCTTGAACCGGATGCCGACGCGCCACATCACGATCGACATCAGGAAGCTCACGACCGCCCCGCAGAGCGCCACGAGGAGGGTGACGATCACGGGTCGACCGCCTCCTCCTTGGCGGCGGGGTCCTCCTTGGCGGCGGGGTCCTCCTCCGCGGCGGGCTCCTGCCCCGCTTCGGGCTCCTGCTCCGGGATCGCGAAGGCCTCGGGCACGACGGCCTCCAGCTGCTCGCGGGTGATGACCCCCTCCCGCAGCACCTTGAGAGGGCCGGTCTCGTCGACGAGGCCGGTCGCGTCGACGATCGTCGAGGGCTGCGCGCCGGGGGTCGGCCCGGCGTCGAGGTAGACCTCGATCGAGTCGCCCAGCTGCTCGAGCGCGTCCGGCGCGGTCTGCGCCGCCGGCTCCCCCGTCCGGTTCGCCGAGCTGACGGCGAGCGGCCCGGTCTCGGCGAGCAGCTCGAGCGCGATCCGGTCGTCGGGCATGCGGAGGGCGACGGTGCCGCCGGTGTCGCCGAGGTCCCACGCGAGCGTGGTCCGTGCCGGCAGCACGATCGTCAGGCCGCCCGGCCAGAACGCGTCGGCGAGCCGGGTGACCGCGTCGGGCACCTGCTCGGCGAGCGCATCGAGGGTGGACCGGTTCGGCACGAGGACGGGAGGCGGGGCGCTGCGCCCGCGCCCCTTCGCGTCGAGCAGCGCCTGGACGGCGAGCGGCTGGAACGCGTCGGCCGCGATGCCGTAGACGGTGTCCGTGGGCATGACGACGAGATCGCCGCGAGCGATCGCGGCTCGGGCCTCGCGCATGCCCGGCAGCAGCGCGACCGGGTCGGCGCAATCCACGACCGTCGCCATGGCCCCGATGGTAGCCGCGACACCCAGGTGCCCCGGGCAGCCCGCACCGCACGAAGGAGTTCCCGGCTCCGGGACCGTGCGCAGCCCCGGATCCAGGTACAACTTCAGCGGAGGCGGGCGGTCGTGACGCGGTCGCGGCCGGTCAGATCCGGGTGGGTCGCCGCGTCCAGCCAGGGGTCGCCGAGCAGCGCTCGCACGGCCGCGCCCTGCAGCTCGCCGTGCTCGACGGCGAGCAGGCCGCCCGGCTGCAGCAGCCGCAGCGCCGTGCGCACGACCGCCCGCATCGGGTCGAGGCCGTCCGGTCCGCCGTACAGCGCCGCGGGCGGATCGAACCGCTGCACCTCGGGGTCGCGCGGGATCATGCCGTCGGGCACGTAGGGCGGGTTCGACACCACGACGTCGACCGTCCCGTCCCACTCCGGCACGGCGTCCGCGAGGTCGTCCAGCACGATCCGCGCGTTCGCCGCGGCGACCCGGGCCAGGTTCCGCTGCGCCCACACGAACGCCTCCCGGCTGCGCTCGACCCCGACCACCTGCGCGTCCGGCCGCTCGTGCGCGACCGACAGGGCGATCGCGCCGGAGCCGGTACCGAGGTCGACGACGCGGCCGCCGGCCGGCAGCCCCCGGATCACGTGCTCGACCAGCACCTCCGTCTCCGGCCGCGGCACGAAGACGCCGGGCCCGACCGCGAGCTCGATGCGGCGGAAGGCGGCCGTGCCGGTGAGGTGCTGCAGCGGCTCCCGTGCGCCGCGGCGCAGCACGAGGTCCCGGTACCGCTCCGCCGCCGGCGTCGGCAGCGAGGTGCCGATCAGCGCCACGGCCTGCGCGCGGCCGCGGCTCGTGCCGAGCACGTGGGCCAGCAGCAGCTCCGCGTCGACCCGCGGGTCCGGCACGCCCGCGAGCCGCAGGTGGCCGACCGCCGCCCGCAGCAGCTCGTCGGCCCGCCTCGGCGGCAGATCAGTCATCGAGCTTCATCCCGAAGGCGATTCGGCGCGCCGAGTCGCCTTCAAGATGCAGGTCGGGCGAGGTCGGGGTCACGCTTCCGCGAGAGCGCGGAGGCGGGCGGCCTCGTCGGCCTCGATCGCGGACCGCACGATCGGCTCGAGCGCCCCGTCCAGCACCGCGTCGAGGTTGTACGCCTTGTACCCGGTGCGGTGGTCGCTGATCCGGTTCTCCGGGTAGTTGTAGGTGCGGATCCGCTCGGAGCGGTCGACGGTGCGCACCTGGCTGCGACGGGCGGCGGACGCCTCCGCCTCCGCGGCCTCCTGCTGCGCCGCGAGGATGCGGGCTCGCAGCACGCGCATGCCCGCTTCGCGGTTCTGCAGCTGGCTCTTCTCGTTCTGCATCGACACGACGATCCCGGTCGGGAGGTGCGTGATCCGCACCGCGGAGTCGGTGGTGTTGACGCTCTGGCCGCCCGGGCCGGAGGAGCGGAAGACGTCGATCTTCAGGTCGTTCGGGTCGATGACGACCTCCTCGGGCTCGTCGACCTCGGGGAAGACGAGCACGCCGACCGCGGAGGTGTGGATGCGGCCCTGCGCTTCGGTCTTCGGCACGCGCTGCACGCGGTGCACGCCGCCCTCGTACTTGAGGTGCGCCCAGACGCCCTCGGCGGGGTCGTTGGACGAGCCCTTCACCGCGACCTGGACGTCCTTGTACCCGCCGAGGTCGCTCTCGGTCCGCTCGAGCAGCTCCGTCTTCCAGCGCTTCGACTCGGCGTAGTGCAGGTACATCCGCAGCAGGTCGGCGGCGAACAGCGCGGACTCCTCCCCGCCCTCCCCCGCCTTGATCTCGAGGATGACGTCGCGCCCGTCGTCGGGGTCGCGCGGGATCAGGAGCCCGCGGAGCCGATCGGACGCCGCCTGCTCGGCCGCCTCCAGCTCGGGGATCTCCGCGGCGAAGGACGGGTCCTCGGCGGCGAGCTCGCGGGCCGCCGCGAGGTCGTCGCGGTGCTGGGAGTACGTGTCCCAGGCCCCGACGATCTGGCCGAGCTCCGCGTAGCGCCGCCCGACCTTCCGCGCGCGCCCGGCGTCGGCGTGCAGCTCCGGGTCGGCCAGCTGACGCTCGAGGTCCGCGTGCTCCGCGACGAGCGGAGCGACGGAGTCGAAGTCCCCCCCGGTCACTTCCCGCTCGGCAGCGACTTCTGCATCTGGACGAGGAACTCGACGTTGGTGCTCGTGTCCCGCAGCTTGCTCACGACGACGTCGAGCGCCTCCTGCGGGGTGTGGTTCGCGATCGCGCGGCGCAGCTGCCAGGTGACCTTGACCTCGTCCGGCCCCATCAGCATCTCCTCGCGCCGGGTGCCGGAGCGGGTGATGTCGATCGCCGGGAAGATGCGCTTGTCCGCGAGGCGGCTGTCGAGCACCAGGTCGAGGTTCGCGGCGCCGCTGAACTCGGCGAGGATCGCCTCGTCCGCGGCGGAGCCGGTCTCGACGTGCGCGGCGGCGAGGATGGTGAGCGATCCGCCGTTCTCGATGTTGCGCGCGGCGCCGAAGAACTGCTTCGCGGGCAGGAGCGCGCCGGCGTCGATGCCGCCGGCGAGCTGCCGGCCCGACTGGTGGGCCGTCTGGTTGTACGCGCGGCCGAGCCGGGTGATGGAGTCCAGCAGGATCACGACGTCGTAGCCGAGCTCGACGAGGCGCTTGGCGCGCTCGACGGCGAGGTCCGCGACCGTCGTCTGGTCCTCGGCGGGACGGTCGAAGGTGGCCGCGATGACCTCGCCCTTGACCGTGCGCTGCATCTCGGTCACGTCCTCCGGGCGCTCGTCGACGAGCACGACCATCAGGTGGACCTCGGGGTTGTTCTTGGTGATCGCGTTCGCGACCGCCTGCAGCAGCATCGTCGTGCCGGCCTTCGGCGGCGCGACGACGAGACCGCGCTGCCCCTTGCCGAGCGGCGCGACGAGGTCGAGCACGCGCGCGGTCAGCCGGTTCGACTCGGTCTCGAGCCGGAGGCGCTCGGCGGGGTAGAGCGGCGTGAGCTTCTCGAACTCGACCCGTCCCTCGGCGTCGGCGATCGGCAGGCCGTTGATCGAGTCGGCGCGGACGAGCGCGTTGTACTTCTGCCGGCTCGGCTGCTCCGTGTCGGGCACCTGGCGGATGGCGCCCACGACCGCGTCGCCGCGGCGCAGGTGATACTTCTTCACCTGGCCGAGGGAGACGTAGACGTCGTTCGTGCCGGGCAGGTAGCCGGAGGTGCGGACGAACGCGTAGTTGTCGAGCACGTCGAGGATGCCAGCGATGGGGATCAGCACGTCGTCGTCGCGGACCTCGGGCTCGTCCCAGTCGGTGCCCTGGCCGCGGCGCTTGCGGTCGCGGTAGCGACCGCGCCGGCCGTCGCCGTCCGCGCCCTGGTCGTTCTGCGTCGGCTGCTGCTTCTGCGGCTGCTGCTCGGCCTTCGCGGGCGCCTCGGCCTTCGCCTGCTGCGGCTCGGCCTTCTGCTGCTGCGGCGGCTGCTGGGCGTCGCCGGACTGCTCAGCGGCCTGGCCGTTCTGCGCGGCGCCGCGTCCGCGCCCGCGCCCGCGGCCACGACGGCTGCCGGTGCGCTCGCCCTCGGCGGGCTGCTGCTCGCCGTCGGCGCTCTCGCCGCCCTCGGCCTGCTCGGCGCGCTTCAGCGCCTCCAGGTCCTCGGCGATGCCGGTCAGCCCGGCGTTCACGTGACCGGCGGCCGACTTCGGCTGCGCGGTCCCGGTGGACTCGGCGACGCCATCGGCGATCTCGGCGCCGCCGGCGGCCTCGTCGGGGCTGACCGCGCCGGACGGGGCGGCGTCCACCTGGGGCTCGGCGTCGACCTGGTCGGTCTGCTCCGCGGCGGCGTCGGTCTGCGGCTCGACGGGCTCGACCTGCGTGATGCCGGACTCGGCGTCGGCGGCAGGCTCCTCTGCTTCCGGCTCGGCCTCCGCGGCCGGCTCGGCCTCCGCGGGCACCTCGTCGGCGCCGCCCTCCGCCTCACCGACGCGAGCCTCGGCGGGCGTCACGGTCTGGTCCGACGCCTCCTCGGGCTGCTGCTGCTCCTCCGTCGGAGCATCGGCGGCCTCGGGAGCCGTGTCGGGGTTGGTGTCGTACTGGTCATCGATGGCGTCCACGAGACTGCCCTTTCGCATGGTGGAGGTGCTCCCGACGCCGAGGGACGCGGCGAGCCGCCGCAGCTCGTCGACGCGCATGGCGGTCAGACGGCTGCGCGAGAGGCGCGGTGCGGGCGCACCGGCGGCGCGAGGTCGCGATTCGACTTCGGTCACGATCAGGATGGTGGGGTCCTCGGGCCCCGAAGGAGCGGACGGGTCTCTCCCGCGCCCCTGGGTGTTCGCCGAACGTGATGAGGACCACGATCCGGGCGAGGCAGCCCCGGCCTCAGATTCGGCCGGGAGGGCTTCCGGTGCGCGGTTTCAGGAATGGGCGCGCACAGGTGCCTGCTGGACCTCGAGCGTAGCACCTCTGATGTCGACGGCCGGAAGCAGGGCGGTCCACCGCTGCTGCGCGCTCGCCGTCACCAGGTCCGCCGCGACGAGCCGCTGCGACGGGTCGCTCGCGAGCACGAGGATCGACGGGCCGGCGCCGGAGACGACCGCGGCGAGCCCCTCGGCGCGCAGCAGCGTGATCATCCGGTCGGTCTCGGGCATCGCGCTCGCGCGGTACGACTGGTGCAGGCGGTCCTCGGTGGCGGTGCCGAGCAGCTCGGGCGACTGGATCAGCGCGGCGATCAGCAGGGTCGATCGGGAGACGTTGAAGATCGCGTCGGCGTGCGGCACGTGCTCCGGCTGCAGGCTGCGCGCCAGAGCCGTCGACATCGTCTGCTCGGGCACGAGCACGAGCGGCGAGACGCTGCGGTGGGGCAGCAGCCGCTTGTGCTGCGGACCGGTCTTCCCCGTCCACGCGATCGTGAGGCCGCCGAACAGGGCCGGCGCCACGTTGTCCGGGTGCCCCTCCATCGACGTGGCGATGGCGAGCAGCCGGTCGCCGTCGAGGTCCACGATCCCGTCGAGCAGCCCCTTCGCGGCGACGATGCCCGACACGACGGCGGCCCCGGAGGAGCCGAGGCCGCGGCCGTGCGGGATCGTGTTGCGCGCGATCAGGTCGAGCCCGGGCGGCTCCTCCCCCACCTCCGCGAAGACGCGGAGGATCGCGCGGGCGACGAGGTTCGTCTCGTCGGTCGGCACCTCGCCGACGCCGACCCCGTGCACCTCGACGCGCACGCCGGGCCGGTCGGAGGCGGTGACGGTCAGCTGGTCGTAGACGCTGAGCGCGAGGCCGAGGGTGTCGAAGCCGGGTCCGAGGTTCGCGGTGGTGGCCGGCACCTCCACGACCGCGGACCGGCCGATGGGCACCTTCGAGGTCACGGGAGGCCCAGCGTCCGCGCCACGGCCGCCGCGTCGACGGGCACGACGATCGGCGCCGCCTCCTCGCCGCCCGGGCCCTTCAGGGCCCACTGCGGGTCCTTCAGGCCGTGGCCGGTGACCGTCAGCACGCAGGTCGCCCCGGCGGGGATGACCCCGGCGTCCGCCCGCTCGAGCAGCCCGGCCACGCTGATCGCGCTCGCCGGCTCGACGAAGATCCCGACCTCGGCCGAGAGGATGCGGTGCGCCGCGAGGATGCCCTCGTCGGTGATCGCGCCGAACCAGCCGTCGCTGTCGGCCTGCGCGGCGAGCGCCGGCTGCCACGACGCCGGGTTGCCGATGCGGATCGCCGAGGCGATCGTCTCGGGGTTCTTGACCACGTGGCCGTCGACGATCGGCGCGGACCCCGCGGCCTGGAAGCCGAACATGCGCGGCAGCCGGGTGGTGGCGCCCCGGTCGAGGTCCTCGCGGTAGCCGCGGTGGTACGCCGTGTAGTTGCCGGCGTTGCCGACGGGCACGAAGTGGAAGTCGGGCGCGTCGCCCAGGACCTCGGACACCTCGAAGGCGGCCGTCTTCTGGCCCTCGATGCGGTCGTTGTTGACCGAGTTGACGAGGTGCACCGGGTACTGCGCCGCGAGCTCGCGGGCGAGGTCGAGGCAGTCGTCGAAGTTGCCCTGCACCTGCAGCAGCTGCGCGTCGTGCGCGATCGCCTGGGACAGCTTGCCCATCGCGATCCTCCCCTCCGGCACCAGCACGGCCGCGGTGATGCCGGCGTGCGTCGCGTACGCGGCGGCGGAGGCGGACGTGTTGCCGGTGGAGGCGCAGATCACGGCCTTCGCGCCGTGCTCGACGGCCTTGGAGATCGCCATGGTCATGCCGCGGTCCTTGAAGGAGCCCGTCGGGTTCATGCCCTCGAACTTCACG
>NZ_CAXTOQ010000083.1:0-14327 GCF_964245895.1 uncultured Amnibacterium sp.
AGTCGGGCATCGGCCGCGAGAACCACAAGATGATGCTCGACCACTACCAGCAGACGAAGAACCTCCTCGTCTCCTACGCGGAGGGCCCGATGGGCTTCTTCTGAGTTCATGGCCGTCGATCCGCAAGCGGATCGACGGCGGTGCGCTCCCGCGGCCCGCTGTATCGGTCGACGCAGTGGGCCGCGGGACGCGCCGTGGCCGAAGCCACCCGGCCGGCCCGTCGCGCGACGCATCGTCTCGCGCGGCGGGCCTCCACCGTCCGTCCCGATCGAAGGAGTCCCGATGGCCGCGTCGAAGATCGACGTCACGCCGGCAGCGGCGCAGATGCTGCGGAGCCTCGCCGCGAAGCACGGCCCGCTGATGTTCCACCAGTCCGGCGGCTGCTGCGACGGGTCGAGCCCCATGTGCTACCCGGTCGGCATGTTCCGCACCGGCGCCTCCGACGTGCACCTGGGCGACCTCGACGTCGACGGCATCGACCCGGTGGCCGTGTACATGTCGGCGTCGCAGTACCAGCTGTGGCGGTTCACGCACATCACCATCGACCTGGTCGACGGCCGCGGCAGCGGCTTCTCGGTGGAGGCGCCGGAGGGCAAGCGCTTCCTGATCCGCAGCCGCATGCTGACCGACGCGGAGGTGGCCGAGCTCGGCATCGAGCCGCGCTTCGCGGTGGGCGCGCAGCCCTCGGTCGTCGCGCGGTAGCCCTGGCGTGACGCGGGAGTTTGAGCCGGCGTCGCGCGGTAGTCCTGGCGTGGCGCGGTACGCATGCGTACCGCGCCACGCCACCGGTACCGCGCGACGTGGGAGGGGATCCGGCGGACCGTTGAGCAGCCGCGGAACCCGCGACCCGGTGCGCCGCTCCTCCACAGGCCCGAGGCGTGCGTGCGGCTGCTCGGAGGGGTCATCCTCCACGCGTGACCGAACCGATCCTCTTCCGCCGATCCGACCTCACCGCGCTCGGAGTGGCCCGGCCCGACCGCGACGGCACCGCGGGCATGAACCGTGTGCGGCGCGGGGTGTACGCCCCGCCGGGGTCGATCGGCGCGGCGCTCGACGAGCGGTACCTGCGCCTCGTGCACGCCTCGTCCCGCACGCTGACCGGTGACACCATCTACTCCCTCGAGTCCGCGGCCGCGGCGCTCTGCGTCCCGATCCTCGGTGCCTGGCCGACGAAGGTGCACCTGATCGCGGAGCGGCGGTCAGGCGGCCGGTCGCAGCTCGACGTCGTGCGCCACTGCATCGGTCTCGAGCACGTGTCGACCGTGGTGGTGGACGGGCTGGTCGTCACGAGCCCGGCCCGCACCGCGTTCGACTTCGCGCTCAGCCGCCCGTTCGCCGATGCCGTCGTCGTGATGGACGCGGTCCTCCGCCTGTATCCGGAGTCCGCGAACGAGATCGCGGCGCTCGCGGAGGCGTACGGCACGCGGCGGGGACATGCCCGGCTGCGCAGGGTCATCGCGTTCGCCGACGGCCGGAGCGGATCGATCGGTGAGTCGTGGTCGCGGCTCGAGATGGACCGGCTGGGCTTCGCCGAGCCGGATCTGCAGGTGAAGGTGACGACGGACGAGCGGGACGAGTTCGGCGACTTCGGATGGCGGGTCCACCGGATCCTCGGCGAGTTCGACGGCGAGGTGAAGTACCGCTCCGATCGCTACCGGATGGGCGGTTCTGTCGAGGACGTCGTCATCCGGGAGAAGAACCGGGAGAACCGGATGCGCGTCGCATACCCCTCGATCGGCCGGTGGGACTGGGCCGACCTGCGGGCGGGTCGACTGGAGCGCACGCTCGTCAGGGCGGGAGTGCCTCGAGTCCGTGCTGTCCGGCCGCCCGCCGCCTACTCCGCGCGGTAGCCGTGGCGTTGCGCGGTACGCATGCGTACCGCGCAGCGCCGCAGGTACCGCGCGAGGCCAGAAGTACCGCGCGAAGGGCCTGAGACGAGGGGTCAGGCGGCGATGTCGGCGTACAGGCCGCGGGCGCGGAACGCCTTCTCGACGATCGAGATGCCCGCCATGCCCGGCAGCTTCGCGATCGCCTCGTCCATCTTGCGGACCTCCTTGAGGCCGTCCTCGCCGTCGAAGAGGTAGCCCATCACGAACTTGACCTCCTCGTCCGGCTCGATGGTCGAGCCGACCGGGCCCCACACATTCGTCAGCGCGAACTTCGTGAACATCCGCGCCAGCTTCGACTCCTCGAGCCGCTTCGTCGCCTGCGTCGTGTAGAACGCGATGTGCCGGGTCTCCTGCTGCGCGATGCGCTGCAGGAGGGGCGCGAGGGCGGGGTGCGGCTCCAGCCTCGCGAGCCGGCGGTAGGCGGAGGCGGCGCCGCGCTCGTTGACGCTGCCCCACGACATGTGGGTGGCGACGAAGTCCTTGCCGACGATGTTCCCGTAGATCGACTGCTTGATCGGGTCGATCCGGTCGCGCCAGCCGAGCTTCACGCGGCTCGCCTTCAGCTGGTCGTACTCGACCTCGATGCCGTGGACCTTCAGCACCGCGGCGAGCGCCTCCCCGTGCCAGTACTCCTCGCGGTTCCACATCGTCATGAACGTGGACACCTCGCTGTCGCCGTGCGACGGCGTGACGAGCATGTCCCGCAGGTAGCAGACGGTGTGGTACTCGACGTCGCACATGTAGCGCAGCGCGCGCAACGACGTCTCGGGCAGGGGGTCGGTGCGGAAGGCGTCCAGGTCGATGTCGCTCCAGGCGACGGCGGTGCTGGTCTCCGCGAAGGTGTCGATGTCGAATGCCATGGTGATGCGCTAACGCGCGACGTCCTTCCCGACGTGGAGCGGCGCGGACGACCGGGGACGCCCGGTGCCGCGGAAGGTGATCCGGAGCGGACGGCGGCCCGGTTTGCGGACCGTGCGGCGAACCAGCTGGAGGCCGGCGAGGCCGGGCAGCGCGTCGATGCGGCGGTCGACGGCGGCGGCCCACGAGCGGTCGGCGCCGAACA
This sequence comes from uncultured Amnibacterium sp., assembly GCF_964245895.1. Lineage (GTDB taxonomy): Bacteria > Actinomycetota > Actinomycetes > Actinomycetales > Microbacteriaceae > Amnibacterium. The sequence continues at coordinate 2,953 of NZ_CAXTOQ010000083.1, forward strand.
GCGCCTGCAGCGCGCTCGCCGTGGCCGCAGCCGGCTCGTGGTCGGCGCCGATGGGCCACGTCCGCATCGCGAGGCGTCGCCGTGCCAGCACCCGCGCCGCACGGGAGTGCGTGAGGGCGTCCGTCGCGGACTCCGCGAAGAACTGCGCCTGGCGCGCGATGCCCTCCCGGATCCTGGCGAGGTCCGCCGCGACGGCGCCCGGAGCCAGCTGCTGCGCCCGCTCGAGCATCGCGTCGACGATCCAGCCGTCGACCAGGCGCTCGGTCATCTGCACGCCGGTGAGCGCGCGGCCGTGCAGGTTCGCCACGACCGCCTCCCGCAGCGGGCCGAACCGGGTGCGGATGCGGGCCGCGACGCCGCGGCGGATGGCGGGCACGGGTCCGGCGCCGGCGATCGCGGTGAGGGCGTCGCCGAACCAGTGCGCCTCGTACGCCCAGGTGGAGAGGAAGGCCGTGATGCGGGCGTCCTTGTGCGTCGCCGTGACGAGCACGTGCGACAGCCAGGACCCGGTGCCCTGCGCGCGGCGCTGCACGTAGCGCAGCGCGTCCGCGAGGTCGGCGGGCAGCGCCGCGCCGACGCCCTGGAGCGTCTCGCGCATGGGTCCGAGCGGCGCGCGCACGTACGCGGCCACGTCGAAGGGCGAGGTGCTGCTCATCGGTCGCAGACTATCCGTTCCGATCAGGTCCAGGGGGTTGTGCCGGGGCCCCAGATGTGGTTGGAGCCCGCTCGGAGGACGGTTCGTCGCGGAGGCCGTTCCGGTTGGGTCGCCCGGACCGCCGCAGCCGCGCACCGGCGCCCGGGCGTCAGCGCCGGGCCCGACCGGCGGCGAGCCGCTCGACGACGAGCACGAGGAGCGCGACGGCGCACCCGATCGCGGTGTCGAGCACCCGCGTGCCGGCGATCGTCCACGGGTCCCCGGCGGACCCCGCCTCCGCGATGAGCAGCGCGAGCGGGGTCACGAACACGAGCGCCAGCCCGTAGTGGGCGACGACGACCAGCTCCGCCGCGAACTGGAGCACGCCGAGCACCACGGCGAGCAGCACGCCCTGCGCCGGCAGCCCGACGACCGTCGCGACCAGCACGAACACGACGGCGCCGACCAGGGTGCCGACCGCGCGGTGCGCGCCGCGGATGCCGGTCAGGCGCCGGCCGCGACCGGTCTGCAGCACCGCCACCACCGCGACGACCACCCAGTACCCGCGATCGAGGCCGAGCACCGCGGCCAGGACCGCCGCGAGCGCCGCGGCGGCGGAGACGCGGGCGACGACCGTCCGCCCGGTCGCGTCGAGCGAGAACCGGACCGGCGCGACGGGGATGCTCCGGTCCCGCCGCCGCACGCTCGGGATCGCGAGCGGCGCGACGACGATCAGCCAGGCGGCCGCCGCGCCGGCGGCCGCGCAGCCGAGCACGAGCAGCGGGTCGAGCCCGTCGCCGCCGAGCGACGCGGGGCCGGTCAGCCGCGCGGCGATGCCGGCGCCGAGCACCGGGAACAGCGCGCCGGGCGGTCCGACGGCCGTGCCCGAGACGAGCACCACCGCACCCACAGCGACGACGACCAGCACCAGCGGGGCTGCGACGGGGTGCCCCCTGGTCGCGGCGCCCACCCCGATCGCAGCGAGCAGCCCCAGCTGCACCAGCGGGAGGCGGCGGAGGCGCTCGTGCCGGCTGCGCGACGAGAGGTACAGGGCCGACAGCGCGCCGGTCGAGGCGAGGAGGCCCACGTCGAGCCGGCCGAGCAGGGCGGGGACGCCGACGACCAGCAGCATCGTGATGCCCGCCTGCACGGCGATGCCGACCCGCGGCGGGCTGGGCGCCGGCCGGAGGAGCGCGGCGAGCAGGGCCCGCGCGCCCCGGGGCGCGGCCGGACCGGTGCTGCTCACCCGTCCATGGTGGCCGACGCACCCGCAGATCGACGAGCCCGTCGCTACGGTGACCCGGTGGACCGCGACCTGCACGACGGCGAGCTGCGGGTCGATGCGGGCGTCGTGACCGCGCTGCTGCGAGCGCAGGCGCCGACCCTCGCGGACCTGCCGGTGCGCGCGGTCCGCGCCCTCGGCACGGTCAACCGGGTCTTCCGGATCGGCGACGCGCTCGCGGCGCGGCTGCCTCGGCTGCCGGACGGGGGCACCGACCTCGAGCGGGAGGCCGTGGTCGTGCCCCTCGTCGCCGCCGCGCTGCCGGTCGCCGTGCCGGAGCCGGTGCTGCTCGGCGCGCCCGATCCCGCACTGTTCCCCGCGGTCTGGGCCGTCGTGCGCTGGGTCGACGGCCGCACGCCGATCCCGGGCCGGATCGCCGCCGACGAGCTGGCGGACCTCGTCGTCGCGCTGCGCACCGTGGACGCGTCGGCGTTGCCCGACGCGGGTCGCCCAAGCGCCGAGCGGGCCGACGCCGCGACCCGGGCCGCGCTCGCGCGGCTCGAGGGGTTCGACCGGGCCGCGGTCGCCGCGATGTGGGGGGAGGCGCTGGCCGCGCCGACGTGGGACGGGCGGCGCGTCGCGGTGCACGCCGACCTGCTGCCGCCGAACCTGCTGGAGCAGGACGGCCGCCTGGCTGGCGTGCTCGACTGGGGCGGCGGCGGGGCAGGCGACCCGGCGAACGACCTCGTACCGGCCTGGTCCTGCCTCCGCGGCGCGGATCGCGACCGGTTCCGCGTCCGCCTCCGCCCGGACGACGGCACCTGGCAGCGGGCGCGCGGCATCGCGCTGGCGCAGGCCGTCGTCGCGATCCCCTATTACGACCGGACGAACCCGGGGTTCGCGGCGCTGTGCCGCGGCACGTTGACCGAGCTGCTGGCCGACCGCTCCCGCTGAGAGGGCGGGACGAGGTCGCGCCGCCGGAGCTTGCCCGCATCGTCGCGGACCGGCTCGCGCACGAGCGCCAGGGTGTCGATCCGTTTCCCGGGGTCGAGCCGGGCGTTGGCCCAGGCGCGCAGGTCCTCCGGGTCCGCCTCCGCGTCGCCGACGTCCGCGACGGCGTGCACCCGGGTTCCGAGGTCCTCGTCCGGCACCCCGACCGCGCCGGCGGACCGTACCGCGGGGTGCGCCTCCAGCACCCGCTCCACCTCGACCGGGTAGAGGCTCGTCCCGGCGCGCAGGATGCGGTCGCCGCCGCGGTCGATCAGGTGGAGGTAGCCGTCGGCGTCGAGCCGGCCGTCGTCGCCGAGCGTGTCCCAGGCGCCCGGCGCGGGCGTCTCGGCGCCGATGTACCGGTAGGAGGCGCCCGCGGTCCGGCGCAGCTGCACCCGGCCCGTCAGCCCCGGCGGGACGGGTGCGCCGGACGCGTCGACGATCCGCACCTCGGTCCCGCTCGCGGGCCGGCCGACGCTGCCGGGGTGCGCGAGCCACTCGTCGCCGCGGATCACGGTGAGCCCGTTCGACTCGGTGCCGGCGTAGACCTCCGTCATCCGCTCCGGGCCGAGCAGCGCCAGCCAGCGGCGCTTGAGCGCCGGATCGATCGGGGCGCCGAGGTGCACGACGCGCTCGAGCGAGGAGAGATCGGCCGCCGAGACCTGCTCGGCGGGCAGGCGGAGGATGCGGTGCAGCATCGTGGGGACCAGCAGCACCCAGGAGATGCGGTGGCGCGCGATCGCATCGAGCACCGACGTCGCGTCGAACCGGGGCAGCAGCACGAGCGAGTGGCCCGTGGCGAGGCCCCTGAACGCGTAGGTGAACGGCGCCGGGTGGGTGAGCGGCCCGACGACCAGCTGGCGCGCGGCGAGCGGGAGGAAGGAGGCCGCCTGCCGCTGCGGGTCGACGCGTGCGGGCGCCGTCGCGAGCACGAGCTTCGGCGCACCCGTGCTGCCGGACGTCGTCGCGGCCTTCCAGCTGCCCGCCGCCAGCGGCGGCAGGGGCCCGTCGTCGACGCCGGCGAGGTCGGGCGCGAGCGGCAGCGAGGGCCTTCCCGCGACCCCGCCCGGCTCGCCGCCGAGCACGAGGGCGGGGTCGGCGAGGTCGAGGATCGCGCGTCGCTCCCCGACGGGGAGCCGCGCGTCCAGCGGCAGCGGCGTGCCGCCCGCGCGATGGATCGCGCAGACCGCGACGACGGAGGAGACCGTGTTCCCGCCGCTGATCGCGACGAGATCCCCCTCCCGCACGCCCGCGCGGATCAGCACGCGGGCCAGCCGGCGGGACCGCGACCGCAGCCCTGCACGATCGAGCGCCTCGATGCCGTCCTGCACCGCCGGTGCCGTGGGATCCCGCTCCGCCAGCAGGTCCAGCGCCTGGCCGATCGTCGGGACGATTCTGCTCACGCTTCGTGCCGCCCGAGCGCAGCTGCGGCGGCACGTAGCGTGAGCGAAGTCATGCTCGGGACGCGAGGAGGGAGGCGTAGAGCGCCTGGTGGGCGGCCGCCGCCGCGTCCCAGCTGTAGGAGGAGGCGAGGGTGCGGCCCAGCGACGGCTCGGGTCCCACCCCCGTGAAGGCCCGGTCGACCGCCTCCGCCATCCCGTGCGCGGCACCCGCGCCGTCCGGCACCCGCTCGACCGCCCGGCCGAACACCTCGCGGACCACCGGGAGGTCCCGGGCGACGACGGGGACGCCCGCGGCGAGCGCCTCCATCGCCGAGAGCCCGAAGCCCTCCTTCGTCGAGAGGAACGGGACCGCGCGGGCCGCGGCGACGAGCGAGGGCAGCGCCTCGTGGTCGACCGTGCCGAGCACCTCGACGGGGACGCCGAGCTGCTCCCGCCTGCGGTCGAACCGCTGCCGGTAGCCGGCGTAGTCGAACAGCGTCTCCCCGCCCGCGACGACCAGCCGCAGGTCCGGGTGGCGGCGCCGGGCGAGGGCGTAGCCCTCGAGCGCGTCGATGGTGCCCTTGCGCGGCTCGATGCCGCCGACCACGAGCAGGTACTCGCCGAACCGCGCCCGCCAGGCGGCGCGCGCGGCGTCGGACGCCGGTCCCGCAGCCGCGGCGAACCGGGCGGCGTCGACGCCGTTCGGGATCACGGTCGGGGTGCGTCCCCAGCCCGCCTCCACCTCCGCGGCGACCGACCGGGACACGGTGACGAGCGCGGACGGGCGCTCGATCGCGCGGTCGTGGCACGCCACCAGCTCCGGCGTCGTGAAGGTGTCGAGGTGGTGGACGGTCCGGATGGCGCCGGGCACCGCGTTCGCGGTGATGCAGTCCTCCGCGTGCACGACGTCGGCGCCCGAGCGGTCGAACGCCGCCGCGAGCGTCCGGATGGATCGCATGATCCGCGGCCCGACCGCCTCCCGCTCCTGCGCAGCGAACGGCACGACCTCGACGCGGACCGACGGGTCGACCGGGCGGAAGAACGCCTGGTCGCCGCCGCGCCCGAGGGTCCAGACCGTGACGTCCTCGCCGCGCCGGGCGAGCGCCTCCGCGAGCTCGAGCGTGTGCACGACGCCGCCGCGGGGCTTCGTCGAGTAGGTGAGCAGCGCGATCCTCACGGCCGCCTCGCGTAGGCCGCGGGGACCCGCTCGGCGAGGTGGTGGAGGCGGCGGCGGGCACGACCGACCTCGACCGGCACGTCGACCGTTGCGACGGCCATGCCGCCCTTCACGCCCGTGCGGGCCAGCACGTCGCTGCCGGGCCCGACCACCTTCGCCTGACCGAGGAACCGCAGGCGGCCCTGCACCCCGGTCTGGTTCGACGACACGACGACGACCTGGTTCTCGGCCGCGCGCGCGAGGTCGTACAGGTCGAACAGCCGCGACTGGCGGTCCTGCGGCAGCTGCGCGGCGCGATCGGTCGTGGAGGCGGGCCACGCTCCGAGGCAGGCGAGGATCGTCGCGCCGTCGTCCGCGAGGGCCCTCGCCGCCTCCGGGAACGTCTTGTCGTAGGAGGTGAGCATCCCGAGCCGGCCGACCGGGGTGTCGAACGCGCGGAACCGGTCCCCCGCCGCGTACACCAGGGACTCGTTCAGCGGCCGGTGCACCTTGCGGTGGACGCCCCAGACGCGATCGGCGGAGCAGCACACCGCGGTGTTCCAGCGCCGGCCGGGATCCCCTGGCACCGCCTCCGCGAGCCCGATGCAGACGACGATCGGGCCGGCCGCGCGCCGGACGCGGCCGAGCTCCGGCCCGTCCAGGTCGAGCGGCACCGGCAGGTCCCGCGAGTCGGGGTCGCCGAGGTCGGAGAGGTAGCCCCCGAGCGCGGCGTCGGGCAGCACGACCAGGTCGGCCCCGGCCGCGCGGGCGTCGTCGAGGATCCCCTCCACCTTCGGGAGGGCGCGCTGCACGTCCCGCCCGAAGTGCGCGGCGACCGCGGCGAGCACGGCCATCAGGCCGGCACGGCGACCCGCGTCGCGACCCGGTCGACGACGTGCTCGGCGTCCCTGGCGACGCCCGCGAACCGGCCGCTGCCCCAGGTGGTGAGCCACGGCAGGCCGAGGAGGAAGAGGCCGGGCACGTCGGTCTCCCCCGCGCGGTGCGTGGGATGGCCGCTGCCGTCGAACACCCCGACCTCGACCCAGCGGTAGTCCGGCCGGAAGCCGGTCGCCCAGACGACCGTCGAGATCCCCTCCGCACCCGGATCGAGCGTCGCCGGCTCCTCCGCCGGCCGCCACACGGGGCGGTACCGCGCCTCGGTCGGCGCCTCGAGGCCGGCGCGCGCGATGTACGCGTCGATGTCGTCCTTGATCGACTCCATGACGCTGTCGGCGTGGTCGAGGGACCCCTCCATCGTCGGCGCGACGCCGAGGACCCCGTCGACCACCCCGGTCAGCCGCCCGTGCAGGCGCATCCCGGCGAGCGCGAAGGCGCGCAGGTCGATGTCGTGCCCGCCGTTCCTGCCCGTCATGTAGTGGTTCGTCGACTCGCGCTTCGCGAGGCCGGAGGCGTGCTGCTGCACCGTGACGTCGTAGACGCCCATGTCCTCGAGCCACGCGATGCAGTCGCGACCGCGATAGAAGCGGGCGCTGCGCGGCGCCCGGCCGAGCGCGAGGTGCACCTGCCGCCCGGCGAGGTGCAGGTCCTCCGCGATCTGCGCGCCGGACTGCCCGCTGCCGACCACCAGGACGGCGCCGTCGGGCAGGGACGCCGGGTTCCGGTAGTCGGCCGAGTGCACCTGCGTGATCGAGGCCGGCAGCAGAGCCGCGAAGGCCGGGACGGACGGCACGTGGTACCCGCCCGTCGCGATCACGACCTGGGCGGCGGCGAGGTCGCCGGCGGAGGTGCGCAGGGCGAACCCGTCGTCGGTGCGCCGCAGGCCGAGCACCTCGACGCCCTCGTGCACCGGCGGATCGAAGCTGGCGCGGTAGCGGCCGAGCCACGCCCGGACCTGCTCCCGCGTCATGAAGCCGTCCGGCTCGTCGCCGTCGTAGGCGAAGCCCGGGAGCCGGCACTGGAAGTTCGGCGTGACCAGGGTGAACGCGTCCCAGCGGCGGTCCAGCCAGTCGTGGGCGACGGTCGCCCGCTCGAGCACGACGTGCTCGATCCCGCGCCGCCTCAGGTGCCAGGAGGCGGCGAGACCGGCTTGGCCGCCGCCGACGACCGCGACGGGGACGCGGTCCGGCAGCGCGGTCACGCTGACACCCGCACCGGCAGCGGCGGAGCCATCGCGAGGACCCGTACCGGCGCGCCGGCGTCATGGCCCGCCGCCCGGGCGCGGATCGCCTCCGCCTGGGCGAGCGCGCTCGTGCAGACGAAGCCGTACCGCGCGCGGACCCGCTCGCCCGCCTCCGCGAGCGCGGCCGTCGCCCGCCGGGTGAAGTCGCCGACCGTGTAGTCGGCGCCGACCTCGAGGTGGTCCCACATCACGAGCGAGGGCGAGGAGCACGCCTCCACCCGGCCGTCCGGCCACCGCACGGTGAACGTCATCTCAGGCATCGACGAGCGCCTCCTCGACGTATGCGCGATCCAGCATGTAGGCGTCCGGCCGGCGGTCGCGCAGCGCGAACATGGCGCGGCGGGCAGCGGCGAGCTCCTGCGCCACGTCGACCGACGCGATCGCGAGCCCGGCGCCGACGCCGGTGTCGGCGAGCACCTCGCCGCCCGGGCCGATCACGGCGGCCGATCCGACGAACCGCAGCCTGCCGAACGTGCCGGCCTGGTTGGACGCGACCCACACGACCTGGTTCTCGAGCGCACGTGCCTGGTCGTACAGCCGGAAGCGCTTCGTCCAGCGGTCCTGCGCGAGGTCATCGGTCCCGGCGGTGCGGGCCGCGGGCCAGGCGGAGACGCACACGACGACCTCGGCGCCGTCGAGCGCGAGCGTGCGGGCCCCCTCCGGGAACGCCTTGTCGTAGCAGATCATCAGGCCGAGGCGGCCGATCGGGCTGTCGAAGGCGGCGAAGGACTCCCCCGCCGCGTAGCTCATGCTCTCGCCGAGCGGCTGATGCACCTTGCGGTGGGAGCCGATGATCCCGTCCTTCGTCAGCGCGACGACGGTGTTGTAGCGGACCGGTGCCTCAGCGGGTCCGGCGGCCTCGCAGATGCCGAGCACGAGCACGAGGTCGCCCGCGAGCCGCTGCACCCGGGCGAGCTCTGGCCCGTCGAGCCGGATGGCGGGAGGGAGGGAGTCGGGCCCGGCGGGGTCGCCGTGGCCGCCGAGGCTGGAGAGGTAGCCGCCGATGGCGGCCTCCGGGAGCGCGAGCAGGTCGGCGCCCGCCGCCGTCGCCTCGGCGACGAGCCGGGCGATGGTCGCGAGGTTCTCGTCGAGGTCGCGGCCGAAGCGCTCGGACGCGGCGGCGAGGGTGACGGTCATGTCGTGCTCCTCATGGTGTCGGAGGGTGGTCACGCGTGGCCCAGCCCGGTGACGGGCCCGGCGAGCGCGCCGGTGGTCTCGCCGTCCGGCCACCTGAGCCGGACGCCGGGAGCGCCGGTCAGTCGGCCGACGGTCGCCGTCTCGGTGAGCGGCGAGCCGATTCGGGAGGCGCCGGGGGCGTCGGCGGTCAGCATGCCGAAGCCCGGGAAGCACGTGAGCCAGTCGCCCATGGGTGTGCTCGCGGGCGCAGGGACGGCGGCGACGTCGATCTCGGCGCCGCAGCCGGAGGCCTCGGCGAGCATCCCGGCGGTGCCGACGACCCCGGCCATGCTGACGTCCTTCGCCGCCCGCGGGCGCGCGTCCCGGACGAGGCGGCCCATCGCCCGCAGCTCCTCCCCGGACCGCGAGGAGGTGGAGTCCCACTGCGTCCCGTGCGAACCCGGACGCCAGCCGCCGGTCGTGTCGATCGTGAGCGTCAGGTCGTCGTGCCGGCGTCCGCCGCCACCCGGCACCGGCGTCGCGGCGCGGCCGAGCGCGGTGACCGCGAGCGAGGCCGCGACCCCGACCTGCGTGTGGCCGCCCAGGATCGGGATCCCCCACGCCTCCGCAGCGCTGCGCAGCCCGCGGACCACCCGCTGCACGGTGCCGAGGTCGGGGGCGGCGACCGCGTCGAGCAGGCCGACGGGCTCCGCACCCATCGCGGCCAGGTCGTTCGCGTTGACGAGCACGCCGCACCAGCCGGCCCACTCCGGGTCGCGCTGCACCATCGCGGGCAGGATCGCGTCGCACGCGGCGATCAGGTCGCTGCCCGGCACCGGGGCGCCGTCGTCGCCCACGAACCCCGCGCCGCCGAGCGAGGCCGCCGGAGCGGTGCCCCAGGAGGCGCCGAACGGGTCGAGCAGGTCGGCGAGCGGCGCCTTCGTCCGCTCGGCGAGCGCTTGGATCCGGTGGATCGGCCACCGCATGCGGCGGTGCGGGGCGCCGGCGACGACGGCCGGCCCCTGGTCGGTCCAGCCGAGCCGGCGGAACAGCACCGCGTAGCGGTCCTGCACCGTCGCGTCGAAGCGGAGCACGCCCGACGCCTCCGCCGTCCGGCACGCCTCGTCCACCAGCTGCGCGCCGAGCCCCGCCGAGCCCCTGACCGCCTCGTCGACCACGAGGCGGCTGCCCGCCCACCAGCCGATGTCGCGCCCCGTGAGCGGCGCGAGGCGGACGCCGCCGAGCACGGCTCCGTCCGCCGCGACCGCGGCGAGCACGACCGCCCGCGGGTCGTCGTCGACGTCGTCCGCGTCGGATCCCGTGAAGAGGTGCTGGTCGTCGACGAACGCCGCCCGGCGGAGCCGACGGTACGCGGCGAGCTCAGCCCCCTCCGCGCGCCGGATCGTCCACGGCGCGACCCGCCGGGGGACGCCGGTCAGGACGGGCACGTCGAAGGCGGTCATGCGCCTGCCGTCTTCAGCACGCCGCACGCGCCGCATGCGGCGCACCCGGCCTTCTGCTCGCTGCCGAGCATGCCCGCGGCGACGAGCAGGGCGGCGACCTGCCGGGACACCGTCTCGAGGATCGTCCTGCTGGGCGCCGGCACCCCGTCGACGTCGGTCGCGAGCGTGCCGCGCAGCGGCCGGAACGGCACCACGAACGGGTAGACGCCCAGCGCGATCAGCTCCTCCGCCCACCGCGGGACGTCGTCCGGGTCCTCGCCGAGGCCGACGAGCAGGTAGGTCGACACCTGGTTGCGTCCGAAGACGCGGACCGCCTCCGCCCACGCGGCCCGGTACTCGTCGAGGGACACCGTGCTCTTGCCCGGCATCCAGCGCTGCCGCACCGCGTCGTCCATCGACTCGACGTGGATGCCGATGGACTCGGCGCCCGCGTCGTACAGGTCCCGGATCGCGCGGAGGTGCCGCGGCGGCTCGATCTGCACCTGGATCGCGAGCTCCGGCACCGCCTCCTTCACGGCCGCGACGCAGCGGGCGAGGTGCTTCGCGCCGCGGTCCCACCCGTTGGAGGTGCCGGTGGTCATCACCATCTGCTCGACGCCGTCGAGGTCGACCGCGGCGCGGGCGACCTCGGCGAGCATCGCGGGCGTCTTGACCGCGATCGTCGCGCCCGCCTCCAGCGACGCCTCGATGGCGCAGAACCGGCAGCGCTGGTCCTCGTCGTACCGGATGCAGGTCTGGACGACCGTCGTCGCCAGCACGGTGCGGCCGTGCAGCCGGGCGATCTGCTCGTACGACGTGCCGTCGCCGGTCGTCAGGTCGTAGAACCTGGGTCGGTGCACCGGTGCCACGTCGATGCCCAGATCGATCGGGCCGGCGTCGCCGGTGTCGAGCAGCAGTCGCCCGCCCGAGACCAGGTACGGGCTGTCCGCCTTCACCGGGACGGCCGCCTGCTCGCCGTTCCACAGCACGTGCCCGTCGTCGCTCGGCCCGGCGCCCGCCTCCCGGTGCACGGGCGCCGCGACGCGGAGGCCGCGCAGCGCGACGTCCACGCGGCGCGACACCGCGTCCATGCCGGTGGCCGGCGGGGCGGCGGACTCGCACCGCATCGCCGGGAGGCCCAGGTTCGTCGCCGGCATCAGACCATGTAGGTGCTGTTGATGACGGCGCCCTTGTTCGCGAAGTAGATCAGCGCGTCCTGCACGTCCAGGGGGTGGCACGGGATCGTGCCCTCGATCAGGTCCTCCTCGCGCAGGCCGTGCAGCGACAGGCCGA
>NZ_CAXTOQ010000084.1:0-14305 GCF_964245895.1 uncultured Amnibacterium sp.
ATGCCGATCACGATCTCCGCGCTGCTCTGGGCGCTGCTGCTGGACACGAACGGGCCGGTCAACACCGTGCTCGGGTTCTTCGGATGGGCCCTGCCGCCCGACTGGCTGGGCGACTACCACATCGCCCTCGGGACCGTCATCTTCGTCGCGATCTGGCAGGCCAGCGGATTCACGATGCTGCTGATCCTCGGCGCGATGGAGGACGTCCCGGCCGAGCTGCACGACGCCGCTTCGCTGGACGGGGCGACCTCCCTCCGCAGGCTGGTGTCGATCGTGCTGCCGCACATCCGGGGCACCGTCGCGACCGTCACGGTGGTGCAGTTCGTCGGGCTGCTGAAGGCGTTCGACATCGTGTTCGCGCTGACCAAGGGGGGCCCGGGCGGGTCGACCGACGTCTTCGGCACCTACCTCACGCAGAAGGCGTTCGCGGAGGGGCAGTACGGGTACGGGTCGGCGATCGCCGTGGCGATGACCGTGCTGCTGCTCGTCATCAACTTCGTGATCTACCGACGACTGCTCGGCAAGGAGGACTGATGACGTCAGCACTCGAACGCGACGAGGCGGTCGCGACGCGCGTGACCCGGCGCACCCCGACGCACTCCGGACGAGGGGCGCGCATCGGCCGACTCGTCGGCACGATCGCGATGGTGCTCTGCGCAGCGCTCACCGCGGTGCCCCTGCTCCTCCTCGCCGCGAACGCGCTCAAGACGAACGCGCAGATCGTCTCCAACCCGATCGCGCCGCCGGTGGTGCCGCAGCTCGGGAACTTCAGCGACGCGTGGCAGGGCGGAGCCTTCGGCGACCCGCTCAGCGTCTCCTTCGCCAACAGCGTGATCGTGACGGTGCTGACCACGATCGTCGTCACCGTGCTCGCGGCGCTCGCCGGCTACGCGCTCGGGACCATCCGGTTCCGGGGCGAGGGCCTGGTCACCCAGACGGTCCTCGTGCTGCTCGCGATCCCGGTGCAGGCGACGCTGATCCCGATCTTCGACCAGCTGGGCAACTGGGGGCTGCGCAACACCTACCTCGGCATCGTGCTCGTCTACGTCGCCTTCTGGATGCCGTTCAGCATCCTGCTGATGCGTGCCGCGTTCCGCGGGTTCCCGGTCGAGCTGCTCGAGGCAGCACGGGTCGACGGGGCGGGCGAGGCACGCGTGCTGCGTGCCGTCGTGCTGCCGATCCTCAAAGGTCCGATCGCCGGCGTGGCGATCGTGAACGCGATCGGGATCTGGAGCGAGCTGCTGTTCTCCTACGTCCTGCTCACCGATCCCTCGATGCGCACGCTGCCGGCGGCGGTCATCGCGTTCCAGGGCGTCTTCACGACCGACTACCGCCTGCTGTACGCGGGTCTGCTGATCTCGGTGCTGCCGGTCCTGATCTTCTACGGCGCGCTGTCCCGTCTGATCCGGAAAGGCGTGAGCGCCGGCTCGTTCCGCTGATCCGGAGCGCCGTGGTCCCGCTGAGGTCGTACGACAGATCGTCCGCGGACGACCTGCGCAGCGCGGCGGACGGGGTCCGCTTCGTGGCGACGGAGAGCGATCCGATCGCCTCGACATCGTCGCGCCGCACGGGGGAACGGCAGCGTCCCGCCTCGCTCCGGATGGGCGCGCCGCCGATCGGAGCGCCCCGACGTCTCTGCAAGGCTTTTCAGGCATCTGCCATGCTGTCCGGCGCCGGACGCATGACGCATGACGTTCGACGGAGGACCCGATGACCGATCCGAGTGACACGCCAGCACCTCTGGACGGAGCGCAGCAGCGACCCCTCGTCCGAATCCGGGTCGACGCGACCAGGTGCACCGGGCCGGTGCACGGGGGAGCGACGGGGCTGCTGTACGGTCTCGGCGACCCCGGCGTGCCGTCCGCTGCGCTGATCGAAGGGGCACGTCCGCGCACGGTCGCGCAGCGTGCGCCCGAGGGCTCGCAGCACCCCACCGGCGACAGCATCGCGGTGGCCGACGGGTTCTTCGCCGCCGGGGGTCAGGAGGTGCTCGTCTACATGCAGGACGACTACGCCGAGTGGCCCTACGAGCAGCTCGGCATCGAGGACTACCTGACGCGCGTGCGCCGGATGGTCGCCCGAGTCGCGCAGCGCGCCGATCACGCCCGGTTCGCCTGGGTGCCGTTCAACGAGCCCGACTGGATCTGGTACGGGGACTGGGCGGCGGACCGGGAGCGTTTCTTCGCGGACTGGACCGCCGTCGTCCGCGAGATCCGGGCGCTGCTGCCGGAGGCGCGTGTCGTGGGGCCGAACGAGATGCGGTTCGATCCGCAGCGCCTGCGCGACTTCCTGGGCTGGGCCGACGGCGAGGGCCTGCTACCCGACGTGATGAGCTGGCACGAGCTGACGCCGGACGGCTTGCGCGACTACCGGGGGCACCACGCGACCTACCGTGCCATCGAGAAGGAGCTGGGCATCGGTCCGCTGCCGATCAACATCGACGAGTACGGCAACCGCCGGGACTTCTCGGTGCCGTCACGGGTGCTCCGGTGGGTGGCGATGTTCGAGGAGACCAAGGTCGACGCGGACATGGCGTACTGGACGTTCGCCGGCAACCTCGATGACCACGCGGTGCGGAGCACGGAGGCGAACGGCGGGTGGTGGCTGCTCAAGTGGTACGCCGATCTCACCGGCGAGACGGTGTCGGTCGGCGGCGATGGGGCCGTCGAAGCGCTCGCCGTGCTCGACGAACCGCGACGCCAGATCACGATCCTCGTCCCCGGCGCGGACGCCCCGGCCGATCTGGATGTCCTGCTGCCCCGGGCAGATCCGTTCGGCCGGGCGGTCGACGTCGCCCGCAGCACCGTGTCGTGGACCGGCTACGAGGGGGCGGCCGTGCAGCCCCGCGTGGTGGCCCGTCATCGGACGACGACAGCGGGGCCGCTGCGCATCCGCGTCCCCGGCGGCGACCCGTTGGCGGTGCACCGCTTCGTGATCACGCCCGCCGAGGTCGCCGTGGACACGCCCGCCGCGGACGATCGCCGCAGCTACCTGGCGCAGGACGCGACGGTGGTGCACACCGAGCTGCGCCCGCAGGACACCGACCCTCAGCAGTACGCGGCTTCCGGCACTCGTGACGTCGGACCGCTCGAGCACCCGGACAGCGCCGTGACGTTCGCGGTCGACGTGCCCGACCCGGGCGGGTGGCGATTCGCGATCGTCTACGCGACGGGGAAGAGCCCGAGTCGCCAGCGGTTGCTCGTGGACGGGGTGCCGGTGGCGGACGTCTCCTACCCCGGCACGCTGACGACGGACTATCGGGGTCGGGTCGAGCTGGACGTCGAGCTGTCGGCGGGGACGCACGAGGTGGCCCTCCGGCCGGCCATCGGCGCCGGATGGCCGGCGGTCGCCATCGACCGCCTCGAGGTCCTACGCCCGCGACCGGCTGCGGTCGTGCTCGGCGCGCGCGACGGTCGCCTCGGGGCGGGCGCCGAGCTCGTCTCCGGCGACACCCTGCGTCCGGCGGTCGTGCGGCTCGCGGCGGGGGCGGACGTGCGATTCTTCCTGGCTGCCGAGGAGTCCGGCTATCACGACATCACGCTGGTCGCACTGGCGGCAGAGGCCGTTCTGACGCTGCGCATCGGCGACCGCGCGGCGGTGCGGGCAGCTCGGCCGGCTGCCGACCGGGAGACTCGTGCACGGGTGCACCTGCCGAAGGGTGTCTCCCGGATCGAGGTAGCCGTGGACTCCGGTGCGCTCGATCTCGTCGCGCTGCGGATCGAGCCTGTGGCCGACGATGGGCGGTTCCCGTGGGTCGCCGTGCCGGAGGACGCGGTCGATGCTCACGGCCGACTCGGAGCCCTGGTGCTCACCGCCGACCATCGATCAGCGGAAGGGCCGCTCGACCTGGTCCTCCGGTACAGCAACGCCGCGGTGCGGGGCGATCATGAGTACAACACCGATGTCGTCTCCGCACGGGCTGTGCTGCGGGTCGACGACGTCGACGCGGGCGTGGTCCATCTCGGGCCGACGCATTCGTGGGCGAACACCGCCGAGCGGTCGGTACCCGTCGATGTCGCGGGCCGGGAGACGATCGCGTTGGTCGGCCTCGATCCGGCTCCGGGCCTGATCGCGTTCCGCCTGCTGCCGTTCGTCCGCTCGCACGGGTTCGAGCCCGCCGCGCCGTGATCCCGGCGGGGCGGCGTCCATCCTGATCCGACTACGGCGCCGACTGCGATGATGCCGAGGCGACGGATGCCGAGCGCACCGGGGCGGGGAGATCCAGCACCGTCGAGTTCCTGAGCAGCCATCGGAGATAGCTCACACCGAGGCGCGTCCGACCGAGGCCGTCGAGGGGGTCCCAGCCCAGGACCCCCGCGACCAGGTCGAGTCGAGCCTGCATCGTGCTGTGGTGGACCCCCGCACGACGAGCGGCCTCGCGGACCGTCGCCGAGCGGATCAGGGCGTCGAGGGTCGCGATCGCCCAGCCGTGCTCGCCGACCTGGTCGAGCGCGGCCAGGTCGGGGTCCTCATCGCCCTCGGTCGCATCGCTGAGCAGCTGGATGAGACCGCCGTACTCGTCGGCGTGCACGCGGCTGATCGACGGCGGGTCGCAGAGCCGCAGAGCGACGAGCGCTGCGGTGAAGGACCGATCGAGGTGCTCGAGGGTGGCTGAGGTGCCCACACCGAGCGGCGACGCGACGGGATCGGGTGCCTCCGCGGTCACGATGAGGACGTGGATCGGGCCGAACCGGGTCGGGACCACATCGGCGGGTGCTTCGGGGCGTGTGGTCCAGACGGCGAAGAGCGGCGCGGCGTCCACCCGGTAGCGTCGGCCGGGGACGAGGCCGAGTCCGACCGCCGCCACCGACCGGACCTCGGTCGAGCTCGCCGGATCGATCGCCAGATCCAACGCTCGGCGGGCCTCGCCGCCGTGGACCAGCCCGTGCCGGATCCGCACGGCGAGCGCGAGACGCTCGAGGATGATCGCGTCGTGGGTGCCCTGTGCGCCGTCCCGCTCGAGCCACACGTGCATGCCCGCGCTCGCGGATCGAGTCGGCCAGCCGTCCGTTCGCGGAGCGGAGGGGAGCATCCCGCCTGTCGGGTCGACGCGAGTGGTGCGGCGGCTTCGATCGTCGGTGAAGCCGGCCACGCAGCCCGCCAGTGCTGCCGCTGCGGCGAGCAGTGCTCTGGTGTTCACCATGCCGACCACCAGCTCGTCGAAGCAGGCGATCACCCTGAGACCGAGGCTCGCGTCTGCGTCGAGCCTGGCGATGCGACCGAGGAGTTCCTGCACAGCGTCCTTGTCAGCAGGTTCGAGCAGAGGCCCTGATCAGTCGGCCAGCACAGCGCCGACCCAGTCCGACCGTGCCTGGATCATCCCACGGGCGAGGCGGGTGTGCGGAGCGAAGATGTCGAACGCGTGGAAGCCGCCGGACCACACGTGCAGCTCCGCGTCCCCGCCAGCGGCCCAGATGCGTTCGGCGTAGTCGATCGCCTCGTCGCGGAAGATCTCAGCGGCACCGACGTCGATGAAGGCGGGCGGGAGGGCGGAGAGATCCGCGGCACGGGAGGGAGCCGCGTACGGAGAGACATCCGGACCGCCGCGGCCCGCGCCGAGCGACGCGGTCCAGCCCGTCTCGTTGCTGACCCGGTCCCAGACGCCGACGCCGTCGAACTGCGCGGTGGAACCCGTCGCACCGCGGTCGTCGAGCATCGGGTAGTCGAGCACCTGACCGATGATCGCCGGCCCGCCGCGGTCCCGCGCCGCGAGCGCCAGTCCCGCCGCCAGGCCACCACCCGCGCTCGCTCCCATGACCAGGACGCGATCCCGTCGCAGCCGGTTCCGACCTGCGTGGAGGGCGATCCATCGGAGCGCCGCGTAGACGTCCTCGCGCGCGTATGGGTCCGGGTGCTCGGGGGCGAGACGGTACTCCACGGTCAGGACCGCGACCCCGATGGTCCGGATCCACTCGATCGCGGTCTCGATGCCGCTGAACCGGTCGCCGAACATCAACCCGCCGGAATGGATGTACAGCAACACGGGCAGGTCCCGATCGTCGCCCCGAGGGCGCAGCAGCGAAAGTCGGATGCCGCCGCCGCCATGGCCGGCGCACTCGTGGTCGGTCCTCGTGATCCCGGCCTCCTCGAAGTCGTCCTCGAGCCGCCCCGACGCGTACGTCGTCCTCATGAAGCCGATCAGGTCGGGCGTGATCGTGGGCGGGAACATCCCGCCCACGATCGCCAGGCTGGCACGCAGCTCCGGGTCGAACCTCGGCCTCGCCGTTCCTGTCGTCATCCTCGCCTCCGTCGTCCGATCTGCTGAACGACGTCCAGCCTCGTCAGAGCGCCGAGTAGAGCGCCTGCTCGAAGTCGCCGTACATCTTCCACGCTGTGTGCTCCTCGACGAAGGGGAGCGAGTTCGTGTAGATCGAGGCGCAGATGCCGGAGGCGCGGTCGACGAAGAAGTGGGTGTTGAACAGGCCGGCCCACGCCCCGGTACCCGCCCGGCGACCACCCGGCACGTCCTTCGTCGTCAGCAGCAACCCGTAGCCCCATTTCCGGCCCGGACCGGCCAGGAAGGAGTCCGTGGTCGCAGGATCCGCGGTCGGGATCACCTCCGGCACGTCCAGGTCGCCGATCTGGTTCTGGAACGCCGCGTCGACCGTCTCCCGCCGCAGGATCCGTTCGCCGTCGAGCTCACCGCCGCGCAGCAGCGCCTGCTCGAACCGGATGTAGTCCCGCGGCGTGGAGTAGAGCCCGTGTCCGCCGGCGAACCACTCGGGCTCCTGGTTCAGGATGTCGCCCGCCGAGACCCAGCCGGCGTCGCTCGGGACGTGGACGCTGACCTCGTTGCGCTTCCGCTCCGCGTCGAGGATGAACATCGTGTCGTTCATCCTCAACGGATCCGTGATGCCCTGCGCTACCAGCTGGTCCAGGGTCGACCCGCCGACCGCCTCGGTGACGCGGCCAAGCCAGTCGGTGTTGATGCCGTACTCGAATCGAGTGCCGGGGTCGGCCACGAGCGGTGCGCGCAGTGCGTCGAGCCTGCCGGGAACCACGTTGGGCAGCCCCGTGAGCGCCTCGTACCGGACCATCTCGGCGTTCCAGAACCAGTAGGTGAGACCGGAGGTGTGGGTGATGAGCTGCTTCACCGTCGCCTTCGACCTCGGAGCACGCAGTCTGGGGCTGTCGCCGTCGAACCCCTCGAGCACCTGCAGATCGCCGAACTCCGGCCGGTAGCTCTCCACCGGGGCGTCGAGGTCGAGCTCGCCCCGCTCCACCTGCTGCAGCGCCACCGCGGTCACGATCATCTTCGTCATCGACATGATCCGGAACTGCGTCGATGTGCCCACAGGAGTCTCGTCGACGCCGACCGTCCGGACGCCCGCGGCGCCCTCGTACACGATTCCGTCCGTATCGGCGGCGATCGCTGCCACGTGCGGCACCGCGCCGCTCGCCACGGCATCGCGGAGCACCGCGTCGATGGCGCTGCCGTCGATGCCGGTCGAATGGGTCCTGTCGAGCACGTCGCTCATCGCATCCTCCTCGTTGAGAACTCGCGCTCGATCGGCGCGGCCACGACAACGATCGCGCGGTGAGCACGCTTCGGCACCGGCCGATCGGTCGCAAGTCGCGCTGTTCTTCCCGCCGTCTGGCGGGTCCGCCGCGGACGAGAGCGCGCGAGCCCGCTCGAAGCGTGTGCCCGCTCGCAGAAGACCGCGATGTTCGAGCAGACCGAGGTCGATGCGGACATGGCGCGCGACCGATCTCGACGAACGTCGCGCTCCGGGGATGCGGTCGTTCGAAGCGGAGTCGCAATACGTGATCGGCGACGTCGTCCGTCGCCTCGACGACGTCTCGCACGAGTACGCGGCCTCCCGCGGACACAGCGGTCGGCCCCTCGCCGCACGGTCCTGGCGGGGTCGGGCCGGCGTGTGCTCGCAGAGGTGCCGCTCAGCGAGGTCAGGCGCTGGAAACGGCTGCGCAGTCACGAGGGGTCGTCACGGGGTGCTCGACCGCTTCAGGGGGATGAGCCGCGCGAAGACCGCGATCGCGATCGCGATCGTGGTCACATGCATCGAGGCCAGCGTCAGGACGGGCGCCAGACCGGTCGCGTCGACCGTCGCTGCGGCCAGGATCGCGTCCGGCACGAACGACACGACGAGGAGGATCGGGGCGAGCACCCGGATGACGCGGCGCGGCTGCTTCGCGCGGCGATCGATGAGGGTCCATCCGATCGCCCCGAAGATCGATGCGAGCACCGACAGCGAGACGGGTGTGGCCGGCATCAGCTGCATCGTCTGCGGCACTCCTGCGGCGACCGCGATCACGGCGATCGCCGCGTCGACAGCGGAGGTGAGCACCGCGGCGACCAGCGCCGCGAGCGCGATGCGACCGCCGCCGGCCCTGGTTCGAAGCGTGGTCGTCGTCATGGTCGGGTGGTCCTTCCGAAGGGCGTCAGAAACATGCGCGTTCATGTTCTCACAGGTCGGGACGGATCGCATGCCCCCCTTTCCGGCGCTCACGCGGTGACTTCGACGGCGAGCGCCGAGAGCCGGTCCTCGCCCTCCTCCTCGTGGCCGGTGATCGTGACCACCGAGTCGTGGTGCACGACGACGAACTGGCCGTAGCGGCCCTCGAGCCGCCAGGCGTCCCCGGGACCGGCCCAGGTGGCGAGTCCGTAGCGGTCCATGGGCGGCGGCCTGCCCGTGTCGATCCAGGAGGCGTGCAGGCCGTCGATCCATGCCGGGTCGACGATGCGGCGGTCGCGCCGGCGTCCGCGGTCGAGCAGCAGGTCGCCGATCCGCGCCACCTCCTCGGTGCGCAGCTCCAGGCCGGTGCCGCCGATGATCCACCCGAGGGGGCACCGGTGCCACTGCGGGTTGTCGATCTCGAGGGGCTCGAACAGGCGAGGGATCAGCCAGTCCCGCACGTCGCCGGCGCGCGCGCCGAGCATCCGCATCGCCACGTAGGTGCTCGCGTCGGAGTACTGGAACCTCCCGCTGACGGCGGGGTGGGAGAGCATCTCGGCAGCGAGGTCCGGCCATGGCACCGGCTGGTGCCCGAACCAGGGGAAGTCGATGCCGCTGGTCATGGTCAGCAGCTGCCGCAGCGTCACCGGCTCGACGGCGTTCCCGGAGACGAGTTCGGGCAGCACCTCGCCGACCGTGGTGTCGAGCGCGAGCAGGCTCTCCTCGATCGCGATCCCCGTCGCGATCGCGCACACGCCCTTGGACAGCGAGTACAGGTTCTCGCGGTCATCGCTGCGCCACCGGTGCGATGCCGTGTCGGCGCCGATCCGGACCGTGACCCCGTACACACCGAGGTGCTCGTCGTCGACTGCACGGACGAACCGGTCGAGCGCGGCAGCAGCAGTCGTCACGAGATCTCCTCCGTCGGGGCAGGAACCCCGGACCGGGTCCACCACGGAAGAACGCTGCCAGCAGAGCATGGGAGACCCACGAGGACGTGCAGCCGCCGGTCAGCGCGGTGCCGGTGCTCAGCCGAGCAGGGCGCGGGCTCGGCGTGCGGGCCCACTGCGGTCGACTTCGTGATGGTCAGGAAAGCTGACGGTATCGTCCAGCGATGGAGCTCTCGGACGAGCGTTCGGCGGAGGACCAGTGGTGGGAGCGGGTGGGCATGTCCGTCCTGCTGCGGGCCGCCTTCAGCTCCTACGGCGACGTCGTGCGGACGTCCCTCGCCGAGGCGGGGTTCGACGACCTGTCGCGGAACGGGGCGTACGTCATCGGCGCCGTCGCGTGCGGCTCGCTCTCGGTGCGGCAGCTGCCGTCGGCGCTGGGCGTCACGAAGCAGTCGTTCAGCCAGCTGCTCGACACCCTCGTGCTGCGCGGCTACGTCGCGCGCGACGTCGATCCTGAGGACCGACGTCGGCTGCGCCTGACCCTGACCGATCGCGGCACTCGGCTGTCCGAGCTGCTCGACCGATGCGCCAGCCGCAGCGATTCGGCGCTGCTCGACCTGGTCGGCGAGCGGGAGCAGATCGCGACGACCCGCCGGGTGCTCGCGCGGATGACCGAGATCCCGATCGACCTCGCCCTGGAACGATGAACGGATCGGCTGCCGCCTCCGGCGTCGCGGCGTGCGTCCGGTAGCACACGTCCTGGATGACGGCGCAGGCTGTGCTCGCCCCGCATTCGAGCTGGACGGACGGCCCCGTCCGGTGGGCCTGGTCGGCCGACGGGCGAAGCCTGCACGGCGTGTTCCCGCAGGAGACGCCGCCCGACGTCGTGCGCCGCGCCGTCGAGGCCGCCGACGCCCTCGGTGCGGTCGAGGTCTCGGTCTGGTCGGAGGTGGACGTCGCGCGCCCCGAGCTCGAGCGCCTCGGGTTCCAGGTCGGCTGGCAGCCGTGCTGGATGGTCGCGCCGGCGTCCGGCTTCGACGCCGCTCCGGTGCGCCTCTCCGGGCGCGCCCGGCTATCGGTACGGGCAGGGGCCCGTGAGGCGCGCCTGCAGCCGCTGCTGTCCCGCGACGACACCTGGCGGGGGGAGGCGCGCCAGGGCGGTCGTTCCGCGGGGCGAGCCTGGCTGCACCTCAGCGGAGACGTCGCCGGGCTCTACGACATGGGGGTCCGGCCCCGCTTCCGCCGGTCGGGCCTCGGCCGCGACCTCGTCACGCTGCTCGGCGCGACCGTCTTCGAGCACCGCGCCGAGCGGATCACGCTCAACGCCACGCCCGACGGCGAGCACCTCTACCGCGCGTGCGGCTTCACCGGCGTCGGCGTCGGACGGACCTGGTGGCGGCTGCTCCGCGACCACCGCACCGGGGAGCGGCTCTGACCCGCGAGCGCGGGCCGGACTCGGCCGCCTCCCTGGCGCCCATCCGCGAGGTCAACGCCGCGGTCTGACCGGCTCGGTTCACGCCGAAGCGGCGGCCAGGTGGGCCCGCAGCGCCCGCACCAGGAGGCGGTGGTCCTCCACCTGGGGCAGCCCGGAGGCGGCCACGGTCCCGACCGGTCCCGCTCCGTGCACGATCACGGGGAAGCAGCCGCCCGCCGCGGCGAAGCGCGCGGGGTCGAGGCCCGTCGCCTGCTCGAAGGTGGTGCCGCGCTCGCGCCACAGCTGCCCGACCGCCAGCGAGCTGGTCCCGAACCGTTCGACCACCCGGACCTTCCGGCGGATCCAGTGGTCGTTGTCCGAGGAGGAGCCCGGCAGCCCCGCATGGAACACCTGCTGCCTGCCGCGGCGGATGTCGACCGCGACCGGCAGCCCGTCCGCGCGAGCCAGCTCGACGAGGCGCAGCCCGAGCGCCCACGCGTCGTCGTAGGTGAACGACGGCAGCTGCAGCTCCGCCTCCTCGGCGACCAGCTCGTCGTACGCCGGGAACCCGTCCATGCCGTCCATCTGCGCACCGTAGCCCGGGCGGATGCTGCTCGGCTGCAGTCGAGTCCGATCAGACCGCGCTGCGCTGCGCTGCGCTGCGTCGTGCTCGGCGTGGAGGGAGCCCGAGACCGCTTCGCGCGATGGATTCCGCTGTGAGCGAACCGCCGTCTCAAGCAGCGCATTTGTCCTGCTGAAGCGTGGATTTCACGGACCCGGTGTCGGACCCCTGTGATCGGATACCTCCATGGACGAAGCCGCCGATCTGACCGCCGCGGTCGCGGCGGTCGCCGCGGTGCGCGACCGGTTCTTCGCCGCGACCGGGGAGGAGCTGCTGGCGGATCTGGATGCGATCGAGCGGCTCGGGCGGATGGTCGACGGGTTGCGGGTGCGGGCCGCGGCGGAGGTCGAGCACCGCTCCCGCCCGATCCTCGGAACGACCTCCCTCGCGTTCACGCACGGGGCGAAGGACGGGGTCCAGCTCGTGCAGCAGGTCGCTCGGGTGCATCACCGGGAGGCCGCGCGGAGGATCGGGCTCGGCACCGCGCTCGCCCACCGGCGTGGGCTGCTCGGCGAGACCCTGCCCGGCCGGCTCCCGGCTCTGACCGACGCGGTCACCGCGGGCACGGTGGGCCTGGACGCCGCGCGGGTGGTCGTGGAGACGGTGAAGGAGGTTCGGTTCCGCGCCGACGCGGACGGGGTCACGGCGATGGTCGAGTCGTTGGTGCACGCCGCGCAGGTCGCCGACCTGGACACCGTCAAGGAGATCGCCGCCGACTGGCGCCTCGCGCTCGACCCCGACGGGGTCGCACCGGCGCAGCGCCAGCGGCAGCGAAGCCGATCCCTGAAGATCGGGGACACCCTCGCCGACGGCACGACGCGGGTGTCGATGGTGATGCTGCCCGAGCATCTGGCGGTGCTGCGGGAGTACCTGCAGTCCCGCCGCCGGTCGACGCCGCTGGTGCGGACCGAGCCGGGCAGCGAGCAGCCGGGGGAGCCGCTGGAGCCGGAGTGGCGGGAGACGCCGGACCCGGACACGGGAGACGCGCGGTCGCGGGCGCAGCAGGATTACGACACCGCCGTCGGCGGCTTCGGGCTCGCCGCCCGGGCCGAGGCGGCCGGCTTCGGCGGCACCACGACGACGCATCAGGTGGTGATCACGGTCACCGCGGACGAACTCCTCCGACGGGAGGGCCAGGGGTGGGCCGCGGGGATCATGGCCGGCCTGCCGATGCCGACGGTCGAGCAGGTGACCTGCGACGGGGAGACGCGCCTGCAGGTGCACGGCCCGAACGGGGAGCCGCTGTTCCTGTCGAGGGGCCACCGGGTGTTCTCACCCGCGCAGAAGCTCGCACTCGTCGTGGCGGCGGGCGGCCGGTGCGAGTACCCCGGCTGCAGGGTCCCGCACCCCTACCTCGAGGCCCATCACGTCGAGTGGTTCCAGCGCGACGGCGGTCGGACGCACATCGACAACGGGATCATGCTCTGCTCCTACCACCACCATCTGATCCACGCCCCGGACTGCCCCGTCGAGATCCGCCGCTCTGACGGCGACCTCTTCGTCGTGCCGAAGGCCTGGACCGCACCACCGGGCCCCGAGCACCGGCGACGACAGCATCCCGACATCGCCCGGGGACGGATCCGACGGGCGTCGGCCCCCTGGTGGTCCGCGGAACGCCGACCCGATCTGCTCCGCCCGCCCCGAGAACCCGCCGACTGATCGCGGCGGTGGGTCTCGCGCGGTTGTCTACTGTCGGAACCGGGCGTCCGCTCGCCCGCAGGACCGGAAGGCGTCGTGTGACTCTCGATCTCGAGCGGCTCCGTGCCGCGTTCCCCTCCCTCCGCTCCGGGATCGCCCACTTCGACGGTCCAGGCGGCACGCAGACGCCTGCCGCCGTCGGCGACGCGATCGCTCGTGCCCTGACGGGACCGCTGAGCAACCGCGGCCACGCGGTGGAGTCGGAGTCGAACGCCGAGACCGCGATCAGCGCGTTCAGGCAGGCCTACGGCGACCTGCTGCACGTGCCCGCGGACGGCGTCGTGTACGGCCGCAGCGCCACGCAGCTCGCCTACGACTTCTCCCGCCACCTCGCCAAGGGGTGGGGCGCCGGGGACGAGGTCGTCGTCAGCCGGCTGGACCACGACTCGAACATCCGCCCGTGGGTGCAGGCCGCCGAGCGCGCCGGGGCCACGGTCCGGTGGCTCCCGTTCGATGCGGCGACCACGGAGCTGGACCTGACCGGTCTCGACGAGATCATCACGGCCCGGACGCGGCTGGTGGCGGTGACCGCCGCCTCGAACCTGCTCGGCACCATGCCTCCGGTCCGGGAGATCGCGGACCGCGCCCACGCGGTCGGCGCGCTGGTCTACGTCGACGGCGTGCACTTCGCGGCCCACGCGCACGTGGACGTGCCGGCGCTCGGTGCGGACCTCTTCGCGTGCTCGCCGTACAAGTTCCTCGGACCGCACTGCGGGGTGCTCGCCGCGGACCCGGCGCTGCTCGAGACGATCCGGCCCGACAAGCTGCTGCCGTCCACGGACGTCGTCCCCGAGCGGTTCGAGTTCGGCACGCTGCCCTACGAGCTCATGGCCGGAGCCACGGCCGCGGTGGAGTTCCTCGCCGCCCTCGACCCCGGCGGTGCCACCGAGCGCCGGGATCGCCTCGGCGCGTCGAAGGCCTCCATCCACCAGCACGAGCACGCGCTGCGGTCCCGCCTTGAGACCGGGCTCGCCGCGCTGGGCGACCGGGTGACGGTGCACTCGAGAGCCGCGGAGCGGACCCCGACGGTGCTGCTGAGCCACCCGGGTCGCTCCTGCCGCGACGCGTACCTGTTCCTCGCCGAACGAGGCGTGCTCGCGCCGGCTGGCTCCTTCTACGCCATCGAGCCGTTCCGGGCGCTGGGGCTCCCGGACACGGCGGCCCTGCGCGCCGGGATCGCGCCGTACACCTCCGAGGACGACGTCGATCGGCTCGTCGACGGCCTGGCGGCGTTCGTCGGCGCCTGAGGCGGGAGGGGGCCGCGGCC
>NZ_CAXTOQ010000085.1:0-14176 GCF_964245895.1 uncultured Amnibacterium sp.
CCATCTCGACCAGCAGCTGGTTCAGCGTCTGCTCGCGCTCGTCGTGCCCGCCGCCGAGGCCGGCGCCGCGGTGGCGGCCGACCGCGTCGATCTCGTCCACGAAGATGATGGCCGGCGCGTTCTGCTTCGCCTGGTCGAACAGGTCGCGCACGCGGGATGCGCCGACGCCGACGAACATCTCGACGAAGTCCGAGCCGGAGATCGAGTAGAACGGCACCCCCGCCTCACCCGCGACGGCGCGGGCGAGCAGCGTCTTGCCGGTCCCGGGAGGGCCGTACAGCAGCACGCCCTTCGGGATGCGGGCGCCGACGGCCTGGAACTTCGCGGGCTCCTTGAGGAAGTCCTTGATCTCGCTGAGCTCCTCGATGGCCTCGTCGGAGCCGGCGACGTCGCCGAAGGTGACCTTCGGCGTCTCCTTGGTGACCAGCTTCGCGCGGGACTTGCCGAACTGCATGACGCGGTTGCCGCCGCCCTGCATGGAGGACATCAGGAACCAGAAGATGACGCCGATGATGAGGAACGGCAGCAGGATCGAGCCGATCGACAGCAGCCAGTTCGGCTGCGGCACCTCGTCGGTGTAGGTCGTGCCGTTGGCCAGGGCCGCGGCGTCCACCTTCTGGACGATGTCCTCGCCGCGGGCGGTCACGAAGTTGAACTGGACCTGCGTCCCGTTCGCGGCGTCCGCCTCCTTGAGCACGAGGTCGACGCGGTTGTCCGTGTCGACGATCTTCGCGGTCTTGACGTCGCCGTCGGAGAGGTACTTCAGGCCCTGCTCGGTCGTCACCGAACGGAATCCGGTGCCGGTCAGCAGGCTGGAGCCCACCCACACGACCACGATCGCGATGACGATGTAGACCAGGGGACCGCGGAAGATGCGCTTGAGGTCCATAGTCCGCATAGGGTAACGCCCCGTTCTCGCCCGGCAGGCCGGTGTTCGCCGGAGGGGGACAGGCTGCTCCGGCTCATCGCCGCCGCACAGCGGGCGGCAAGGTTCCGCGTGGGCGCGGCCGGCCGGTCAGGCGTAGACGTGCGGCGCGAGCACCGCGACGTCGCGGAGGTTGCGGTACTGCTCCGCGTAGTCGAGCCCGTAGCCGATGACGAACGCGTTCGGGATGTCGAACCCGCAGTACCGCACGTCCACCCGGATGCGGACCGCCTCCGGCTTGCGCAGCAGGGTGCACACCTCGACGCTGGCGGGGCCGCGGGACCGCAGGTTCTCGACGAGCCACGACAGGGTGAGACCCGAGTCGAGGATGTCCTCGACGATCAGCACGCGCCGGCCCGCCAGCTCGGTGTCCAGGTCCTTCAGGATGCGCACGACGCCGGAGGACCGCGTGCTCGACCCGTACGAGCTGACCGCCATCCAGTCCATCTGGATCGGGATCCGCAGCTCGCGCGCGAGGTCGGCCATCACCATGACGGCGCCCTTCAGCACCCCGACGAGCAGCAGGGGCGTGCCGTCGGACGCCTCCGCGTCGGCCGCCTCGATCTCGCGGCACAGCTCGGCGATGCGCTCGCGGATGCGCGCCTCGGGCAGCAGCACCTCGTCGATGTCGCCGCGGATGTCGTCGGAGTCCACCGGCTCCCCCTCGTTCTCAGGCGCCGGTGAACCGCAGCCGGCCCTGCGCGCGGACCACCCTAACGCCGGGCAGATCGACGCCCTCCTGCCCGTGCCAGTGGAAGACGAGGCGCGCGACGGCCAGCGTCTGGGACCGCGTGAGCGTGCGTCCGAACTCGTCCTCGACCGCCAGCCGGATCAGCCGGTGGACGATCGCGGGCGGGTTCGCGGCGAGCGCGTCGACCGGCAGCGCGATGCCGCCGTCGGCCAGCTCCGCCAGGTCGGGAGCGAGCTCCGCCACGATCGCGTCGAGCGCCGCCGCGTCCTCCTGCACCTGGGCGGCGGTGCGCGCGAGCGCCTCCGCGACGCCGGGACCGATTGCGTCCTCGAGCGCCGGGAGGGCCCGGTCGCGCAGCCGGACACGGGGATGGAGCGACGATCCGTTCATCGGGTCGTGCCAGGGGTCGAGCCCCTGGTCGCCGCACGCGTCGATCGTCGTCCGGCGGCGCAGGCCCAGGAACGGCCGCAGGTACGGGGGCGCGTCTCGTCGCATGCCGGCGATGGCATCCGGCCCCGACCCCCTGCTGAGGCCGAGCAGCACCGTCTCCGCCTGGTCGTCGAGCGTGTGCGCCAGCAGCACCCGCGCGGCGCCGGTCTCCCCCAGGGCGGCCTCGAAGGCGCCGTACCGCGCCCGCCGGGCCGCGGCTTCCGGACCGCCCCGGCCGCCGACGACGACCCGGCGGAGGAGCACCGGCGCGAGCCCCAGCGCGGCCGCGGCCGCCGCCGCCCGGTCGGCGACCTGCGCGGAGCCCTCCTGGATGCCGTGGTCGACCACGACCGCGCCCATCGGCACCTCTGCCCGGCGCGCCTCGAACGCGGCGGCCGCGGCGAGCGCGAGGGAGTCGGGGCCGCCGGACAGCCCCACGAGGCCGCCGGCCTCGCCGATCGTCGGGAGCACGGCCCTGACCGCGATGCGGGTCAGGGCGACGGCCGGCTTCAGGCGTGGCCGATCGGGCATTCGCTAACGTTATGGCCGCTTTCACCGATGGAGAGGACGCCCGTGGCCGCGTACGACGTGATCATCGAGATCCCCAAGGGGAGCCGCAACAAGTACGAGGTCGACCACGTGACCGGCCGGGTCTACCTGGACCGCGTGCTCTTCACGTCGTTCGTCTACCCGACCGACTACGGCTTCTTCGAGAACACCCTCGGCCTCGACGGCGACCCGGTGGACGCGCTCGTGCTGCTCGAGTACCCGACGTTCCCCGGGGTCGGCGTGAAGGTGCGCCCCGTGGGCGTGCTGAACATGAGCGACGAGGCCGGCTCGGACGCCAAGGTCGTCGTGGTCCCGCACAAGGACCCGCGCTGGTCGCACATCCAGGACATCTCGGACGTGCCCGAGCAGGCGAAGGCCGAGATCGAGCACTTCTTCCGCCGCTACAAGGACCTCGAGCCGGGCAAGTTCGTGGACGTCGAGGGCTGGGGCGACGCGGCCGAGGCCGAGCGGATCGTGCAGGACGGCTTCACCCGCCTGCAGCAGCAGGGCCCCGACCACTCCTGACGCCGCGGCTCCGGACCCCTCTCGCGGATCCGGACTCGTCTCGCGGATCCGGACTCCTCTCGCGGATCCGGGTCAACGCGACGACACGCCGCTTCCGGGCCCTCCGGAGCGGCGTGTCGCGCAATCCATCCGGATCCGCGAACCGCGTCAGGAGGCGGTGGGCCGCGCGACCAGCGCCACCCGGTCGGCCGAGCGCACCGGCACCTCCCGCACGGGCACGCCCGCGTAGGGCGCCTCGATCATCATCCCGCCGCCCGAGTAGAGGGCGACGTGGTACATGTCGCCGCCGCCGTCCGAGAAGAAGACGAGGTCGCCGACCCGCACCTGCGCGTACGGGACCAGCCTCCCCTGCGACCGCGCCAGGTCGTACTGCGCCGTCGCCGAGTGCCCGCCGATCCCGATCCCCACCGAGGTGTACGCCTGCATCGTGAGCCCCGAGCAGTCCCAGCTGCTGGGGCCGGCGCCCGCGAACCGGTACGGGTCGCCGATCTGGTCCCGCGCGAAGGCCACCGCGCTGGCGGCCTGAGCGGAGTTCGGCTCGCCCACGGGCGGAGGCGGAGCGGCGACGGGCGCGGTCGGCTCGACCGGCTCGGGCGACGAGGACCTCGACGGGGAGGAGGACGGGCTCGGTTCCGGAGTCGCCGACGCCGACGCCGACGCAAGCGGGGTGGAGGCGGGAGTCGTGGAGGCGGGAGCCGATCCGGTGCCGCCGGACGGTCCGCTCGTCCCCGCCGATGCGCCGGTGCCGCCGGCGGGGGTCGCCGGGGCCGCCCCGCCCGCAGCGCCGGCCGGCGGTGCGTCCTCCCGCTCCGCCCGCGCGCCCGCGGCGTACTGGGCCGCCAGCCGCGTGGACGTGCCGCGCAGCGCGGCGAGCTGCGCGACCAGCCGGTCGGCGTCCGCACGCTGGCCCTCCACCTCGGCCGCGGCCGCGTCGGACGCGGACTCGGCCGCCGCGAGCGCGTCGCGCGCCTCCGCCACCCGCTGCGTGAGCGCGGTCGCCGCCGCGTCCGCCTGCGCGCCGAGCGCCCGGGCGTCGTTCTCGTCCGCGAGCGCCTGCCGGGTGATCGCCTGCGACTGCGCCGACAGCTGCGACACGGTCGCGAGCCGGTGGAGGAAGTCGGTCGCGCCGGGGGCGTCGAGCAGCAGCTGCAGGTCGCCGCCGCCCGACCGCGCGAGCGAGGCGGCGAGCAGGCCGGCGCGCATCCGGGAGGTGCGCGCGGTCGAGGACGCCGCGTCGGCCTGCGCGGCGAGCGCCGTATGCCGAGCGCGGGCCGCCTCCTCGGCCTGCTGGGCGCGCAGGAACCGCTCGGAGGCGATGGACGCCGTGCGGCCCGCGGCGTCGGCCCGGTCCTGCAGATCGCCGATCAGCCCCGTGATCCGCGTCGACTCCGCCTCGGCGGCGGCCTTGTCCGCCTTCGCCCGCTGCACCTCCGCCCAGCTGGGGTAGCCGGGGTCGTCGGCCAGCGCAGGCGGCGCCACGAGCGTCGCGCCGAGGGCGCCGATCGCGACCGCGCCGACGACACCGAGCGCGCCGTCCCGACGGCGCCTGGGCCCGTCAGCCACCGAGGGTGATCCCCCGAGCGGCCATGAACGGCTGCGCGTCCACAGCCACCTCGTTCAGCCGCACCTCGAAGTGGAGGTGCGGACCGGTCGCCGCACCGGTCTGGCCGACGGAGGCGATGTTCTGGCCGGCCGCGACCTGCTGCCCGACCTTGACGAAGATGCCGCCCGGGCGGATGTGGGCGTACCCGGTCTGCACGCCGTCGCCGTCGTTGATCTCGATCCAGTAGCCGTACGTGCCGAACCAGCCGGCGTACGTCACGGTGCCGGCGTGCGCAGCGTAGATGGGGGTGCCGTACGCGACGCCGACGTCCGTGCCGCGGTGGAACGCGTTCGCCCCGGCCGGCTGGTCGGGGCGTGGGCCGTAGACGCCGGTGATCGGGCCGGCCAGGGTGGGGTTCGCCCAGCCGCCGGAGTTCGCGCCGACGCCGCCTCCGGCGCTCTGCGCCGCCTGCCGGGCGCGGACGCCCTGCTGGTACTTCCGCGCGGTCGCCGTGGAGTCCGCCTGCAGGGCATCGAGCTGGGCCTGCAGCTCGACCTGCAGCTTCTGCTCCTTCTGCACCTGCGCGTTGGCCGCCTCGCTCGCGGCGACGGCCGCCTTGAAGGCGACCTCGGCCTTCACCTTCAGGTCGTTCAGCTGCTCCTTGACCTGCTGCATCTGCGCCTGCGTCGCCGCGGCGGCGTTCTTCGCCGCGGCCGCCTCCTCGGCGATCGCCCCGTTCGACTCGGTCAGCTTCGACAGCCGCCCGAGCCGGGACAGGAAGTCGTCGGCGTTCCCGTCCGTGCCGGACAGCAGCAGGGTCGTCTCGACGTCGGCGCCGCCGGTGCGGCTCAGCTGCGCGGCCAGCTGGCCCGCCCGCTGCTTCGCGTCGGCGGCGCGCTTGTCGTCCGCCTCCACCTGCTTCTCGATGACGCGGAGGTGCTCGTTCGCGGTGTCGACCCGCGCCTGCGCGGCCTGGTACTCGGTGCCCCGCTGCTCGGCGACCTTCTGGGCCGCGTCGGCCGCCGCCTGCGACCTCGCGAGGAGCGCCTTGATCTTGGCGATCTCCTTCGCCTTCTCCGTCACGTCGCCGCGGGCGTCGAGCACGTCCTGCCAGCTGGGGTACTCATCGGCCTGCGCGGACAGCGGCACGGCGACGAGCCCGACGACGCCCGCCGCGCCCAGCGCGAGCAGGGCTCGTCGCGTGGGCCCCACGGCGCCGGTTCCGGCGCGCTGCGGAGCAGCGTGACGGCCGTGCGCCGAGGGAGAGGAGCGGTCGTCGTGGCGGGAGCGCTGGGTCACGGGCCGACGCACCTCCCGAGGGCAGCGAGCACGCCGCGGGGACCCGAACCCCGCGACCGGACCGCCACGGTAACCCGGTGCCCGCGATTCCCCGGGCACCGCGCGCCGCGCGCCGCGTTTCGACATCCTCCGGCGATCGCGTATGCTTCCTCGTCGGTGAGCCCGGCAACGGGGGAATCCGGCCCCATCGTTTAGCGGCCTAGGACGTCGCCCTTTCACGGCGGTAGCACGGGTTCGAATCCCGTTGGGGTCACGACTCCAACGGGCGGATGACCACTGTGTTCCTCGGACCCCGTCCGGTGGAGCATGCAAGGCCCTGTAGCGCAGCTGGTTAGCGTGCCGCCCTGTCACGGCGGAGGTCGCGGGTTCAAGTCCCGTCAGGGTCGCGAAGGTGCGGCGAGAGCCGCACCCTCGGCTCTGTAGCTCAGTTGGTAGAGCGTTCGACTGAAAATCGAAAGGTCACCGGATCGACGCCGGTCGGAGCCACCACTCGATCCCCGCGTGACTGCGGTGTCTCCGCGCCCGTCCTGACCGCCGACGCGTCGCTGCGATCACCCGTGGCCGCAGTGCTCATCGACCGCCTCGCATCAGTCGGGCGCTGACGACGTCATGACCGCTGCTTCCAGCGCGACACGGCGTCGTCCGTGTACCGGCGGACCGTTCCCACCAGGTCCATGGTCGGGTCGAGGAGCCACTGGATCTCCAGCCCGTCGAGCACCGCGCAGAACGCGCTCGCCTCGTACTCGAGTGCGGCCGCGTCCAGGTGCGGCAGGTCACCTCGGCTGATCGCGGTCTCGAGGTTGGCTCGCATGAAGTCGAGGGTGCGGCGGTGCCGGCCGACGAGGAACCGATGGGCCGGGTGCGACGGATCGGTTGCCTCGGTGACGAAGGTCAGGTACAGCTCGAGGAGGCCGCGGTTCTCGATGTGGAACCGCATCAGGTCGTCCAGCGCCAGGAAGTACTCGAGGCCTTGCGGGACCAGGTCGAAGTTCGGCTGGTTGCGATCCCAGTGCATGAGCACCTCGGTCAGCAGCTCCTGCTTGCTGAAGTAGCGCAGGACGGCCGCCGTCGTCACCCCGACCTCGTCCGCGATCTGCTTCATCGTGCTCGCGCCGTAGCCGTGCGTCGCGAAGACCCGGATGGCGGCGTCGACGATCTCCCGCTTGCGCCGCACCCCCGCGTTGTAGGGACCTCGACCCGCGCTGTCCGTCGCCATGGCACCTCTCCGCGCACCACGCCGCCCTCCGTCCCGGAGGGCCTTGCGTCCTGCTGCACCGGACGTTACAGTCGCCAATCGTAAAGAGATATTTACAGTTGGTCGATGAGACGAGGTGGTCTTGGGCGCGACGCCGTTCGGTGTGGGTCTGATCGCAGCCGGCCCGGTCGCGCAGGCGATCCACCTGCCGACGCTCGCCCGGATGCCGGATCGGTTCTCCGTGGTGCACGTCGCCGACATCGATCCGGCGATCGCTCGGGAGGTGGCCGGCCACGTGGGGGCTCGGTGCTCCGCGAGCGCCGAGGAGCTGATCGCGGACCCCTTCGTCGAGGTGGTGGTCGTCGGCAGTCCCGACCGGTTCCACGCCGAGCAGGTCATCGCGGCCTGCGAGGCGGGCAAGAGCGCCGTCCTCTGCGAGAAGCCGCTCGCGATCAGCGTCGAGGACGCGTTCGCGATCGCCGAGGCATCGACGAGGACGGGCGTCCCGGTCGTGGTCGGCACGATGCACGCGTTCGATGCCGCCTGGGTCGAGGCGCTGCGCGAATGGGAGACCCTGGGCTCGTCGGCGCACGCGATCAGGGTGTCCGCAGCGCTGCCTCCCAACGCCTGGTCGGAGGACTTCGCCACGCAGATCTTCGGGCGTCCCGCACCACGTCAGGCGGCAGCGGACACGATGGAGGCCGACGTCGCGACGGCCCGAGGCGGCGTGCTGGGACTCGCCATCCACGACCTGCCGCTCGTGCGCCGCCTCCTCCCAGCCGGGCCCGTGGAGGTCCACTCCGTGGATCTGCTCGCTCCCTGGGGGATCGAGCTCGTCGCGTCGGTCGGCGACTGCATGCTCGAGCTGCACGGTGCGGTCGGCAGCACGTGGAGGCCGGA
This sequence comes from uncultured Amnibacterium sp., assembly GCF_964245895.1. Classification (GTDB taxonomy): domain Bacteria; phylum Actinomycetota; class Actinomycetes; order Actinomycetales; family Microbacteriaceae; genus Amnibacterium. The sequence goes on from NZ_CAXTOQ010000085.1 coordinate 8,057, forward strand.
CTGGACGTTGGAGGCGATCGGCGAGGACTCGGTCCTGCGGACCCGCTTCCCCCTCTCCTACGTGCACGCCGGATCGAGCACGTCGACCCTCACGCGTGCCGATCAGACCGTCGTGCTCGGTCCGTACGCCGACGGCGGGTACGTCGACGAGTGGGAGCACGTCTTCGCCGTCCTGACCGGCGAGGCGGCCGCGCCGGACATGGAGGCGCTGCTCGCGGATGCCGACCTCGCCCTCGACCTCGCCCGGCAGGCGGAAGCCCTGGTCCGAGAGCGGCGATCGGCGTGACCGAGCGGATCCCCCTGTCGATCGATCGGCAGGCGTCGCGAGCGGTTCGCGACGTCGTGCTCGCGACGGCGGCCTCGCTGCCGATGTCCTTCCTGGCGGTGAGCGGGCGCGGCGAGGCGGTCGCGGTCGACGGCCGGGGAGACTGGAGCGAGCGAGCGCGTGTCGCAGTGGACGAGGGCGCCCGCGGCGTGCTGGTCGTCGCCCCCGGCGTGGCCGGCGCCGGATCCGCAGCGCGGCTGGCCGACGCGGGGGTGCCGATCGTGCTCGACGCGCCCTGGCGGCATGCGGTCCTGCTCACGCGCATGGCGCCGGACTTCCGCGCGACGCGGTCGCATCGGACCATGCTGGAGGCTCGCACGACCGTCGCGCTGCCGTCGGAGCTCGCCGATGCGGTCGCCGACCTCGCCTTCTCCGCCCGGGCGCTGCTCGGGTCGACCCTCTCGAGCAGGCGGACGCCGATCGTCTCGGAGCGGCAGGTGATCACCGTCTGGACGCCCTCCCCGGGGTTCCTGGTGCGCCTCAGCGCCACCGTGAGCCCCGAGCCGCCCGGCCGCGCGTGGTTCAGGCTCATCGGGGAGCGCCAGACCGTGACGCTGGAGCTGCCATCGCCCGGGTCCGGGGACAGCGGCATCGGCGAGCTCATCACCGCCGACGGGACGACGTCCGCGCCCTCCGTGTTCGAGAGCTCGCATCGAGCCGCGCTGGTCCGCCTCGAGCGCGCCATGTCGGGCGACGTCGTGTCGACCGACGTCATCGACTACCTCAGCGCGACGGCCGACGACGCCGCGATCGACTGAGCCGCGCGCCGTCGAACGGCGTCCTCCGCCTAGGAGCGCGGCGTCGACCCTGACCAGCGCGGCTCGATCGGCGGGAGTGCCGGAGGAGTCGAGCTCCGGCGGTGGACCGGCTCAGACGAGTGCCGGGAGCGCGTCCCGCTCGGCGCTCAGGAATTCCTCCACCATGTAGACCGCCCGGCTGTACGAGTCGATGGTCGGGTCGATCAGGATCGCCTGCAGCAGCTTCTCCTTGGAGTGCTCGAGGAAGGCCTCGACGCAGAGCCTCTGGATGCTCGCCTGGGTGCGCAGCATCGCCGTGATCGGTTCCGGCAGCGGGTCGAACGCGACCGGCTGCAGCCGCCCGCTCGCGACGTGCACCGGGAGCTCGAGGACGGTCCCGCTCGGCAGGCCCGGGATCGCTCCGTCGTTCGGCAGGTTCACCGCCGGCAGGTCATGACCGATGGACGTCTCGAGGGACTCGAGGATGGGGACCGCGAGCTCGCTGGAGGGGCGCGAGAGGTCCTCGGCGCCGTCGATGAAGGCATCGGCAGCGGGGAGGGTCCGCGCGGTGAGGTCGGTCCGGTCGATGCTGTACTGCCACTGCGGTCGCGGCGCGGCCGGGGAGCCGATGGGGCCGTCGGCCGGGTCGTGGAAGAACTGCAGCTCGGTGGCGACGAACTCATGCGCCCACGAGAGGTACTCGCCGATGTGGTTGGAGCTGGGCGAGGGCCACAACCCGAACCGGCGGAGCATGATCCGGGGCAGCGCGATCGCGTGCCAGTCGTACGTCCACGGCAGCTGCGCCTCCTTCTCGCGCAGCTGCGGGTAGAGGTCCTCTCCGGTGGCGCGGTCCTCGATCCGGGTGACGAAGGTGAAGTGGTTCAGACCCGCCGCGACGAAGCGGATCTCGGCGACGGGTCGCTGCAGGATCGAGGCGATCGCGCGCCGCCCCTCCACGTAGCCCCCGCACAGGCCGACCGCGCGCACGCCCGTGGCGCGGGTGATCAGCTCGACCAGCTTGCTCTCCGGGTTGGAGAAGTTCAGCAGCAGAGCGTTCGGGGCCAGCGCCTCGACGCGCCTGGCGATGTGCAGAACGGCCGGCATCTGCCGCAGGGCGTGGAAGGTCCCTCCCGGTCCGCCGTTCTCCCCGAACACCGGCCGGAACCCGTACTTGCGGGGGATCACGAAGTCCTTCGCCCAGTGCTCGTACCGCTGGCGCTCCACCGCCACCACGACGTAGCCCGCCCCGCGCACGGCCGAGTCGAGATCGTCCGTCGCGGTGACCGTCACGCTGCGGTGCAGCTCGGCCGCCCTCGTTCGGGCGAACTCGAGGACCGGCGGCAGCGACGAGGAGCTCGTGTCCATCAGCGACAGGTCGAGCCCGCCCGTCAGGGCATCGCTCAGCAGGAGATCGTTGATGATCCGGCGAGCGAAGTGCCGGCTGCCCGCCCCGACCAGTGCGACCTTCATGCGCAGCACGTCCTGGTCAGCGCTCGGGCCCGGATCGCCTCACGAGGGGTGCTGCTCGGGTGGAGCAGCTGGCTACGGCATGGACGCACGAGGACCTCCGCCATCCGCCGGGCGCCCCCGGACGGATACGAGACTCGAGGCCGGGGTGCGTCCCCCCGACGGCAGCACTCTGCCGCTCCCCCGCGCCGAACGCAACCGCGCGCTCGCCGGCCCTCCCCGACGCCGTTCCCGCCGGCTCGCCCCGGGCGACCGACCTCCTCCGCGGGGCAGGGCTCGGGTTGCCGGAGGGGGTCAGTACGCGCCGGAGGAGCTGACGACGGCCTTACCGGTGCGCCACAGGATCTGCAGGTCGAGCGCCATCGACCGGTTCTCGACGTAGTGGAGGTCGAGGCGGATCCCGTCCGCCCAGGCGAGGTCCGAGCGGCCGCTGACCTGCCACAGGCCGGAGAGGCCCGGCGCCGCGGCCAGGCGGCGCAGCTCGTGGCGGTCGTACTCGGCGACCTCGGCGGGCAGCGCCGGGCGCGGGCCGACCAGGCTCATGTCGCCGCGCAGGACGTTCACGAGCTGGGGCAGCTCGTCGAGGGAGTAGCGGCGCAGCACGTGACCGATCCGGGTGATGCGGGGGTCGTCGGCCATCTTGAACAGGCCCTTGCCGTGGCCCGCGACGAGGTCCGCGCGGCGCGCGTCGGCGTCGGCGCTCATCGATCGGAACTTGAGGATGGAGAACGGCACGCCGTCGCGGCCGATGCGCTGCTGGCGGTAGAGGACCCCGCCCGCGCTGTCCATGGCGATGAGGACCGCGATGACGACGAGCACGGGGGCGAGGACGACCAGCGCGGCCAGCGCGGCGAGGACGTCGAAGCAGCGCTTCGCGGCCAGGCCGGCGTCCGCCTGCTGCGCGGTCTCGACGGGGATCGGCGGGAGGCCGGCGAGACGGGGGGTGCTCCGGGCGGGAGCGAGGAGGGTGGTGGTCATGATCCTTGGGGGGCTTCGGGTAGGGATCGGATCCGCGTCGCGCTGGGGAGGCGACGGGCCCTGCACCAGGGGTGATGGTGCCGGCGGATGGGGGACCGCCTGGAAGGAAACGTAGGGACAGAACGATCTGTCTGTCCTCTCCCACTTCGGGGGCCGCGAGGGCCCTCGACCAGGGGTTCGGCGGGCACCCGTCACGAACCGTCCGCCTCCGGGCAGGATGCGGGGATGGACGAGGTCCGGGTCGTCGTCGCGCACAGCGAGCGCGCGACCCTCCGCGTGGGCGACACCTTCCTGAAGATCGACGCGGATCCGGACCGCATCGACCGCGAGGCCCGGGTGATGCGGCTGGCGCCGATCCCGACGGCGCGGATCCTGTGGCAGCAGCCGAACGTGCTCGCACTGGCCGCGCTGCCCGGCGTCGCGCTCGGCCGGCTCGGCGAGCCCTCCGCCGCCTCGCCGGTCGCCTGGGCGGCCGCGGGCGCCGCGGTCCGGCGACTGCACGACTCCGCTCCCCCGCCCTGGCGGGGTCGAGGCCCGGATGACGGCGCCGCCCGCGAGCTGGAGCGGGAGTGCGCGTGGCTCGTCGACGAGCACGTCGTGCCCCCGGACGTCGTCGAGCGCAACCGCCGGATCGCGCTCGCCGTGTTCCGGCCCTTCACCCCGGTGTTCGCGCACGGCGACCTGCAGCCGAGCCACGTCTTCGTCGACGGCGACGAGGTGATCGGCGTGCTCGACTGGTCCGAGGGCGGTCGCGGCGACCCGCTCTTCGACCTCGCGATCCTGACGCTCGGGCACGAGGAGCGGCTCGATCAGGTCGTCGCGGGCTACGGGAAGGACGTCGATCTCGACGTCGTCCGTGCCTGGTGGTCGCTGCGGAGCCTCACGGTGATCCGCTGGTTGATCGAGCACGGGTTCGACCCCGCCGGGCCGGGGGGCGAGATCGACGTGCTGCGCTCGCGGATGTGAGCACGGATGCCGTTCCCGGTATGGTCAGTGTGTGCTGACCATTGCGCCACGCGTGGACGTGCTGAACCGGCTGGGGCGGGCGATGGCGGATCCGACGCGGTCGAGGATCCTGCTGCGCCTGCTGGAGGGGCCCAGGCGACCCGGGCAGCTGGCCGCCGAGCTCGGGCTGACCCGGCCCAACGTGTCGAACCACCTCGCCTGCCTCCGCGGCTGCGGCATCGTCGCCGCCGTGCCGGAGGGGCGCGCGACCCGGTACGAGATCGCGGACGGGCACCTCACGCGCGCCCTGCTCGCGCTGGTGGAGGTGGTGCTCGCGGTCGACGACGGCGTCCCCTGCTCCGACCCGACGTGCGACGTGCCGCTCTGCTGCGGGCAGGGCGCGTGAGCGCGACCGGCCCGGCGACGCTCGCACCGACCCGCCGGCAGGTCCTCCGGCGGCGGATCCGGCTGATCGTGGCCGTCACGATCACCTACAACGTGATCGAGGCGGTCGTCGCGATCACCGCGGGATCCGTCGCGTCCTCCGCCGCGCTCGTCGCCTTCGGGCTCGACTCGGTGGTGGAGGTGCTCTCCGCGGCGGCGATCGCGTGGCAGTTCTCCGCCGCCGATCCGGAACGGCGGGAGCGGGCCGCGCTGCGCGTCATCGCGCTCTCCTTCTTCGGTCTCGCCGCCTACGTGCTGGTCGACGTCGCGCTCGCGCTCGCCGGCGTGCGGCAGCCCGACCACAGCCCGATCGGCATCGCGCTCGCCGCGGTGAGCCTGCTGGTGATGCCGGCCCTGAGCCTGCTCGAGCGCCGGACCGGCACGGAGCTCGGCTCGGCGTCGGCGGTGGCGGACAGCACGCAGACGCTGATCTGCTCGTACCTCTCCGCGGCGCTGCTCGCGGGTCTGCTGCTGAACCAGCTGCTGGGCTGGACGTGGGCGGACTCGGTCGCGGCGCTCGTCGTCGTCGGCTTCGCGGTCAAGGAGGGCGTGGAGGCGTGGCGCGGCGACGCGTGCGCGGTGCCCGTGTCCGTCCTCACGGGCGAGCGCGAGCACGAGGACGACCACCACCGCGGCTGACAGCGGCGGCATCGGTACCTCCCGCCACGGGCTCGCACGGCACGGCTCGGCTCGCTCAGGACACGATGCGACGATGTCTGGTCCGTGCACGGGTACCGAGCTCGCGCCGGCATCGGAGGAGGACCCATGGCCGACTTCCCGGCTGAGAACATCCGCGACTGGCGAGACCTCGACGTGGTCGACAGCGCCGGCGACAAGGTCGGCTCGCTCGAATCCGTCTACTTCGACACCGCGACCGACTCGGCGAGCTTCGCCGCCGTGCAGATCGGCATCCCCGGCCGACGCCGCCTCGTCTTCGCCCCGCTGATCGGCGCCGTCGTCGCCCCGAAGTACCTCAAGGTGCAGTTCGAGAAGAAGGCCATCAAGGACGCGCCGTCGATCGACACCGACGGCGAGCTGACGAGCGAGGCGGAGCCCGCCCTGTTCGCGCACTACGGCCTGCCCTACGCGCTCGGCGCGAACGGCGAGCGGCGGCTCGGCCGCCGCTGACCTCCGGCTGCCGCCCGGCCCTCAGCGCGGCCGGCGGATCCGGATCGGGCCCTTCGCCGTCGACGGGTCGACGACGCTGCCGCCCTGGGTGATCTG
>NZ_CAXTOQ010000086.1:0-14018 GCF_964245895.1 uncultured Amnibacterium sp.
GTGCAGGGCGGGTGCCACCCCCTCGAGCGACCGGTCCGTCGGCTCCGGCAGGCGGGAGGTGGGCCGGCCCTCGTAGGACAGCTGCGAGACGGCCGACGTCAGGGCCGGATGCATGCGCCAGGTCTCCGGCAGGAACACCCCGAGCTCCGTCGGCAGCACGTCGTGCCCCGCGGACAGCCAGCCGAGGGCGGAGGTGTCCACGGGCTCGGGGTGGAGGCCCTGGCTCACCTGCGGCAGCTGCTGGGGGTCGCCGAGCAGCAGCAGGTTCCTGGCGGCCACGCCCGCCGCGACCGTGTCCGCGATCGAGAACTGCCCCGCCTCGTCGACGACGAGCAGGTCGAGCTGCTTCTGCGCGATCTGATTGGCATCGGTGAACGTCCAGGACGTGCCGCCGACGACGTACCCGGACGACTGCCGGGCCCCGGTCCACAGCGCCACGCCGACGGGGCGGTTCGGCTCGATCGCGGTCCACGCGCCGACGGTGCCGGCCGACGAGACCCGCTTCCCGACCAGGTCCGCGTCGAGCCCCGCCTCGACGACCCGGTCGAGCAGGTTCTCGACGACGGCGTGCGACTGCGCGACGACGCCGACGTGCCAGCCGTGGTCGCGCACGAGCGCCGAGACCACCTGTGCGCCGACGTGGGTCTTGCCGGACCCGGGCGGCCCCTGCACCGCGAGCGCGGACCGGGACAGGCGCAGGACGTCCCGCACGATCGCGTCGGCGCTCGGGTCGGCCGCGGATGCGCGGACGCCGTCGCTGAGCCGCGGCGGCGTCCGCTCGAGCAGGTCCAGGACCGCGTCGCCCGCCGGGAAGCCCTGCACCAGCCGGGAGCCCCACTCGAGGATCGCCGCGCGCTGTCCCGCGGTCCGCAGCGGCGCCCGCGGGGTGAGCGCGAAGGGCAGCTCGAGCCACGGGTCGGTCGGCTCGCCGTCGCGACGGCCGGCCTGCTCCTCCAGCACCACGGCCGTGCGCCCGTCGCGCAGCAGCCGCACGTCGAGCACGCGCCCCCGGTCGTGCTCGCCGCGCTGCCCGACCGGCACGTCCGCGCATCCGGCGGGGACGGGCTCGGCGTACATCACGAAGACGTCCTCGTCGCCCGCCTTGAGCCCGCTGCCCGCGGGGAGGCGGCCGGTCAGCTCGAGGACGCGGGAGTCCGACCTCGCTCGGCCCTCCCGGTGCCAGTCCGTCAGGACCTCGGCCTCCTCGACGACGAGCACGTCCTTCTGCTCGGCCCAGTCGTCGACCGGGGCGATCTGCCGGTCGTAGTGCGCCCACCAGAACGACTTGTCCTCGCGCCGGTGGTACTCGATCGCGGCGGCGGCGAGGGCGATCGCCGTCTGCGCGGGGGTGCGGTCGGCCCTCGGGACGTCGGCGATCCTGGCGAGCAGCGCGTCGCGGACCTCGTCCTCCCGCCTGGCGATCGCGGCGTCGGTCTCCGGGTCCTCGGGCGGCGCCGGGCGGCGGGCGACGCCGCGCTCGTCGGCGAGCCGCAGCAGCCAGTCGCGGAGGCCGAGTGTGGAGGCGCAGTCGTACCGGTTGTAGTCGGCGATCTCGCGCAGCTGCGCGTCGGCCGCGGCCGCCTGCCGGTCCTCGACGAGGCGGCACCAGGTGACGTAGGCCTCCACCGAGGCGGCCCCGTCGGTCACGTCGCTCTCGCGCAGCCGGTCGCCCATGTAGAGCGGCTCCAGCTTCTTCAGCGAGTAGGAGCGCTCCGAGATGCGGATGGAGCGGAGCACGATCGGGTACAGGTCGACCAGCACGTGCTCGCGCAGCAGCTCGTCGAGCATCGCCTCGCCGACGCCGTGCCGCGCGCAGAGCTGCTGCAGGTGGCTGCGCTCGTAGTCGGCGTAGTGGTAGATGTGCATCCCCGGCCTGGCGCGGCGCCGCGCGGTCGCGTACTCGAGGAAGTCGAGGAGCGCCTGCTTCTCCTGCTCGCGGTCGTGCGCCCAGAACGGCCGGAAGCGTTCGCTCCCGCCGCCCGGCTCGATCACGCCGAAGAGGTACTCGAGCCCCCAGGTGCGGCCGTCGTCCGACCAGAGCGGGTCGCCCTCGAAGTCGAAGAACAGGTCCCCGTCGTCCGGGGCGGGCAGCGCGGCGAGCCCCTCCCGGTCGATCACCTGCGCGGTGATGCCGTCGCCCGCCTCGGCGGCCAGCTGCAGCTGCGCCTGCAGCCGCAGCCGGGTCAGGGGGGCGGCGCCCACCCCCTCCACCGGACCGCTGCTCGCGGCCAGGTCGTCGATGGTGACGATGCCGGCGGCCCGGAACCGGTCGCGCTGGCGCACGGACACGCGCCCCACGAGCAGCACGTCGCGGGTCGCCTCGACCTGCGCCGCGCACTCCACGCAGCGGCCGCACGCGGCGACGCCTGGCGCGCCCCAGGCGATCGCCTCCGCGGCCGCGATGCGCTCGTCGACGAGGGACCGCAGGCGGCCCATCCGCTGCGAGAAGACGGGCTGCACGTCGGCGAGCCGGTGCGTGGAGGTGCTGCCGTCGCCGAGCAGCAGGTGCACCCGGTCGCCGACCGGCACCCCGAGCGCCGTCAGCTGCTCCGCGTACGCGGCCAGCTGCATGAGGGCGGTGACCTTGGCGCGGCGGGCCAGCTTGGTGTCGTAGACCTCCCAGACGTCCCCGGCGCGCACGAGGAAGTCGGCGAACCCGAGGAACGCGCCGTCGAACAGCGTCGCCTGGAAGACGACCTGCGCGTCGCCGCGGAGCGCCTCCAGGGTGCGCTGCTGCGCCGCGGCGAGCGCGACGGGGTCGTGGCTGTCGACGGGCCGCTCGATCTCGACGACCGCGGCGCCCAGGGTGCGGCGGTACTCCCGCAGCTGCCGGGCCTCGTGCTCGTCGCCGAGCGCCGCGGCCCGCGCCAGCATCGCGTCGGCGGGGTCCGGCACCTCGGTCACCCGGCCGAGCCGGGCGTCGAGGCGGCGCAGCACCGACCACTCGCACGCGGTCGCCTTCGTGAGGTCGGTCGCCGACAGCACGGCGGCACCGTCGAGGAGGAGCATCCGCGCAGGCTAGGCGCCGCCTCGGACATCCCCGCGCCCGTCGACACGGCGCATGTGAGCGGGGCGTGAGCGCCATGTGAGCGACAGTCGGCATGCTGGCCCCATGCCAACCACCGCACCCGCCATCGAGGCCGAGGGCCTCGTCAAGGTCTTCGGCGACAACCGCGCCGTCGACGGGGTCGACCTCGTCGTGCAGCCCGGCACCGTCTACGGCGTGCTCGGCCCGAACGGCGCCGGCAAGACCACCACCATCTCCATGCTCGCCACGCTGCTGAAGCCGGACGGCGGCTCCGCCCGCGTGCTCGGCCACGACGTCGTCAAGGAGGCGGCGACCGTGCGCGGCCTGATCGGCGTGACCGGGCAGTACGCCTCCGTCGACGAGACGCTGTCCGCGACCGAGAACCTCGTCGTCTTCGGCCTGCTGCTCGGCCTCTCCAGGAGGCAGGCCAAGGTGAAGGCGACCGAGCTGCTCGAGCAGTTCTCGCTGACGGAGGCGGCCAAGCGGCCGCTGAAGAAGTTCTCCGGCGGCATGCGCCGCCGCCTCGACCTCGCCGCCAGCCTGATCGCGCAGCCGCCGCTGATCTTCCTCGACGAGCCGACCACGGGCCTCGACCCGCGCACCCGCGCGCAGATGTGGGACACCATCCGCGAGCTGGTCGCCACCGGCTCGACGGTGCTGCTCACCACCCAGTACCTCGACGAGGCCGACCAGCTCGCGGACCGCATCGCGGTCATCGACCGCGGTCGCGTCGTCGCGGAGGGCACCGCCGACGACCTGAAGGCCTCCGTCGGGACCGCGACGCTGCAGCTGCGGCTCGTGGACACCGCCGATCTCGCGGTCGCCGAGGCGCGGATCCGGAACGCCATCGGCGTGCAGCCGGTGTCCTCCGCCGAGCGCGGCTGGCTCACCGTGCCGCTGCAGGACCCGGAGCGGGTCACCGACCTGCTCGTGGACCTGCGCGACGCCGGCATCCGCCTCGCCGAGTTCGGCGTGCAGAAGCCCACCCTCGACGAGGTCTTCCTCGCCATCACCGGCCATGGCGCCGAGGACACGACGGCCCAGGCCGAGAAGGACGAGGTGCTCGCATGACCGCGGTCGCATCCACAGGACCTGCCACGTCGGCAGTCGCGCAGCCGCGGAACGGCATCACCCGAACGGTCAGCCAGTCGCTGACCATGGCGTACCGGGGCCTGCTCAAGGTCCGCCGCACGCCCGAGCAGCTGTTCGACGTGACCCTGCAGCCGATCATCTTCACGGTGATGTTCGCCTACATCTTCGGCGGCGCCATCGCCGGCGACGTCACGAAGTACCTGCCGACCCTGATCCCGGGCATCCTCGTCCAGACCGTCATCACCGGCTCGGTCGTCACGGGCGTCCAGCTGCGCGAGGACATGGACAAGGGCGTCTTCGACCGCTTCCGGTCCCTGCCGATCGCCCGTATCGCACCGCTCGCCGGCGCGCTGCTCGCCGACACCGTGCGGTACGCGATCGCGACGACGATCACGTTCGTGGTCGGCGCGATCATGGGCTACCACCAGATCGTCGACCACATCGGCTGGACGGTCCTGGCCGGCCTGCTCGTGATCGTGGTCGCCTGGTCGATCAGCTGGATCTTCGCGCTGTTCGGCATGCTCGCCAGGACGGCGGGCTCCGTGCAGGGGATCTCGTTCCTCGTGCTCTTCCCCCTGACGTTCCTCTCGAACGCCTTCGTGCAGACGACGACGCTGCCCGAGCCCCTGAAGACCTTCGCGGAGATCAATCCGGTCTCGCACCTCATCACCGCGGTCCGGACCATGGTCAACGACCAGCAGGTGACGGGCGACGTGTGGCTGACCCTGCTCGGTGCCGCCGTGGTCGTGGCGGTCTTCGCCCCGCTCACCGTGCGCGCCTACATGCGGAAGGCCTGAGCCGCAGGGCTACCCGACGACCGGTCCGGGCCGCCGCACGGCGGGTGATCGCAGCATCGCGACCACCCGCCGTGCGGCCTCCTCGTGGCCGAAGGGCGCGGGGACGACGCCCCGGGCCGCGGCGTCGATGGAGGCGAGGTCGCGCCGCGCGCCGAGCGCGAGCCCCAGCGCGGCGAGGTCGTCCGCCGCGGCGGCGTCGGTGCGGCGCAGCACCGCGGAGAGGCCGACCATGCCGGCGCCGACGACCGGGGCGTCGAACCGGCCGCCCTGCAGCCGCTGGATCGCGATCAGCAGCGTGCGCACCCGCCGGTAGGGCCGCTCGAGCTCGGCGGACGGCACCCCGAGCGCCGCCCGCCCGGCCAGCGCCGCCGCATCGATGACCACCCGCCACGGGGAGGACGCGCGGCCGACGACCGCGACGGCCTCGTCCCACCGCGCGAGCGCCTCCGCCCACTCGCCCCGCGCGGCCGCGACCTCGGCGAGGCCCGCGAGCGCGAGCGCCCGGTCGTCCGCCTCGTCGGCGGGGCCGCCCCGGCCGCGGCTCGCGGCGAGCCGCCCGAAGATCCGCTCGCCCTCCGCGAGATCGCCGGTGATGATCGCGTTCGCGCCGATCAGCCAGTCCAGCTGCCGCAGGTCGGTGTCGACGTCCAGCTCGACGATCTCCTGCCTGGCGCGGCGCGCGACCGCGAGCGCCTCCGCGTGCTCGCCGCGCTGGCCGAGCAGGGACACGAGGTTCGTCCGCGCGAGGAAGCGGAACCAGGTGTAGCCCTGCCGCGCCGCGATCGCCTCCGCGGCCCCGAGGTCGCCGATCGCGGCCGCGACGGCGCCCTCGTTCTCGTGCAGCTGCGCGCGCATCAGGTGCGCGAAGGAGGACACGAGCGGATCCGGATCCCCGGTCAGCCGGTCGAGCGCCGCGACGCCGGTGTCGAGGTCGCGGCTGAGCACCAGCTCGGCCGCGAGCACCCGCCAGAAGCCGCGGCGATCGCCCGTGCCGAGGGCCCGCCGCAGCAGCGCGAGCGACCGCGGCACCTCCGGCCGGACGGAGAGCATCGCGATCGAGGCCGCGAGCGCGAGCCCGCGGACCGACTCCTCCTGCTCGGCCTCCGACCGCGGCCGGTGGCGGCCGGCCTCGATCAGCGCGGGCAGCACGCCGACGATCGACGCGAACTCGCCGCGGTACACCCACAGCTCGGCGAGCAGCGCGCCGACCGCCATCGCGACCGCGGGCCGGTCCGCGGCGCCGCGCAGCACGACGAGCAGGGTCTCCTCCTCGACGGCGACGACGCGCGACACCGCCGGCCGGACGCCCGCGGTCAGTCCGGGGGCCGTGCGGCGCGCGAACCGCAGCGCCCAGTCGTCGAGCGCGCGGGCGGCGACCGCCGTCCGCCCGCGTTCGGCGAGGTCGCGCAGCCCGTACTCCCGCACGGTCTCGAGCATCCGGTACCGGCCCGCGCCGCCCGGCGCCTCGACGAAGGCGAGCAGGGACTGGTCCACCAGCTCGGTGAGCACCTCTGCGGCGTCCGCGCCGAGCAGATCGCTCGCGGAGTCGCCGGTGAAGCCGTCGGGGAACACCGCCAGCGTCGCGAGCGCGTCGGCGGCTGCGGGGGAGAGGAGGCGCCGGCTCCACTCGATGAGGGCGAGGAGGGTGCGGTGGCGGTCGGGAGCGCTGCGGTCGCCGCCGACCAGCACCGCGAACCGGTCCGCGAGCCGGGTGTCCAGCTCCGGCAGCGTCATCGACCGGAGGCGGGCGGCGGCGAGCTCGATGGCGAGCGGCAGCCCGTCCAGCCGGGCGCAGACGCGCTCGACGAGCGCCGCGTCGAGCGCGGCGCCCGGCCGGGCCGCCGTCGCGCGGTCGACGAACAGCGCCGAGGCGGCGGTCGCCGGCGGCAGCGGCTGCGGGGCGACGACGGCCTCGCCCGGCAGCAGCAGCGGCACGCGGCTCGTCGTCAGCACGGTGAGCCCGGGGATGGTCGCGAGCAGGTCGTCGGCGAGCGCCGCGGCGGCGTCGACGACGTGCTCGCAGTTGTCGAGCACGAGCAGCGTGCGCCGGTCCGCCAGGATCTCCCGGGTCCGGGTCGGCAGGTCAGCGGGCATCGGCTCGGTCAGGCGCCTGGCCCGCTGCAGCGACCTGGCGCCGACCGCCGCGCCGAGCACGAGCTCGACGTCCTCCGCCGCCCGGGCCCCGACCAGCTCGGTGAACACGATCCGCTCGAACCGGTCCGCCAGGCGCAGCGCGGTCTCGTGGGCGAGCCGCGTCTTGCCGAGGCCGCCGGTGCCGACGATGGAGGTGAGCCGGTGCGCGGGGACCGCGCTCAGCAGCCGGGCGAGGTCGTCCTCCCGGCCGAGCAGGGCCGTCGTCGAGGTGCGCACGCCGACGAGCTCCGCCGTCGCGGGGGCTGCCGCGCCGCGCAGCAGCTCGGTGTTCAGCCGCACGAGCGCGGGCTCCGGATCGGCGCCGAGCGCGTCGGCGAGGCGCTCGCGGTGCGCGGCGAACGCGGCGATCGCGGCGTCGGTCCGCCCCTCCCCGGCGAGCGCGCGCATCAGCCGGCCGACCGGCTCGCCGTCGAGCGGCGAGGCGGCGACCAGGCGCTCGAGCACGGGGATCGCCTCGGCGCCGCGGTCGCCGTCGAGCAGCGTCGCCGCGTGCAGGGCCAGCAGGCGGATGCGGGCCCGGCCCGCGCGCTGCCGCAGCTCCTCCGCCGTCCCGTCGTCGAGGTCGGCGCCCGGCTCGCCGGTCCACAGCGCGAGCGCGGCCGCGGCGCCCGCCGCGTCGGCCCGCTCGGCCGTCAGCAGGTCGGAGGCGTCCACGCGGTAGCCGGTCGCGGTGGACTCGAGCAGCCCGTCGGCGGCGGCGGACCGGACGCGGGAGACGAGCATCTGCAGGGCGCCGCGCGGGTTGCGGGGCGGCTCGTCGCTCCACAGGTCGTCGGTCAGGCCCGCGACGCTGCGCCCCTCCTGCCCGGCCAGCGCGAGCGAGGCCAGCAGGCGGCGCGGCAGGGCGCCGGACGGCGCGACGTCGTCCCCCGAGCGCGAGGTGAACCGGACGGGACCCAGCACGCGCACCAGCGGCTGATCCCTCACCCGGCGAGGCTACTCAGCCCTCGACCGCCCCCGCGAACTGCGCCTCGTAGAGCCGCGCGTACGCGCCGCCCGCCGCGAGCAGCTCGTCGTGGGTGCCCTGCTCGACGATGTCGCCGTGTTCCATCACGAGGATGAGGTCCGCGTCGCGGATCGTGGAGAGCCGGTGGGCGATCACGAAGCTCGTGCGGTCCGCTCGCAGCGCGGCCATCGCCTGCTGCACCAGCAGCTCGGTGCGGGTGTCGACCGAGCTGGTCGCCTCGTCGAGGATCAGCACGCTCGGCCGGGCGAGGAACGCCCTGGCGATGGTGATCAGCTGCTTCTCGCCGGCGGAGACGTTCCCGCCCTCGTCGTCGAGCACCGTGTCGTAGCCGTCCGGCAGCGCGTGCACGAACCGGTCGACGTACGCGGCCCTGGCCGCGGCGAGGATCTCCTCCTCGGTCGAGCCCGGCCGGCCGTACGCGATGTTGTCCCGGATCGTGCCGCCGAACAGCCAGGTGTCCTGCAGCACCATGCCCATCCGCGACCGGAGGGAGGCGCGCGCCATCCGCGCGATGTCGACGCCGTCGAGCGTGATGCGGCCGCCGTCCAGCTCGTAGAACCGCTCCATCAGGTTCACGAGCGTCGTCTTGCCCGCGCCCGTCGGTCCGACGATCGCGATGGTGTGGCCGGGCTCGGCGACGAGCGACAGGTCGCGGATCAGGGGGTTCTCCTGGTCGTAGGAGAACGCGACGTGCTCGAACGCGAGCCGGCCCGAGCGGTCCTGCGGGACCGCCTCCTCCACCGGGTCGCTCGACTGCTCCTCGGCGTCGAGCAGGTCGAAGACGCGCTCGGCGGAGGCGACGCCGGACTGCAGCAGGTTCGCCATCGAGCCCAGCTGGCTGAGCGGCTGGGTGAACTGCCGCGAGTACTGGATGAACGCCTGCACGCCGCCGAGCGACAGCGACCCGCCCGCGACGAGCACGCCGCCGGCGACCGCGACGACCACGTAGACCAGGTTCCCGATGAACATCGTCGCGGGCATGATGATGCCGCTGATGAACTGGGCGCCGAACGAGGCCCCGAACAGCTGCTCGTTCTTCGCCTGGAAGCGGGTCGCGACCTCCTCGTGCCGGCCGAACACCTTGACCAGCGCGTGGCCGCTGTACGCCTCCTCGATCTGCGCGTTCAGCGCCCCGGTGTGCGTCCACTGCTGCACGAACAGGGGCTGGGACCGCTTCGCGATCTGCGTCGTCACGAACAGCGTCAACGGCACCGTCACGAGCGCGACGAGCGCCAGCAGGGGCGAGATGACGAACATCATCACGATCACGCCGACGACGGTCAGGATCGAGTTGACCGCCTGGCTCAGCGTCTGCTGCAGCGACTGCTGGATGTTGTCGATGTCGTTCGTCACCCGGCTCAGCAGCTCGCCCCGGGGCACCCGGTCGAAGTAGGCGAGCGGCAGGCGGTGGATCTTCGCCTCCGCGTCGGCGCGCAGCCGGTAGACCGTCCGCTGGGTGATCGCGTTCAGCACGAAGCCCTGCAGGAACGAGAACAGGGACGCGACGACGTAGAGGCCGAGCACGACCATCAGCAGCGTGCCGAGCGCGGTGAGGTCGATGCCCTGGCCGGGCACGATCGGCAGGGTGCGGAGGAGGTCCGCGCGGGACCCCTCGCCCTGCTGCTCGAGCGAGGCGATGACCTGCGCCTTCGTGAGGCCGGCGGGCAGGTCCTTGCCGAGCGCGCCGGCGAACACGAGGTTCGTCGCGTCGCCGAGCAGGCGCGGGCCGAGCACCGTGAGCACGACGCTGATCACGCCGAGCACCAGCACGACCGCGACGCCGACCCGCTCGGGGGCGAGGCGGCCGAGCAGGCGCTTCGCGGACGGCCCGAACCGCATGGCCTTCTCCGCCGGCATGCCCATGCCCATGCCGCCGGGTCCGCCGCGGCGGGCTCCGGCGGGCGCGGGTCCGCGGGCGGCGACGCCCGGGTTCGGCGCGCTCATGCCGCCTCCTCCACCGCGAGCTGGCTCGCGACGATCTCGCCGTACTCGGGGGAGGAGGCGAGCAGCTCGTCGTGCGAGCCGCTCGCGACGACCCGGCCGGCCTCGAGGACCACGATCCGGTCGGCCCCGACGATCGTCGAGACCCGCTGCGCGACGACGATCCGCGTGGTGTCGCCGTGGTCGCGGTCGAGCGCCGCCCGCAGGCGGGCGTCTGTGCCGGTGTCGAGCGCGGAGAACGCGTCGTCGAAGACCAGGATCGGCGGCCGCTTCACCAGCGCCCGCGCGATGGCGAGGCGCTGGCGCTGACCGCCGGAGACGTTGGTGCCGCCCTGCGCGACCGGCGCGTCGAGCCCCTCCGGCATCGCCCGGACGAAGTCGGCGGCCTGCGCGGTCTCGAGGGCCGCCCACAGCTCGGCGTCGGTCGCCTCCGGCCCGCCGTAGCGGAGGTTGGAGGCGATCGTGCCGCTGAACAGGAAGGCCCGCTGCGGCACCAGCCCGATCCGCTGCCACAGGTCGTCGGGGTCGAGCCGCCGCACGTCGACCCCGTCCACGAGCACGGCGCCGCCGGTCACGTCGAAGAGCCGGGGGAGGAGGTTCACCAGCGTCGTCTTGCCCGACCCGGTGCTGCCGATGATCGCGACGGTCTCCCCGTGCCGGGCGGCGAGGCTCACCTCGTGCAGCACCGGGTGCTCCGCGCCCGGGTAGGCGAAGGTCGCCTCCCGCAGCTCGAGCGACCCGGTCGCCGGGGGAGCCGGCTCGGGGTCGGCGGGCGGCAGGACGCTCGAGTCCGTCTCCAGCACCTCCTGGATGCGGCCGCCGGAGACGGTCGCGCGGGGCAGGATCACCGCGAGGAACGTGGCGAGCATGACGGCCATCAGGATCTGCACCAGGTAGCTGAGGAACGCGGTCAGCTGGCCCACCTGCAGCGTGCCGTCGTCGATGCGGAACGAGCCGAACCAGATCACGGCGACGCTCGAGACGTTCAGCACGAGCATCACGAACGGGAACATCAGGGCGAACCAGCGGCCGGCGCGCACGGCGGTGTCGGTCACGGCGTCGTTCGCCTCGGCGAAGCGCGCGGTCTCGACCGGCTCCCGCACGAAGGCGCGGATGACGCGGATGCCGGTCAGCTGCTCGCGCAGCACCCGGTTCACCGCGTCGATGCGCACCTGCATCCGCTGGAACTGCGGGGTCATCCGCGAGATCACGAGGCCGACGCCGAGCAGCAGCACCGGCACGGCGACCACCACGATCCAGGACAGCCCGACGTCCTCGCGGATCGCGAAGATCACGCCGCCGATCGCGAGGATCGGCGTCGAGATCAGCATCGTGCAGGTCATCAGCACGAGCATCTGCACCTGCTGCACGTCGTTCGTCGTGCGGGTGATCAGCGACGCGGCGCCGAACCGGGACACCTCCCGCTCGGAGAACGCGCCGACGCGGTCGAACACGGCCAGCCGCACGTCGCGCCCGAACGCCATCGCGGTGCGCGCCCCGAACCACACCGCGACGATCGAGCAGGCGATCTGCACCAGCGTGATCGCGAGCATGACCACCCCGATGCGCAGGATCGTGCCGGTGTCGCCCTTCGCGACGCCCTGGTCGATGATGTCGGCGTTCAGGCTGGGCAGCGCGAGGGAGGCGATCGACTGCCCCGCCTGGAACACGATCACGCCGAGCAGCAGCATCCGGTACGGCCGGAGGTACGCGAGCAGCAGCCTCGCCAGCATCAGTCCTCCTCCGTGTCGGGCAGCAGCACGCCGTGCTGGATCAGGTGCACGATCTCGTCGGGCTCGAGGCCGCGGTCGCCGTGCAGGTGGGGGATCGCGCTCGACAGGGCGAGCAGGCGCAGGTACCGCGCGATGGTCCGCGGCGGCACCGCGAGCGCGGCCCGGTCGGGCTCGAGCAGCGCCTCCAGCACGGCCATCCAGCCGGAGTCCGCGCGCCGGATGGACGGGGGCGGGCCGCCCTGCATCCGCAGCGCCGACATGAAGCCCATCACCCCGGTGAACCGCTCGCGCAGCAGGATGAAGACCTGCCGGATCTTCTCCTCAGGCGGCAGCGCGTGGTCGACGGCGGCGAGCGCCGCCCGGAACGGCTCCGGGTCGAAGTACGCCTCCACGGCCGCGGCGATCAGGGACTCCTTGTCGCCGAACGCGCGGAAGACGGTGCCCTCGGCCACGCCGCACGCCTCCGCGATCTGCCGCGTCGACACGTCCCGCCCGTGCTCGGCGAGCAGGGGGATCACGCACTGGACCAGCGCTCGGCGGCGCTCCTCCGGGGCCATCGGGCGCGCCCGCTCGCGGACCGGCAGCTCGGTCTCGGCCTCCGTGGTCGGCGTCATGCCGCCACGCTAGGAGTGAGTACTCACTCAGTCAAGTGCGCGCTCCGCGAGGACTCAGCGCAGGAGGTCCTTCGCCGTGAGCAGGAGGCGCACCGCCTCCTCGTCCTTCCAGCCGGACCCGATCAGCCACGGCCAGTCCGCCCACATGGCCGCGTCGAACAGCCGGATCAGGTGGACGGGCCAGCGCGGGTCCGGCGCGTTGTCCGGGTGCGAGGGGTGCTCGACCGCGGGGACGGCGTCCAGCGCGCGGTGGAGGCGGTCGTAGCGCTGCGGCGTGAAGCCGGCCAGCTCCGCCTGCCGTGCCCGCTCGACCCAGTCCGGGAGCCCCGCGGGCTTCCCCTCCTGCAGGCCGGTGCTGAGCAGCCACATCGCGGTCGCGCCAGGCCAGCTGGGCCAGTGCATCCGCAGCACGCGCGTCCAGTCGAGAGCCTGGTCGGGGCTGAAGCCCCGCCACAGCTCCGCGCTGCTGCGGTGGTACCGGATCTCGCTCATCGCGTCGCAGCGTCCCATGCGTCGCCGGACGTCAGCCGACAGCGCGCCGGGAGCGCGCCGACAGGATCATCGATGCAGCACGACCGCCGATCGGCCGCGGCCGTGACCCGCCTTGCTGAGCCGCTGCGCCTCCGGCGTCTGCTCGAGCGTGAACGTGCGCTCGACGATCATCCGCAGCTCCTCGGCCTCGAACAGGCGGGCCGCCTCCGCGAGCGCCGCGCGCTTGTCCCCGCCGCCGGCGGTGACCTTGGCGCCGAGCTGCGGGGCCGAGAAGTCGGCGATCGACACCACCCGGGACGGGTCGCCCGTGAGCTCGATCAGCTGAGGCAGCACGCCGGCGCCCGCCAGGTCGAACCCGGCGTCCACCTCCGCCACCGCGAGCGAGCGCACCCGGTCGACCCAGCCGTCGTCGTAGGTGGTGTGCAGCGCCCCGAGGGCCTCGACGTACTCCTGGTTGGCGGCGCTCGCGGTGCCGATCACGATCAGCCCGCGTGCCTTCGCGATCTGGATCAGGGCGGTCCCGACCCCGCCGGCCGCGCCGGACAGCACGATCGTGTCGCCCTCGGTCGCGGCGACCGCCTCGAGCATCCGCACGGCGGTGTCGACGGGGACCGGAGCGGCCGCGCCCTCCTCGAACGGGATGTGATGCGGCAGCCGCGCCCATGCGGTGAGGACGGCGAGGTCGGCGAAGGTGCCGCTGCCCGAGCCGAAGACCCGGTCCCCGACGCGCACGTCCGTCACGCCCTCGCCCAGCTCGTCGACGACGCCGGCGGCGTCCAGCCCGACCCGCCCCGGCCGCGCGAGCGGCTTCCCTCCGGCCATCAGGCCCTCGCGGATCTTCCAGTCGGCGGCGTTCACGCCGGCCGCGTGCACCCGGATCCGGATCCGCCCCGGACCGGGATGCGGCTCGTCGACCTCCGCGATCTCGAGGACCTCGGGCCCGCCGTACTGCTCGAACTGCACCGCACGCATGCGGACATCCTCCCGCGCGCCGGCCCTGGTCACGAGCCGTCTGCTGCTCATCCGTGCATCTGCTGCTCGTCCGCGCATCTGCGGCCCGGGCCCGAGCCGCAGATGCGCGTCTCGGCCGCACACGAAGCGAAGGGGCCGGGGATGCGCGGGCGAGGGTGCGGGATCCGCTCCTCCCCAGGCCGATCCGGCCCGTGCGGCAGCGCGCTGCGGCATCCTTCCCGGCCATGT
>NZ_CAXTOQ010000087.1:0-13993 GCF_964245895.1 uncultured Amnibacterium sp.
CCCGTAGCTCAACGGATAGAGCATCTGACTACGGATCAGAAGGTTGGGGGTTCGAGTCCCTCCGGGCGCGCGAACGGAAGCCCCGGTCAGAAGAGGAAATCTTCGGCCGGGGCTTCTTTCTTGCCCCGCCCTCTCGGTCCTCGTGTGTGCAATGTGTGCGCAGTCGGCCGCGCAGGTGCTTCCGCGCCTCGCGGCACCAGCGCCTCGGCTGCTTCGCCCGCCTGCCTGTTCGTGTCTCTTAAGAGGTGGCTGTAGAGGTCGTTCGTGATCGCGATCGATGAGTGACCGAGGCGTTTCGACACGACGGCGAGATCGATACCTTGAGCGATCAGCAGGGAGGCGTGCTGGTGCCGCAGCCCGTGGAAGGTCATGGTCGGGAGCTGGGCTTGCAGGACGAGGCGTTCGAATCGCTTCGTGACGAACTGCGGCAAGAGTGGCGCCCCGTCCTCGCGCGTGAAGACCCAGTCGGCGCCTTGCCACTGGTTCTGCCACGCGCCTTGGTCGGTCTTCTGCGTGGTCGCCCACGTCTCGAAGGCCGCGATGGCGACCGGCCCGAGTCCGACTCGGCGGTTCTGCCCAGCCGCGGTCTTCGCTTCGCCTTCGACGGCGTGTCCGCCCGCGTCCACTCTCTGCCGCCGGACGACGAGCTCGCCTTGGTCGAGATCGAGGTCCGCCCACTGGAGACCGAGCAGCTCGCCGCGGCGGAGACCGGTGAAGACTGCGATCTCGAACAGAGGTCCGAGC
Source organism: uncultured Amnibacterium sp. (assembly GCF_964245895.1). Lineage (GTDB taxonomy): Bacteria > Actinomycetota > Actinomycetes > Actinomycetales > Microbacteriaceae > Amnibacterium. Next base: position 745 of record NZ_CAXTOQ010000087.1, read on the forward strand.
CGGTCCGTGCTCGCGTTGTCGAGGAAGCGCCCGACCTGTGCCGGCTCCCACATCTGACGGCTCTGCGGCCGTTCAGGAGGCAGACCGATGTTCGAGGCCGCGTTGGCCTCGACGAGATCGAGCCGATGCGCGGCGCTGAGCGCGCTGGACAGCACCGCATGCATGCGTCGGACGGTCACGACGCCACGACCGCTGGCGAGTTGCGCCTGCAGGAAGCGGTCGACGTGGTGATGACGCAGTTCGCTGAGGCGGAGGTGCCCCAGTCCGGGCTGCAGGTCACGCTCGACGTACCGCCGGTACATGACCGTCGTCGACGGTCGGAGGCCGTCGCGCACCCGTCGCTCGAGCCATTCGGAAAGCCACTCGCGGACCGTGAGACTTCGGTCGTGCGAGTAGCGCCCGCTCGCCACCTGTGCGAGCAGGCGGGCGCGCTCGGCTTGAGCGGCTCGTTTGGTCGGGAATCCCATCCGGCGGACTTGGATGCGCTGCCCCGACGCCGAGTCCTTCCCTGCTGACAGCGCGAAGCCCCATGACCCGTGCTTCGCATCGGCCACGAGGTGCGGGCAGGTCGCCGCGCGTTGTTCCGCGGTGGCACCGGATGGCAGGGGCGGGTAGAGATGCCCGTCGGTTCGGCACCCGCAGCGACGATAGAGATCAGCCATATCGGTCCCCTCCCTGGCTTCCGCTACTGGTGCGCGGCAGCGGATCAGTGTCCGTACGCGCTCGGACGTGTGCGCACAGCGGGCGGCTCCCGAACTCAGATGTCGCCGAATCAGGGCTGTGGAGGGTCACGGCGCGATGCCGCCGCGGGAGTCGAACATGGTTCGGACGGAGACGAACCGTGCCACTGCGCGCCCGGACGGCGAGGACGACAGCGACCGGCGCACCGCGCGAGCCGCTGGCTCCGTGCAGAGGTAGTCCACGCGGTTCGCGTCCCCGTAGTCCAGGCGCCGCTGGAACGCGGTGAAGATCGACGCATACCGCGGCGCCCGCTTCGGCGTCAGCTCGACCTCGATCAGCTCGATCGAGCGTCGGCCGAGGGCGACGCCGTCGGCCTGGTGCCCGCCGGCGAACGGCGGCTTGTCGTCCCGCTGCCATCCGAAGCCCGCTGCCAGGTATCGGGCCGACACCGCAGCGACCGCGACCTCGTGCCGCGCGGTCTGAGTGTAGACGTTCGGCCGGGATTGCCCTGTGGCCTCATACGTCCCCCACAACCACGAACCGCCGGGGGCGCCGAGGTTCGCACGCTCGATCAGGCCGACGTGCTCCATCCGGGAACACCACGCCTGCGCCGCCCTCGTCGACACCGGCCCGCTCGACCCGTTCAGCGAACCGAGGACCCAGCGGATCGACTGCACATCGCACACCCGCACGATCCGCAACCACTCACACACCCGCTCATCCCGACCCGTCACCCACACCCGCCGCACCCCACCCACCGGCCACCCCTCCCGACCCGCACCCACTCCTCACCACGTGACCACCCACCACTCCCCCACCGCACCCCACCTGTGTCACCCCGTCACAACCCATTCCTTCCCTCTCCTCTCCATCTCCTTCCCATCACTCCCCTGTTCTCCTTTTGCCCTGTCCTGGCCTGCCACCTGCACTCCTGAACCACCCCTGCTCAGCACGCTTTTCGCTGAGTGGGGGTGGTTCAGGAGCCGCGCCAGCGGAGGTGGCAGGCCAGGACAGGGCGAACGCGACGAAACCCATCGCAAGACCCGTCGCGCGCAGCGAAGCACACGACGAGGGAGGACGGGTCGTGATCGACCACAGAACTCGCGGATCAGGGATCGCCAACGCAACGTCACCTGCTCGTTCGCGATAGCCAGGGTCGTCCTCGCCTTCGGCGGTACCTTGCCCGCCCTCGTGACGGGATCGACTTCAACAGTCCGGGGTGGAGTAGTCGCGGCCCCCGCCCGTAATAGAGCACGTCGTCGTAGCGAGCGAGGGGACGACGTGTTGGTTCTGTCGCATTCTGCGGTGCAATCGAGGGTTTCGATTCGCGGGCGCGTCTCTTACCCAGAACGCGTAGCGTCTGGCTCGGCTGAGCAGGACGAGCCGTCGGCGTGCATCACCTGCTCGGGAACCGATGTCCCACCTGGCTCCTACGTCTGAAGGGAGTGCTGCGTGAGCGAGACGTTCTATTGGCAGGTCGAGGCGTCGCGGGAGCAGGCGGAGGAGAGCATCCTGCAGGTTTCCCCAAACGCGCGGATCGACAGCGACGCCGACCTGCGACACCGCGTCCGGTTGGACGGCGACGACCGCTTCTCGCTGCTCCACTTCGAAGTCGCCGGCTACTTCGAGGGGACGAACGAGCCGGATGACACCGTCACGGTCGCCTATGCCCGCTCCGGCGCGCTCGAGTGGGAGACCGGAGATCAGCGAGGCACAGGAGAACTCCCCTGGATGCAGAGCCTCACCGGCCCGACCCTCGGCCGGCTGGACGCGGTCGACCAGTTCACGCTATTCCTCAAACAGAAGCCACTGACCGAGTTCGGGCGTGCCCTGTACGGCGACGACCGGTTCCGGCTCGACTTCGACGGCCCACTCCCGGTCGACCAGCAGCACGGACGAATCTTCGGCGAACTGCTCGTGATGGCGCAGCACACCGCCGAGACGGATCTATTCCACACGCCCATCCTCCGGAGCTCGCTCTACCGATCCTTGGCGGTCACGCTGCTTGAAAGCTACCGGCTGACCGGCGACCGGAGACGCCGCACGATCACCGCCGAGGGCCGCCTGCGCCGCTACCGCATCGCACAGCAGTTCATCGACGACCACGCCTCCCTTCCCATCACAGTCGAGGACGTCGCTCGAACGGTCAGCGCCTCCACCCTCGAGGTGCAGGAGATCTTCCGCGGCCACTCCCCTGCCGGCTGCGGTCTCAGCGCGTCTCTTCGTCGTGCCCGCCTCGCGGCCGCGCACGACGACCTCGTCCGCGGCGACCCGACACTCGGCGACACCGTCCGCGAGATCGCGCATCGGTGGGGCTACGCCGACCCGTCGACGTTCGCGAAGCACTACCGCCAGCAGTACGGCGTCTCCCCGAAGTACGTCCTCGACCGTTGACCTCGGGAGCCCTATCTCATCCTTGTCCTTCGGAGGCGCCTTCCTCGTGAGAGGGGGGGGTTCGCTTGGGCGCTCTCTGGGCATAGATCAGCGGCGGAGTGTCTCGCTCGGTTTCTCGCCGAAGACGTCCTGGTAGTCCTTGGCGAAACGGCCGAGGTGAGCGAACCCCCATCTGCGGGCTATCGCTGCGACGGTCTGCCGAGCGGGATCGCTCGCACTGAGTTCGAGGCGCGCGGCGTCCAACCGCGCCTTCCGGAGGTAACCCATCGGGGTGGTTGCGAGGTGGCGCCGGAATCCGTCCTGCAGGGCGCGGACGCTTAGGCGGGAGGCGACCGAGACATCGGCGAGGGTGACGGGCTCCTGCAGGTGCTCATCGATGTAGCTGACGGCTCGGCGGACCGCCGCGGTCATGGTCGCGGGTCGCGCGTCGTGCCGGTCGAGGTACTCGGTGAGGGTGTTCGGGAAGGTCGCCAGCACGCTTGCAGCGATCAATCCGGTGAGCTGCTGGCCGATGAGACCCGCTTCGGGATCGCTCGCGGTGAGGGCGATGGTGTCCATGAGGTAGCGGCGGGTCAGGTACCACTGCTCGGCAAGACGCGCGCTTCTCGGCTCGAGTCCCGTGAAGCGGACCTCGAACGCCTCGTTCCCCGCGAGGTGTCGCGCGTAATCGCGGACGCTGGAACGGCTGATGCTCACGACCCTGGACCGGCAGCCGTCGAACTCCGACCCCACCCAGTCCGGGTACAGGACCGGACGGAGCACATTCAGCTCGTGTTCCCGGGGATCCCAGATCCGACCGTGACCCGGCTCGGGATCGATGTGGACGACCGAGTACACCTGGTCCGCCTCGTCGCGTTCCAGGCCGTCGAGGGACGCCCTCCCTCGAAAGCTGAGCTCGAAGTCCAACGTCGACACGGAGGCGCCGACCGCGGACGCGATGGAGAAGTAGGCGCCCGTCGTATCGATCGGCGACATCTGCACGGCGCCGAGCGCATTCGACATCATCTCCGCCATCAGGTCCGGATCTCGCGTCTCCAACCTCGACAGCTCGAAACCGTTCACCTTGCTCCTCCCAATTGTCCAGCCGCGGACGCGCCGGCAATGGCGACGTCCCGGCGTGGCGCCCCGTCGACGACGATTGCGCGTGGGCGCTCTACCCGCAGCCCTCGACGCCCTCCGGCGACCTGCAGCGCGTCAGACCTGATGGCGCCCATCAAAACCCGCGGAACGGCGACCTCACGCTTCATGACAGCGCTTAGCACGACAGGTGCAACCGGCTCGGCACGATCACGCACATTCTGATCCGGCCAATCCTGCGACGAGTCAGCGGGGCTGGCGGATGAGGTGATGAGACGTTGCGCGGATGAGTTCGCCGTGATCATTCGTGACGATGATGCCCGGTCCGCTCGACGCGGATCGACCCAAGTTGTCGAGCCACTGGCGATCGATGCTCGGGCTTCGGGAGCCCGTGAACTTGAAGTGCAGGATTGCGGCCGGGGTGAGCCAGATCGCGCTGCGGCCGTCGCCCTCGGACAGCGGGTCGAGCCAGGACAGCAGGACGGGTTGGCCTGCCCGGAACTGCTGAACGAGGACGATCTGCAGGTGGGCCAGGACGCGGTCATCGAATTCGACGGCCTCGCCGTCGCACGAGATGCTGCCCACTCGAGCCTCCCTTGCAATCGCATGCAGCGTATCCGCAGACCGCAGTGATGTCCCCGTTGCGCGCGAATCGGCTGCGGGGGGTTCCACGGATCGACGGTCTTCGGGTAGCGATGGTTCTTCCATTTGAGGGAGGTGCTGCCGTGAGAACGGTGTCGTACGACGGGGTGGCTGCCGTGACGACCGATGAGATCGCGGCTGCCCTGCTTGAGCTCGCGATCGTGGTCGCCCGGTACAACAGCTACGAATACGCCTCGATCCCCGTGGCGGGTGAAGGGCGCACAGAGGAGCTGACGCTCATGCTCGGCCCGACGATTCATCTGAGCACGCTCAGCGTCTCTGCCGCCCCTGCTGCGGAGATCGCAGGCTCAGCAGAGATCGCAGCGCAGCTGCGGCGCCGCGCGCAGACGTTCACCAACCCGCTGCACGCCCTCGGGATCGAAGCGGACGCGTAACAGCGATTCGAGCATTCTTCGTCACCGTGGCTGCGCGTACCGACTTGTCAAGGGGGCGCACGCCCGCGGCCGGACAGCTACGTTCGGGCGGATGAAGCACGTCACGATTGCGGACAAATCGCTGCTCGCCGGCGACGAGGTCGTGGACCTGCTGATCGAGTACGCAACCCTCCTGGGGCAGACCGGATCCGCCGACCACGTCGACGTCGACGTCGCCGCGATCGGACCGGACGGCGACGACGTGCTCGTCACCTTCCTGCTGAACGCGGGCGTGTCCGTAGTGGTGGAAAGCACCCATTCCGCAACACCAGAACCGGACAACACGAAAGCGGAGGAGTACATGCACGACCGCGTCGCGCATCTCCGGGGCCTGGGGGTCTCGTCGGACGAAGACGTTGCCGGCGCCGCGATCTGGAACACAACCCCTGGCGAGTGATCGCACAAGGAGACGCGTAACCCGCCGGAGGCACCCGAGGTCACGCCAAGCCCGGACCCGACGGGTAGAGATGTGCCGAGACGACCAGGGCCGCCCGCGTCACGGTCGCGCGACATGCGCTCGACGATGCGCCGGGCCGCAGGCGGCAACCAGGATTGCCCCGCCCGCGCTGCTCCCCAGAATGCCGGACTCGGTTCCAGCGATCGCACCGGCGACGCCGAGCAGCACGGCCACGATGATCGCCCACAACCAGACGGCGACTCCTTGCTTGAGGCCGCTGAAGCGGGCTATGCGGCCGGCGACGTGACAGCCGCAGAAGTACGAGCCGCCGGGGAGCGGGTCGGCGGCGTTCTCCCCGTGCCGATGATCGAAAAACAGAGGGCTCTAATGGTGTCGATGTGTGCTCACCGTGTGTGCACTCTGTCGGCGACCAGCGGTCGCACCGTGATCGGAGCGCATCGGCGAACCGCGAAATCATGCGGATCTCGAAGCTCGCTTGAGCCGGGAGAAGCCTAGAAATCGTGTCGACCGTGCCTACGGATCAGAAGGTTGGGGGTTCGAGTCCCTCCGGGCGCGCAGATCACGGAAGCCCGGGTCGCAGGGGGTTTCCCCACCCCCGTCGTTCGGTCCACTTCACGCGCCGGGCGCGCTCAGCTGGTCACGCAGTGCCACCACCCAGCGGCAGCAACCAAGTGCTTGCGGCGCCGGCTGAGACCAGCCGCGACGCCGAGGCGCTCTCGGGGACCGAGCACGTTGCGCACATCCCCTGGCCGAAAGGCCGCCCGCAGGGGGTCAGACAGCAGCGGCCGCGTGCCGGGCACGGACCTGTTCGCGAGCGAGGACAGCGGGGCTCTCCGCCCCCGCCCGCCGATCTGACCCGCTCACCGCTGCCCGTCGCGACGCGGGATCAGGACCTGATGAAGTCGCGGATGGCGCCGAGCAGCAGCTCTGGCGTCTCCAGCTGCGGCACGTGGCCGGTGTGCTCGAGCAGTTCGAAGCGCGCGTCGGGGATCGCGGCGGCGTAGGCGCGGCCGTGGTCGGGATCGGCGATGCGGTCCGCCTCCCCCCACACCACGAGCGCTGGCACCTCCACGACGCCGAGGCGGCCGAGGAGGGTCGGGTCGACCATCGTGCCGCCGTACTGCGTCAGAGCGGTGCCGTTGCCCCGCAGGATCACGAGCGCCTCCGGCGACAGCCGTGCCGGGTCAGGGATCCGGGCCTTCGACGGGTCGTACCAGCTGCGCTGGACGAGGCTCGCAGGGCTGAGGTCGTCGGACACCGGGTGCCCCTCGACCTCGCTGCCGACAGCGTCGACGAGCACGATGCGGCCCAACCGCGCGGGTCGCCGGATCGCGAGCTCCGCCGCGATCCAGCCGCCGATCGAGTTGCCGATCACGACCGTCCTATCGAGCCCGAGCACGTCGAGCAGCCCGGCGTACACCTCCGCGAGCCCGGCGACGGAGGTGAGCGCCTCCGGCCGCGGCGTGCCGCCGAAGCCCGGATGGATCGGTGTGATCACCCGCGAGCCCGTCCCTTCGGCGAGGAGGTCCGCGAAGCCCGCGACCGAGACCGGGCCGGCACCCCCGTGCAGCAGCACGACCGGACGGCCGGACCCGCGCTCGTCGCCCGAGACGGGCACGTCGCCGAAGGAGGTGGGGATGGTGAGCGAGAAGGGGGAGGGCACGAGCGGCACGGTATATCAATATGTGTATATAAGCAAGATGATTCGTCGCAGTAGCATCGGCGGGTGGGTCCGTCGCCGCCCGAGCTCGGGCTCTCCGTCAAGCGCCTCCAGGTCAAGCAGCACCGGGCGGCGACGGAGGCGCTGCGCCCGCTCGGCGTGACGCTCGTGCAGTGGGACGCCCTCCGGCACCTGCACGCGAACCCCGGCGCCTCGCTGCACGACCTCGCGGTGCTCACCTTCCAGACCGACCAGGCGTTCGGCACGCTCGCGACGCGTCTCGAGGAGCGCGGGCTGATCCGACGCGTCGCCGGCGCCGGCCGCGCGATCCGTCCCGAGCTGACGTCGGACGGGATGCGCGTCTTCGAGGAGGGCCGCGAGATCACGCGGCGCGTCAGCGCTGCAGCCTTCGCCCCCCTCGACGACGCCGAGCGGCGGGCGCTGAGCGACATGCTGCAGCGCCTGCTCCACGGATAGATCGGCTGCGCGGCACGCCCGCCCGACCGCGGTGGCGCTGAAGGCGGCGCTCCGGCGCCGCGCAGGACGTCGCCGTCCGGCACGGAGCGCGTCTTCCCGCGCGTCGTCGAGCGGCGGGTGCGGTCGTCGTTCCAGCGGCTCGCCCCGAGCCGGGGTGCGTGACGTCGACCGGATGCTCGCTCGGGCATCGTGGGTGCAGAGGCCGCGGAGGTGACGATCGACGAGGTCCGGGACGCGTCGACACGACTGCGGGATCGACGTCCTGAGCGTTCACCGAGGACCGAACGAGGTCCTGACGCTCGGCGGTGCGGGCGCGCGGACGCCGCGGCGGCTCGGTGCCGTCGGCGACCCGGCGAGCGGCCCGCGCTCCCGGCACGGGGGTCGTGCTGCCGATCAGTCGATGTGCGCGATCTCGATGTCGAGCTCGAGCGGTCGAGCGGGGAGCGCCGCGAGGAGGGTCGCCTGGACCCCAGCGATGACGTCCCGCGAACGCCGCTCCGAATCGACGGCGAGTCGCGCGGTGATGCGGACGACCTCGCCGTCCTGCTCGACCTTGAGCAGACCCGTGGCCGCGCTCCATGCGGAGCGGACCAGGCCCGCGACTGCGGCGGACACGACCGACTGCGGGTAGATCCCGCGCACGCCCGGGATGTCGACGACGAGTCGCGTCAGCGACGCGGCGAGATCGAGCTCCGAGGCGTCGCTCATCGCGTGGTCCGGACGTCTCGGGCGGGAAGGAGGAGCTCCACGATCCGGATGTCGATCCGCCGCACCTCGAACGGGGCGTGATCCGGCATCGTGCGTCGGATGGCGCTGCGGAGGGCCGCGGTGCCGACGGTGAGCGGCGTTCCCCACTGCAGCGCCGCTTCGATCCTGAGATCGACGACCTCGAGGTCGGGCCCGGCTGCATCGATCGCGACCTTGCCGACCAGCAGGCCGGGCACGGCGTCTCCGGTGCGGCGGACGAGGCCGCGGATCGCCGCCTCGGTGACGTGCGCCCGCAGGTGGTCGTCACCGGTCTCGTACGGGAAGCGGCGGCCCGCTCGGGTGTCGAGCGGCAAGGTGGCGAGGACGGACGAGATCCAGTCCTCGTCCGTCCCGGCACGAGGGCCGTCGTCGCGATCGAGGTAGTCGCCGGCGATCTCGTGCAGACGCTCCAGCGCGCCGAGCGCGATCTGGCAGGCGGGCGAGTTGTCGATCGTCGCATCAGGCGGCCGGCGATCGTTCTCGAGGTAGTCGTCGAGCTGCTCGATGGTGTGGCCGTCGAGGTCCTCGGGCTCGAGGGCGAGGACGGCTTCGGCCTGCGACTCCACGTCGCTCATCGATGGCCTCCCATCGCCGTGAGGATCGTCCGGCGGGCCTGCACGAGCGAGCCTCGCACGGTGCTCTCCGGGATCTGCAGCTGTTGCGCGATCTCGCCGTACCGGTAGCCGCCGAGCTCGCGCAGGATCCAGCACCGCGCTTGCTGGCGAGGCAAGGCGTCGATGACGACCTGCAGCTCCCTGCGGACGTCGAGTCGATCGACGTCGACGTCGGGACCGGCGACGGCGACGAGGTCCTCGGTCAGCTCGACCTCGTCGGGGCGGGCTCGCCGGTGCCGCAGGGACTGCCTCGTCGCGATCTGGATCAGCCAGCTGCGGACCTTCGCTGGATCCTCCACGTCCGCGAGGTGCTGCCACGCGATGGTCGCGGTCTCCTGCAGGACGTCATCGGTATCGGCAGGGTTGCGGGTCAGACGCTCGACGTAGCGACGCAGCGTGCCGTTGTGGCGGCGGAGCAGCACGGTGAACGCCCGGAGGTCGCCCTCCGCTGCCCGGCCGACGAGGAAGGCGTCCTCCGCATCCTCCAGAGCGGGACCGATGCCCTCGCTCGCGACCACGTCGTGAGCCTGCCCGATCGGCCATCCGAGTCCCTGGGCAACCAGAGGGAATCGCTGGCAGTTCGCTGAACTCCATGACGATCGGGACCCGATCCCGCTCTATCCCTATGTCGGGCTATTCCGACGCTGCCCAGAACCGCTGATCTTGGAGAGACCATGTCGAACACGACCCCCGCTCCCGTCGCCACCTCGCGGAAGGCCTCGACGGCCACGCCGACGGGCGAGTACCTGAACGCCGACACGAGCCACGGCACGACCACGGTCGACGACGGCGTCGTGGCGAAGATCGCCGGTATCGCGGCCCGCGAGGTGCCGGGCGTGCACGACCTCGGAGGCGGCGCCGCGCGTGCGCTCGGCGCGCTCCGCCAGCGCGTGGGGCAGCAGGACCAGTCGCAGGGCATCTCCGTCGAGGTCGGGGAGACCCAGGCCGCCGTCGACGTGAAGGTCGTCGCGGAGTACCCGATCCCGCTGCACCACGTCGCCGACGGCATCCGTACCGCGGTCACGACCGCCATCGAGACCCTGGTCGGCCTCGAGGTGACCGAGGTGAACGTCGAGATCACCGACGTGCACATCCCGTCCGAGGACGACGACAACGACGACGACCAGCCGTCGCGCGTCCAGTGACCCCGACGCAGACGGGCATGGCCGTCGCGGCCGTGCTGTCCATCGTGTGGATCACCTTCACCTTCGGCGCGATGATCCTCGTCGCCATCGCGATCCTGGTCGGCGCGCTGATCGGCCGGTACGTCTCGGGCGAGCTGGACGTATCCGGGATCGTGAACGCGGTCCGCGGCCGGCGCAGCTCCTCGTGAGCGACGCGCCGGCCCCTCGAGGACGGACGGTCATCACGGCGCGGGCGATCGAGAAGGTCGTTCGCGCCGTGACCGCCGACCAGTTCGGCGTCGACTCGAAGCGGGTCTCGGCGGAGATGAACGACGACGCCGGACGCCTCGACCTCGCCGTGAAGACCCCCATCCGCGTCGTGTCCATCGGCCGGCTGCAGGACGATCCGCACTCGGTCGACCGCTCCGGCGGCAGCATCACCGACCGCGCCGAGCGAGCCGAGGCCGTGATCATCGACCGGGTCTCCACGATCACCGGTTCCGCGGTGACCCGACTCGCGCTGCGGCTCACCGGTGCGGACATCAAGCAGGAGAGGCGGGTCCGATGAGCACCGAGAAGCGGCTGCAGAACCGGGTGCTGCGGCGCGAGCTGCACTCCTCGAAGTCGACCCTCGCGATCACCCTCGCCGTGCTCGCGATCCTCGCTCTGGCATGGCTCGGCACCGAGTCGGCCCTCGCCGCCCTCGGACAGCCGGCCCTGCTCCTGTCGCCGGACGCGATGGCCTCCGGAATCCGCGGACTCGCCTCCGTCCAGGCCGGCATCCTGATCGCGGCAGGCGTCGTCCTCGCGCTGATCGGGTTGCTCCTGATCGTCGCCGCGCTCTCCGCGGGACGCCGGGGCAGGCACGTCATCGGCGCCGGCGACTCCGCCGCGGTCGTCGACGACGAGGTCGTCGGCTCCGCGCTCGTCCGCACCGCAGCGAGCACCGCGGGGATCAGCCCCGACCGGGTCGTCGCGAACGTCGGCCGACGCAGCGCCACGGTCCGGATCACGCCGATCTCCGGCAACCCGATCGACCGTGCCGCGGTGCAGCGCGACGTCCAGGATGCCGCCGACGGCTTCGCGCTCACCCCGCCGATCCGCACCCGGGTCACCATCGACAAGAAGGGCAGGGTCGGCGGATGAACACCACCAACCGGGGCCTCAACAGACTCTTCATCCTCCTCGTCGGACTGCTGCTGCTGATCGCCGGCGCAGCCGCGATCGCGCTCGCCGCGGTACCGCCGGTGATCTCGCAGTGGAAGCAGACCGCGACGTCCCTGGCCGGCGGCGCGCAGCCGTGGGTGGCGGACCCCGCCGTCGGCAAGGCGAGCCTGCTCGTGCTCGGCATCATCGTCGTCACGGTGGTGCTGATCGTGCTGCTGCTGGTCTTCATCCTCAAGCAGGGTCACGGCCGCACCGCCGCCGCCCTCCAGCGGCACGACGGCGCCACGCGCACCCGTATCGACCTCGCGATCCCGAAGGCCCTGCTGGAGGAGCACCTGCAGCACCGAGGTGAGCTCGCCGGCCTGCGCATCTCCGCGTACGAGGTCCGCGGCACCCCCATGCTGAAGGTCACCGCCCGGTGCCGACGCGGGATCTCCCCCGCCGTCGTGTCCGACCTGATCGGCGGCGCCGTCCGGGATCTCGAGCAGATCGTGGGCGCCGACGTGCCGACCTTCGTGCAGCTCACCGGCGGGTTCCGCACCGGATCCGCCACCCGCCCCCAGGTCGCCTGACCTGCGGGAACCACCCCTCGAAGAAGGAGCACACCATGGCACTCGGCGACAAGATCACGAACGCGGCGGAGGACCTCACCGGCAAGGCGAAGGAGGCCGCCGGCAAGGCCACCGGCAACGAGTCCCTCGAAGCCGAGGGCAGGACTGACCAGGCCGCCGCGAGCGTGAAGCAGACCGGCGAGGACGTCAAGGAGGTCTTCCGCTGATCACCGGGTGGCTGCGGGAGGGCGCGCACAGCGCCCTCCCGCAGCCACGTCGAAGCCGATCCCATCTCCCTCCTCCTGGAAAGCACATGCCGCGTACACCCGCCCCCACTCCCGACGCGCGAAGCGCGATGCTCAGCCGCACCACGCTGCGAGCCGCGACCGCCGAGCTCGTCGGCACGTTCCTGCTCGTCCTCGTCGGCACCGCCGTCGCGGTCGCCGCCGGGCTCGGCCGCAACACCGCGGGCGCCGCCTACGACTCCCTCGCCATCGCCCTCGCGTTCGGGTTGACCCTCACCGCCGTCGTCGCCGCACTGGGACACGCTTCCGGCGCCCACGTCAACCCCGCCGTCACCATCGGGCTCGCCAGCATCGGCAGGTTCCCGTGGCGCTCGGTCCCGGCGTACGTCGTCGCCCAGATCCTCGGCGCGGTCATCGCCTCGCTCGTGCTGTGGGCCGCATACGGACCCACGGCGAGATCGGACGCGAAGCTGGGCGTCACCGCCCCGACCAGCGGGGTCAACGACCTTCAGGCCTTCCTGATGGAGGTCGTGGTCGGATTCCTGCTCGTGTTCGTCGTGGTCGCGGTCGCGACCGACGACCGCGTGCCCACGGCCGCGGCGCCCGTGGCCATCGGTGCGGCCCTCGCATGCGGCGTCCTCGTCGCCGGGCCCATCAGCGGCGGCGCCGCGAACCCCGCCCGAGCGCTCGGCCCGATGATCGTCGACCTGTCCTTCACCTCCGCCTGGGCGTACATCCTCGGCCCCGTCCTCGGCGGCGTGCTCGCCGCCGTCCTCTACGACCGGTTCGTCCGCTCCGCCGACGCGGAGCACGACACCGCCGCATGATCGGGCACCGACCCGTGCAGCGGAAGGTTCCGCGCGACCGTCGGCGCGAGCGCGCGATGACGCGAGCGAGATGACAGGCTCATCCCGATGAACGGTTCGCTCGCGGCGCCCGACGGTCGCGCCCAGGTGCTCGTCGCCGGCCGCTACGTGATGGACCCCTCGCCGACGCCGAAATTCGACAATCCCAAGAT
>NZ_CAXTOQ010000088.1:0-13811 GCF_964245895.1 uncultured Amnibacterium sp.
CGCTGACCGCTCAGCTGACGCTGATCAGCTCCGCGTACTCCGGGGTGCAGAGGTCCTCGGTGCCGTCCGGCATGAGGAGGACGAGCTCCGGGTTCAGCGCCTCGACGGCGCCCTCGTCGTGGCTGACCAGCACGACCGCCCCGGTGTAGTTCGCGAGCGCGCCGAGGATCTCCTCGCGGCTCGCCGGGTCGAGGTTGTTCGTCGGCTCGTCGAGCAGCAGCACGTTCGCCGCGGAGACGACGAGCATCGCCAGCGCCAGCCGCGTCTTCTCCCCGCCGGACAGCACCCCTGCGGGCTTGTCGCCGTCGTCGCCCGTGAACAGGAACGAGCCGAGCACGCGCCGCGCCTCCGTCGAGGTGAGGTTCGGCGCCGCCGACACCATGTTCTCGAGCACCGACCGCTTGACGTCGATCGTCTCGTGCTCCTGCGCGTAGTAGCCGACGCGCAGGCCGTACCCCGGCTGCAGCTGCCCGGTGTCCGGCTGATCGACGCCGGCCAGGATGCGCAGCAGCGTGGTCTTGCCCGCGCCGTTCAGGCCCAGGATCACGACCTTCGAGCCGCGGTCGATCGCGAGGTCGACGGCGGAGAAGATCTCGAGCGAGCCGTACGACTTCGACAGGTCGGAGGCCATCAGCGGCGTCTTCCCCGATGGCGCAGGGTCCGGGAAGCGCAGCTTCGCGACACGCTCGACCTGACGGACCTCCTCCAGCCCGGACAGGAGGCGCTCGGCGCGGCGGACCATGTTCTGCGCAGCGACCGCCTTCGTCGCCTTCGCGCCCATCTTCGCGGCCTGCAGCTGCAGCGCCCCGGCCTTCTTCTCGGCGTTCTGGCGCTCGCGCTTGCGGCGCTGCTCGTCCGTCTCGCGCTGCTTCAGGTACTGCTTCCAGCCCATGTTGTAGACGTCGAGCACCTGCCGGTTGGCGTCGAGGTAGAAGACGCGGTTGACCACGTCGCCGACCAGGTCGACGTCGTGGCTGATGACGATCGCGCCGCCCTTGTAGGTCTTCAGGAACTCGCGGAGCCACACGATCGAGTCGGCGTCGAGATGGTTCGTCGGCTCGTCGAGGATCAGGGTGCCGGCGTCGCTGAACAGGATCCGCGCCAGCTCGATGCGGCGCCGCTGCCCGCCGGACAGCGTCTTCAGGGGCTGGTCGAGGATGCGGTCAGGCAGCGCGAGGTTGGAGGAGATGGAGGCGGCCTCGGCCTCGGCCGCGTACCCGCCGCGGGCGAGGAACTCCTCCTCCAGCCGGGCGTACCGGTTGATCGCCTTCTCCGCGACGGCGGGGTCCGCCGAGCCCATCCGCTCGGTCGCCTCCGCCAGCTGCAGCTGGATGGTGCCCAGCCCGCGCGCATCGAGGATCCGGGTCCTGGCGAGCTGCTCGGGATCGCCGGCCCTGGGGTCCTGCGGCAGGTAGCCGATCTCGCCGGAGCGGTCGATCCGGCCGGCCGTCGGTTGCGTCTCCCCCGCGAGCGTCTTCGTGAGCGTCGTCTTGCCGGCGCCGTTGCGCCCGACGAGGCCGATCTTGTCGCCGTCGCCCACCCGGAACTCGACGTCGGCCATCAGGGTGCGCGCACCGATGGTGATCTCGAGACCGTGCACGGCGATCAGAACGGACTCCCTTGATGAGATCGACGACGGATCGGGGCACGCCCTGTTCGATCGGCACAGAAGGCCGAGCGGGCAGCGCTCCTAGTGTAGTTCGCGGCCGGTGCCCGACCGGCCCCCCAAGGAGCCGCCCGTGTCCTCGATCCCGCTCGCCCCCGTCCGTCCCGTCCTCGCGGACCGCGTGCTGCCGCGGTCCCTCGTCACCGATGCGCTGCTCGTCGTCGGCGGCATGCTCCTCACAGCAGCGCTGG
The DNA here is from genome assembly GCF_964245895.1 of uncultured Amnibacterium sp. Classification (GTDB taxonomy): domain Bacteria; phylum Actinomycetota; class Actinomycetes; order Actinomycetales; family Microbacteriaceae; genus Amnibacterium. The sequence continues at coordinate 1,858 of NZ_CAXTOQ010000088.1, forward strand.
CGCAGGTCGAGGTCCCGCTCCGGCCGGTGCCCGTGACCGGGCAGACGCTGGCCGTGCTGCTCGTCGGCGCGGCACTCGGACCGGTGCGCGGCGCGCTGTCGATGGCCCTCTACGTGCTGGTCGGCGCGCTCGGCGCCCCGGTCTTCTCCGGCTTCGACGGCGGCACGGCGACCATCCTCGGCCCGACCGGCGGCTACCTGCTGGGCTTCGTGCTCGCGGCCGCCGCGACCGGCCTGCTCGCGCAGCGCCGCTGGGAGCGCGGGCTGCTCACCGGGATGCTCGCGTTCGTCGGCGGCTCCGGCGTGGTGTTCCTCCTGGGCCTGCCGTGGCTGAAGGCGTCGCTGGACCTCTCGTGGGGCGAGACGCTCGCAAGCGGGCTGTACCCGTTCGTGATCGGCGGCCTCGTGAAGGCGGCGATCGCTGCCGGCGTCCTCCGGGGCGCCTGGGCCCTGGTCGACCGGGCTGACGCGCGCAAGGACCGCTGACCGGCGCTTCGGCGCGCACGGCCACCGCGCGTCGAACCACCCGCTGGACGGGCGCCGTCGGGCCTCAGATCTGGAAGCCGATCGCGCGCATCATATCCTTGCCGTCGTCGGTCATCCGCTCCGGGCCCCATGGCGGCATCCACACCCAGTTGATCCGGAACCGCTCCACGTGGCCGTCCAGCGCCTGCGCGGTCTCGTCCTCGATCACGTCGGTGAGGGGGCAGCCCGCGGAGGTGAGGGTCATGTTGATGACGAGGGCGTCGTTCTCGTCGTCCCAGTTCAGGTCGTAGATCAGGCCCAGGTCGACGACGTTGACGCCCAGCTCGGGGTCGACGACGTCCTTCAGCGCCTCGGACAGCTCGTCGAAGCGCTCCGGCGCGAGCGGCGTGGGCATCAGGCGGTCGCCTCGGCCGTCAGGAAGCGGTCGTAGCCCTCGTCCTCGAGCCGGTCGGCGAGCTCGGGGCCGCCCTCCTCCGCCACCCGGCCGGCGACGAACACGTGCACGAAGTCCGGCTCGATGTACCGCAGGATCCGCGTGTAGTGCGTGATCAGCAGGACGCCGAGCCCGGTCGAGTCCTTCGCGCGGTTCACGCCCTCGGACACCACCTTCAGCGCGTCGACGTCGAGCCCGGAGTCCGTCTCGTCGAGCACCGCGAAGCGGGGCTTCAGCAGCTCGAGCTGCAGGATCTCGTGGCGCTTCTTCTCGCCGCCGGAGAAGCCCTCGTTGACGTTGCGCTCCGCGAACGTCTGGTCCATCCGCAGCGCCTCCATCGAGCCGCGGACGTCCTTGACCCAGCCGCGGATGGCGGGCGCCGTGCCGTCGATCGCGGTCTTCGCGGTCCGGAGGAAGTTCGACACGGTGACCCCCGGGATCTCGACCGGGTACTGCATCGCGAGGAACAGCCCGGCGCGGGCGCGCTCGTCGACGGTCATCGCCAGCACGTCCTGGCCGTCCAGCGTGATCGAGCCGGAGTCGACGTGGTACCGCGGGTGGCCCGCGATCGTGTACGCGAGGGTCGACTTGCCGGACCCGTTCGGGCCCATCACCGCGTGGGTCTCCCCCTCGGCGATGGTGAGGTCGACGCCGCGGAGGATCGGCTTCGTGCCCTGATCGGTCTCGATCGAGACGTGGAGGTCGCGGATCGCGAGGGTGGCCATGCTGTGTTCCTTACTCAGGCGGGGAGCTGATCGGCGGGCACGGGTGTCGGGTCGACGAGGACGTCGCCGCCCGACACGGTGACCGCGAAGACGGGGACCGGCTGGTACGCCGGCAGGGTGAGCGGGCGACCGCTCGTGAGCGAGAACTTCGAGCCGTGGGCCCAGCACTCGAGGGTGTCGTCCTCGACGAACCCCTCGGCGAGGGAGATGTCGCCGTGCGTGCAGGTGTCGCCGATCGCGAAGACGTCGCCGTTCGCGTCCTTGACGACGGCGATCGGGACGCCGCCGAGCACCACGCGGAGCGCGGAGTCCTGCTCGAGGTCGTCGATGCCGCACACGCGTTCGGCCGCCATCAGCGGTCCGATCCGGCGAGCTCGGCCTCGATCGCCTCCTGCAGGCGCTCCTCGAGCTCCGGCACCCCGATCTTCTGCACGATCGAGGAGAGGAAGCCGCGCACGACGAGCCGTCGGGCGAGCTCCTCCGGGATGCCGCGAGCCTGCAGGTAGAACAGCTGCTCGTCGTCGAACCGGCCGGTCGCGGACGCGTGGCCCGCCCCGGCGATGTCCCCCGTCTCGATCTCGAGGTTCGGCACGGAGTCGGCCCGCGTGCCGTCGGTCAGCACGAGGTTGCGGTTCTGCTCGTAGGAGTCGGTGCCGGTCGCGTCCGGGCCGATCAGCACGTCGCCGATCCAGACCGTGTGCGCACCGTCGCCCTGCAGCGCGCCGCGGTACTCGACGCGCCCCTTCGTGTGGTCGGCCTCGTGGAACAGGAAGACCTGGCTCTCGAGGTGCTGGCCCGCGTCGGCGAAGTACACACCGAGCAGGTCGCCGTCCGCGCCGGAGCCGGCGAGCACGACGGAGGGGTTGACCCGCACGACGCCGCCGCCGAACGACACGACGACGTGCTTCAGGTGGGCGTTCCTGCCCACCCGGGCGAAGTGGTTCGCGACGTGCTTCGCGCCGTCGGCCCAGTCCTGCACCGACACGACGGTCAGGTCCGCCTCGTCGCCGACCAGGATCTCGACGTTCTCCGCCAGGTGGGCGTCGCCGCGGTTGTCGAGGACCACGACGGCCTTCGCGAAGCGAGCGACGTCGACGATCGTGTGCGCGCCGCGCGCGGCGGCGCCGAGCGCGGTGCGGGTGACGGTCGCCGCGGCGGGCTCCTCGCCCGTGATGCGGACGAGCAGGGCCTCCTGGAAGGAGGACCAGGCGTTCGCGGCGGCCCGGTCCTCGGGGACGCCCGCGGTGCCGATCCTCGCGTCGTCCCGGCCGACCCAGGTGACCTCGGCGCCGCCGGTGGCGGTCGTCTCGACCTCGTACCGGGAGCCGTCGAGCGAACCGCCGATCAGGTCCTGCAGGTCCGCGATCGGCGTCAGCTTCCAGGTCGCCTCCCGGCCGGTCACCGGCGGGAAGGCCGTGACGTCGGTCGAGGCGAACCGGGCGTTGCGGGTCTGCACGGGCACGTCGCCGTGACCGGTCGTCGCGTCGGCGATGATCGACGGCCGCGTGCCGGTCCCGGTCACGACGGGCGTCGTGGTGCCCTGGGCGGGGTGCTCCGGGTCGGTGGAGAGCGTCTGCACCTCGGTCTCAGCGGTGTCCGCCACCTAGCCGACGCTCCCTTCCATGCCCATCTCGATCAGCTTGTTCAGCTCGAGGGCGTACTCCATCGGCAGCTCGCGCGCGATCGGCTCGATGAAGCCGCGCACGATCATCGCCATCGCCTCGTCCTCGGGCATGCCGCGGCTCATCAGGTAGAACAGCTGCTCCTCGCTGACCTTCGAGACGGTCGCCTCATGGCCCAGCTGCACGTCGTCGACCCGGATGTCGATGGCCGGGTAGGTGTCGGAGCGGCTGATGGTGTCGACCAGCAGCGCGTCGCACCGCACGGTGTTCGCGGAGTGGTGCGCTGCGGGATCCACGCGGACCTCGCCGCGGTACCCGGCCCGGCCGCCGCCGCGCGCGATCGACTTGGAGACGATCGACGACTGCGTGTACGGCGCCATGTGGATCATCTTGGCGCCGGCGTCCTGGTGCTGACCGGGCCCGGCGAAGGCCACCGACAGGGTCTCCCCCTTGGCGTGCTCGCCGACCAGGTAGATCGACGGGTACTTCATCGTCACCTTGGACCCGATGTTGCCGTCGATCCACTCCATCGTCGCGCCTTCGTGGGCGATGGCCCGCTTGGTGACGAGGTTGTAGACGTTGTTCGACCAGTTCTGGATCGTCGTGTAGCGGACGCGGGCGTCCTTCTTCACGATGATCTCGACGACGGCGGAGTGCAGGGAGTCGCTCTTGTAGATCGGCGCCGTGCAGCCCTCGATGTAGTGCACGTACGAGCCCTCGTCCGCGATGATCAGCGTCCGCTCGAACTGGCCCATGTTCTCGGTGTTGATCCGGAAGTAGGCCTGCAGCGGGATGTCGACGTGCACGCCCTTCGGCACGTAGACGAACGACCCGCCGGACCACACGGAGGTGTTCAGCGCGGCGAACTTGTTGTCGCCGGCCGGGATGACCGTGCCGAAGTACTCCTGGAACAGCTCCGGGTGCTCCTTGAGCGCCGTGTCGGTGTCCATGAAGATGACGCCCTGCTCCTCCAGCTCCTCCTGGATCTGGTGGTAGACGACCTCGGACTCGTACTGCGCGGCGACCCCGCCGACGAGGCGCTGCCGCTCCGCCTCCGGGATGCCGAGGCGCTCGTAGGTGGTGCGGATGTCCTCGGGCAGGTCCTCCCACGTCTGGGCCTGCTTCTCGGTGGACTTCACGAAGTACTTGATGTTGTCGAAGTCGATGCCGGTGAGGTCGGCGCCCCACGTCGGCATGGGCTTGCGCTCGAACATGGCGAGGCCCTTGAGCCGGTTGCGCAGCATCCAGTCGGGCTCGCTCTTGCGCCGCGAGATGTCGGCGACGACCTCCTTGGAGAGCCCCCGCTTCGCGGAGGCGCCAGCGGCGTCGGAGTCGGCCCAGCCGAACTCGTAGACGCCGAGCCCCTCGAGCTCGGGTCGGTCGATCAGCACGTCTGACATCAGTGGTGCTCCTCTCCTTACCGGTACCGAACAGGACGGCGGGACGCCGCATTCCGTCGGCTCGCGACGCATCGCGACGGGCGTCGGTGCCGTTCGGTGGCCCACGGCACGTCCTGGGCCGCGGGTCGCGGCCCGATGGGCCCGCCGCGGTCCGGGTGCGCTGGGCTCCGGCCGAACGCCGATCCTACTGCCGCGGGCCCCGCGGCAGGTGTGCCCGAGGCGATCAGCGGACCACCGCGGACGCATCCGCGCGCTCGTCGACGGCCTGGTCGCGGACCGGGACGACCCCGCCGAAGAGCGTCGGACGGGTGTCGAGCAGCACGCGGAGCACGCCGACCCAGACCAGGGCCGCGCCCAGCAGGTGCACGACCACCAGCCCGCCGGGCAGCGATGTCAGCGCCTGGACGACGCCGACGAGCGCCTGCGTGCCGAGGACCGCCAGCAGCACGACCACCCGACGCCTCGCGAGCGCGGTCGCGGCGCCTCCCGAGCGCAGCAGCACGAGCAGCAGCGCCGCGAGCACGATCGTCAGCACGGCGGTGACGCCGTGCACGGCGGTGACCAGGGTCCAGCTGACACCCATCCGCGGCACGTCGGCGGAGTCGCCCGAGTGCGGACCCGCCCCGGTGACGAACGTGCCGAGCAGCACGAGCACCGCGGTGACCGCGGTGAGCACCGCGGCGAGCGGCCGGGCCGGGCCGGTCACCTCCGTTGCCGCGGCGGACTGCCGCGCCCGGTGCCACGCGAGGGTCGTCGTCGTGAGCAGCGCGAACGCGAGCACGAGGTGCAGCGCGACCATGTAGGGGTTCAGCGCCACGAGCACCGTGATGCCGCCCGCGACCGCGTTGACGACGACGAGCCAGAACTGGCTCCAGGTCAGGCGGGCGAGCGTGCGCTGCCAGGGGCGCTGCAGGGCGGCGGCGACGATCGCCCACCCGACGGCGACGACCAGCACCGACGTGAGGGCACGGTTGCCGAACTCGATCGCGCCGTGGACGCCGAGCGCAGGCGTGGTCGTCAGCGAGCCCGCCTCGCACTGCGGCCACGTCGGGCAGCCGAGGCCCGAGCCGGTCACCCGCACGACGGCGCCGGTGACGATGATGAGGATGCTGACCAGCAGGGCGGCGGTGGTCCCCCAGGAGAGCGCGCGCCTGCCGAGCACGACGCGGTCGGCGAGCCATGCGAAGGGGGTGCGCGGGCGCGGCCGCGCGGCGCCTCCTGCCCCCATCAGCGGAGGAGGGCGTCGACGGCGATGCCGATGAACAGCAGCGACAGCGACCCGATCGAGGCGTGGAAGACGCGCATCGGCGCGATCCGCTCCCCCGCCAGCGCCCGCGCGTACAGCCGGTGGGTCTCCCACACGAACCACCCGCCGGCGACGAGCGCGGTCACGGCGTAGACGGGGCCCATGCCCGCGACGGGGATGAGCAGCAGGGTGCAGGCGAGCGTCGCCCACGCGTAGAGCACGGTCTGCAGCCCGACCTGCGACGGCGTGCGGATCGCGCCCAGCATCGGCACGCCGACCGACGAGTAGTCCTCGCGGTACTTCATGGAGAGCGGCCAGTAGTGCGGCGGCGTCCACAGGAAGATCACGACGAACAGCACCCAGGCCGCCGGCGACAGCGACCCGGTCACCGCGGCCCAGCCGATCAGCACCGGGAAGCACCCGGCCAGCCCGCCCCAGATGATGTTCTGGCTCGTGCGCCGCTTCAGCCAGAGCGTGTAGACGAAGACGTAGAAGCCGATCGCCACGAGCGACAGGGCCGCGGCCAGCCAGGTGGTCAGCAGGGTGAGCACCAGCGTCGACGCGACGGTCAGGACCCAGGCGAACCCGAGCGCCTGCGGCGGGGTGAGATCGCCGGTCACCAGCGGGCGGTGGCGGGTGCGGTGCATCACCCGGTCGATGTCCCGGTCGATCACCATGTTGAACGCGTTCGCGGCGCCGGCGGAGAGCGTGCCGCCGACCAGCGTCGCCGCGACGCGCAGCAGGTCCGGCACCCCGCCCGCCGCCAGGATCATGACCGGGACGGTGGTCACGAGCAGCAGCTCGACCACCCGCAGCTTCATCAGGGCGACGTAGCCCCTGGCCTGCCGGGCGATGGGGACACGTCCGTCCCGGGCGGCCTCGGCCTGCCCGTCCCCCGCCTCGACCGTGGTGCTCACTGCTGAGGATTCTAGGTGAATCGACCCCTGCACGAGGCCGCCGTCCACCTGACCGCGCCAGCATGGACGAGGCATCCGGCGGCCGTCCTGCCGTCAATAGACTTCCTGACGGCTGCCGTACAGCCACCGCTTACGAACTCCACCGACGGAAGGATCGTCGTGACCGACCTGCAGACCCGCACCACCTCCGAGCTCGACTGGACCGAGCTCGACCAGAGGGCGGTCGACACGACCCGTGCCCTGGCGGCCGACGCCGTGCAGAAGACCGGCAACGGTCACCCCGGCACCGCGATCAGCCTCGCGCCGCTGGCCTACCTCCTGTTCCAGAAGGTGATGCGCCGCGACCCGTCCGATTCCACCTGGCTCGGGCGGGACCGCTTCATCCTGTCGAACGGCCACTCGTCGCTGACGCAGTACGTGCAGTTCTACCTCGGCGGGTACGGCCTCGAGCTCGAGGACCTGCAGCAGCTGCGCCAGTACGGCTCGAAGACGCCCGGCCACCCGGAGTACGGGCACACGGACGGCATCGAGATCACGACCGGCCCGCTCGGCTCCGGTCTCGCCGCCTCCGTCGGGTTCGCGTACGCCTCCCGCTTCGAGCGCGGCCTGTTCGACCCGGACGCCGCGCCCGGCGAGAGCCCGTTCGACCACTTCGTGTACGCGGTCGCGGGCGACGGCGACATCGAGGAGGGCGTGACCAACGAGGCGTCCTCGCTCGCGGGCACGCAGCAGCTGGGCAACCTGATCGTCTTCTACGACGACAACCAGATCTCCATCGAGGACGACACCAACATCGCGCTGTCGGAGGACGTCGCGAAGCGCTACGAGGCGCTCGGGTGGCATGTGCAGACCGTCGACTGGAAGGCGGGCGCCGACTACCACGAGGACGTCCCCGCGCTGCACGCGGCCATCCTCGCGGCGCAGCAGGTCACGGACAGGCCGTCCTTCATCGTGCTGAAGACGATCATCGGCTGGCCGGCCCCGACGCTGCGGAACACCGGCAAGATCCACGGGTCCGCCATGGGCGACGCCGAGGTCGAGGGCCTGAAGGCGGCGCTCGAGCTCGACCCCGAGAAGACCTTCGACGTCGCGCCGGAGGTGCTCGCGCACACCCGGGAGGCCGTCGACCGGGGCAGGGCGCTCCACGCCGAGTGGGACGAGGGGTTCGACGCCTGGGCGGACGCCAACCCGGAGCGCAAGGCGCTGCTGGACCGGGTGCTCGCGGGCGACCTGCCCGACGACGCCTTCGCCGACGTCCCCGTCTTCCCGGCGGGCAAGGCGGTCTCCACCCGCGTCGCCTCCGGCAAGGTCATCAACGGCCTCGCGAAGCGCTTCCCGGAGTTCTGGGGCGGATCGGCCGATCTCGCCGAGTCGAACAACTCGACCATCGAGGGCGTCGGCAGCTTCCTGCCGCCGGAGCGCGCGACCGCGATGTGGAAGGCGAACCCCTACGGGCGCGTGCTGCACTTCGGCATCCGCGAGCACGCGATGGGCAACATCCTGAACGGCATCGTGCTGCACGGGAACACCCGCGTCTTCGGCGCGACGTTCCTGATCTTCAGCGACTACATGCGGCCCGCCGTCCGGCTCGCGGCGCTGATGAAGGCGCCCACGATCTACGTCTGGACGCACGACTCGGTCGCCCTCGGCGGGGACGGACCGACGCACCAGCCGGTCGAGACCCTCTGGGCGCTGCGGCTCATCCCGAACCTCGACATCATCCGCCCCGGCGACGCGAACGAGACCGCCGCCGCGTGGCGGCAGATCATGTCGCGCCGCATGGGCCCGGCCGGGCTGGCGCTCAGCCGCCAGAACCTGCCGGTGTTCGAGCGAGGCGACGGTGAGGCGTCGGGCGACACGTACGCCTCGGCCGACGGCGTCGCGAAGGGCGCCTACGTGTTCGCCGCGGCGAGGAACGGCACGCCCGACGTGGTCCTGATCGCCACGGGCTCGGAGCTGCAGGTCGCCGTCGAGGCGCGCCTCAAGCTCGCCGAGGAGGGCATCGACGCGCAGGTGGTGTCCGCGCCGAGCCTCGAGTGGTTCGACGAGCAGACCCCCGAGTACCGGGAGTCGGTCCTGCCGGCGGCCGTCAAGGCCCGGGTCTCCGTCGAGGCGGGCGCGACGCTCGGCTGGCACAAGTACATCGGCGACCAGGGCCGGGCGGTCGGGATCGACCACTTCGGCGCGAGCGCCGATGGGGACTTCCTGCTGCAGGAGTTCGGCATCACCACGGAGCACGTCGTCGCCGCCGCGAAGGAATCCCTGGGCCGCTGACGCGGTTCTCCCGAACGAATCCAAGGAGCTGACATGAGCATCACGGACACCCAGACCGAATCGAACACGGCCGCCCTCTCCAAGGCGGGCGTGAGCATCTGGCTCGACGACCTGTCGCGGGAGCGGATCACCTCGAGCGGCCTGCAGCGGCTGATCGACGAGAAGAACGTCGTCGGCGTCACGACGAACCCGACGATCTTCGCCGCGGCGCTGTCGAAGGGCGAGTCCTATGACGAGCAGGTCGGGCAGCTGAAGGGGAAGGGCGCGGACGTCGCGACCGCGATCTTCGAGATCACGACCAAGGACGTCTCGGACGCTGCGGACGTCTTCGCCGGCGTGTACGCCGCGTCGAACGGCTACGACGGCCGGGTGTCGATCGAGGTGTCGCCCGAGCTGGCGCACGACACCGACGCGACGATCTCCGAGGCGAAGCGGCTCTGGAGCACGATCGAGAAGCCGAACGTGATGATCAAGATCCCCGCGACGGTCGAGGGCCTGCCCGCGATCACCGCGGCGATCGCGGCCGGCATCAGCGTCAACGTCACGCTGATCTTCTCGCTCGAGCGCTACCGGGCCGTCATCGAGGCGTATCTCGAGGGCCTCACGCAGGCCGCTGCGGCCGGCGTCGACCTCTCGACCATCCACTCGGTCGCCTCGTTCTTCGTGTCCCGCGTGGACACGGAGATCGACAAGCGTCTCGACGCGATCGGCACGGACGAGGCGAAGGCGCTCAAGGGCAGGTCGGCCGTCGCGAACGCGCGCCTCGCCTACGAGCTGTTCGTCGAGGCCTTCGGCACCGAGCGGGCCATCGAGCTGCAGGAGCAGGGCGCGAACCGCCAGCGTCCGCTCTGGGCCGCCACCGGCGTGAAGGACCCGAGCCTCCCCGACACCTTCTACGTCGTCGACCTCGTCACCCACGGCGTCGTGAACACGATGCCGGAGAAGACGCTCGACGCGGTCGCGGACCACGGCGAGGTGCATGGCGACACGATCGTCGGCAAGTACGACGAGGCCCGCGAGGACCTCGAGAAGCTGAAGGCGGCGGGCGTCGACATCGACGAGGTCACCGCGCTGCTCGAGCGCGAGGGCGTCGAGAAGTTCATCGTGTCCTGGCACGAGCTGACGGACACGGTCGCGAAGGCGCTCGAGTCCGCCTGATCCCGGACCGCGGAACGGCCGGCGCCCACGGGCGCCGGCCGTCTCCATGACAGGAGGTCGCATGACCGCTCCCCTCGTGAGCCCCGGCTCCAACCCGCTGCGGGTCCCCTCCGACCGCCGGCTGAACCGCATCGCCGGGCCGTCCGCGCTGGTCATCTTCGGGATCACCGGCGACCTCGCCCGCAAGAAGCTGATGCCGGCCATCTACGACCTCGCGAGCCGCGGGCTGCTGCCGCCGGGTTTCGCGCTGGTCGGGTTCGCGCGGCGCGACTGGACCGACGAGCGGTTCGTGCAGGTCGTCCGCGAGTCCGTGCAGGCCTCGGCCCGGACGCCGTTCCGCGAGGAGGTCTGGCAGCAGCTCTCCCGCGGCATCCGCTTCGTGCAGGGCACCTTCGACGACCCCGCGGGCTACGACCGGCTGCGGGAGACGCTCACGCGGCTCGAGGAGGAGCGGGGCACGCTCGGGAACGCCGCGTTCTACCTGTCGATCCCGCCGAAGGACTTCCCGCAGGTCACCGAGCACCTGTCGCGCGCCGGGCTCGCTGAGCAGCGCGACGGCCGGTGGCGCCGGGTCGTCATCGAGAAGCCGTTCGGCTCCGACCTCACCACGGCGCGCGAGCTCAACGCCGTCGTCGAGCGGGTCTTCCCCGCCGACGCGGTCTTCCGCATCGACCATTACCTGGGCAAGGAGACGGTGCAGAACATCCTGGCGCTGCGCTTCGCCAACCAGCTGTTCGAGCCGATCTGGAACGCCAACTCCGTCGACCACGTGCAGATCACGATGGCCGAGGACATCGGCGTCGGCGGGCGGGCCGGGTACTACGACGGCATCGGCGCCGCCCGCGACGTGATCCAGAACCACCTCCTGCAGCTGCTCGCCCTCACCGCGATGGAGGAGCCGGTCTCGTTCGACGCGAAGGACCTGCGGGCGGAGAAGGAGAAGGTGCTCTCCGCCGTCCGGCTGCCCCGCGACCTGGGCGCCGCGACCGCGCGGGGGCAGTACGCGTCCGGCTGGCAGGGCGGCGAGCGGGTCGTCGGCTTCCTCGAGGAGGACGGCATGCACCCCGCCTCGACGACCGAGACGTACGCGGCGCTGAAGCTCGAGATCAACACCCGCCGCTGGGCCGGCGCTCCCTTCTACCTGCGCGCCGGCAAGCGCCTCGGCCGCCGGGTCACCGAGATCGCCGTGGTCTTCAAGCGCGCGCCCCATCAGCTCTTCGCGGAGAGCGGGACCACCCCGCTGGGCCAGAACGCGCTGGTGATCCGGGTGCAGCCCGACGAGGGCGTGACGATCCGCTTCGGCTCGAAGGTGCCGGGCGCGGGCATGCAGGTCCGCGACGTCACGATGGACTTCGGCTACGGCCACGCCTTCACCGAGGCGAGCCCGGAGGCGTACGAGCGGCTGATCCTCGACGTGCTGCTCGGCGACCCGCCCCTGTTCCCCCGGCACGAGGAGGTCGAGCTGTCCTGGATGATCCTCGACCCGGTCGAGCGCTTCTGGGCGTCAGCCGGGCAGCCGGAGCAGTACCGCCCCGGCACCTGGGGACCCTCCTCCGCCGATGCCCTGATGAGCCGTGACGGCCGCGTCTGGAGGCGCCCGTGATCGTCGACCTGCCCGACACCACCGTCGCGAAGGTGAGCCGCGCCCTCGTCACGATCCGCGAGGAAGGGGGCGCCGTCGCCCTCGGCCGCGT
>NZ_CAXTOQ010000089.1:0-13706 GCF_964245895.1 uncultured Amnibacterium sp.
TCGCGCCGCTCGGCCTTGGGCATGACCTCGCCGTTGATCATCGGCCCCCGGCGGGCCTACCCAGCGGCCGCGGCGACGACCGCGCTGTCGGCGTTGCGCCAGGGGTCCTCGAACGCCAGCTCGCGGCCGTCGTGCTGCAGCGGCACGCCCGCCGCGCGGAGGCGGTCCTGCAGCGCGTCGACGGCGTGGTCGTCGGGCAGGCGGATCGCGACCTGACCGAGTCCGAGGGCGGGGGTGCGGGGGCCCGCTCCGCGGCTGCGCCACGTGTTCATGCCGACGTGGTGGTGGTAGCCGCCGGCGGAGACGAACAGGGCCTGGTCGCCGAGGCGGGCGGTGGTCTCGAAGCCGACGACGTCGACGTAGAAGGCCTTCGCCGCCGCGATCTCGCCGACCTGCAGGTGCACGTGCCCGACCTCGGCGGCTCCCCCGGCGGCCCCGTCCTCGCGCAGGTGCTGCCGCAGGAACGCGTTCGGGTCGAGCGGCAGGGTGGCCATCTCGATCGCCGTGCCGTGCCGTCGCCAGCCGGCGCGCGGCCGGTCCCAGTACAGCTCGACGCCGTTGCCCTCCGGGTCGTCGAAGTAGAACGCCTCCGACACCAGGTGGTCGCTCGAGCCGGTGAACGACCGCGGGTAGCGGGACGCGACGGAGTGGACGGCCGCGGCGAGGGCGGCGCGGGAGGCGAACACCACCGCGGTGTGGAACAGCCCGGCCGCGGAGGCGGGCGCGTGCCGCAGCGCGGGGGCGTGCCGCAGCACCAGGCTCGCCACCCCGTCCCGGCCCACTTTGACGGTGCCGGGTCCGGCCGTCAGGACCTCGAGCCCCACGCCCTCGGTGTAGTAGCGGCTCACCACGTCGAGATCCGCGACGTCGAGCGTGACGGCACCCATCGAGGTGGTGGCGGCGAGCAGATCGGTCATCCGAGAAGTATGACGCGTCAACTTCTCGGCGTCGCGTCGCATCCCGAGACGAGCCCCGGTGCCGGCGCCGGGCCACGTGAGCGATGAACGCCGTCAGGAGGTGAGCAGCTCCACCAGCTCGCGGTAGCGGGCGGCGGTGCGATCCACGACCTCGTCCGGCAGGTCGGGCGGCGTGCCCGTGCCGTCCCACCTGGCGGTGAGCCAGTCGCGGATGATCTGCTTGTCGAAGCTCGCACCGCGACGGCCGTCGGCGTACGCGGCGGCGTCCCAGTACCGGCTCGAGTCCGGCGTGAGCACCTCGTCCCCGAGGACGAGCCGTCCGGAGGCGTCGTCCCCGAACTCGAGCTTGGTGTCGGCGAGCAGCACCCCCTTCGCGTCCGCGATCGCTGACGCGCGGCGGAAGATCGCGAGCGAGGCGTCCCGCAGGGCGACGGCGGTGTCCGCGCCGACCAGGTCGACGACCGCCTCGAACGGGATGTTCTCGTCGTGCGCACCGATCTCGGCCTTGAACGCGGGCGTGAAGATCGCTTCCGGCAGCCGGTCGCCGTCCTGCAGCCCCGCAGGCAGCGGGACGCCGGAGATCGCGCCCACGCGCCGGTACTCCTGGTAGCCGCTGCCCGTCACGATCTGCCGGACGACGCATTCCACCGGGTGCATACGCAGGCGGTGCACGAGCATCGAGCGGTCGGCGACCTCGGCCGGCACCGCGACGTCCGCCTCCGCGAGGTGGTTCGGGACCTCCGGCAGCTGCGCGAACCACCATCGGGTCAGCCCGGTGAGCAGCGCCCCCCGGCCCGGGATCGGCCGGGAGAGCACCTGGTCGAACGCGCTCACGCGGTCGTCGGCGACGAGCAGCAGCAGGTCGTCCCGGCCGACGGGCGCGTACAGGTCCCGCACCTTCCCGGCCGTGACGAAGTCGAATCCCGGCAGCTCGGTCATGCGATCCCCTCGGCGATGTCCGTGCGGTGCTGCGATCCGGGGAACCGGATCGCGTGGACGCCCGCGTACGCGGTCGCCCGCGCCTCGGCCACGCCGGATCCGAGGCCGACGACGGTCAGCACCCGCCCGCCCGCCGCGACGAGCCCGTCGGCTCCCGCCGCGGTCGCCGCGTGGTCGACGTGGACGCGTCCGGACGCCTCCGCCTCCGCGAGCCCGTCGATCGGGGCGCCGAGCACCGGCTCGCCCGGGTACCCCTCGCTCGCGAGCACGACGCCGACGGCCGCGTCGGCGCGGAACGCCGGTGCGTCCGTCGAGCCGAGCGTGCCGGTCGCGGCGCCGTGCAGCAGCGTGCTGAGGGGGGAGGCGAGCCGGGGCAGCACCACCTGCGTCTCGGGGTCGCCGAACCGCGCGTTGAACTCGATCACGCGGACCGCTGTGCCGTCGACGACCAGGCCGCAGTAGAGCAGCCCGACGAACGGGGTGCCCTCCTCCGCGAGCCGGGCGATCACCGGCTCGGCGACCTCCTGCCGGACCACCTCGACGAAGCGGTCCTCGCCGCCGAACGCGTCGGCGAGCCACGGGAGTGGGGAGTAGGCGCCCATGCCGCCGGTGTTCGGCCCGGCGTCGCCGTCCTGCAGCCGCTTGAAGTCCTGCGCGGGGCTGAGAGGCAGGACGGTCGTGCCGTCGCTCACGAAGAAGAGGGAGACCTCGCGGCCGGCGAGGAACTCCTCGAGCAGCACGGGACCGGTCTCCAGCCAGCGCAGCGCGTGCGCGCGCGCGGCGGCGACGTCCTCCGTGACGAGCACGCCCTTGCCGGCGGCGAGCCCGTCGGCCTTCACGACGTACGGCGACCCGGTGGTCGCGAGCGCCCCGTCCAGGTCGGCCGCGGTGCGCACGTGCACCGCGCGCCCGGTGGGCACGCCGGCCTCGGCCATGATCCGCTTCGCGAAGGCCTTGCTGCCCTCGAGGGCCGCGGCGTCGCGATCGGGGCCGAACACCGGGATGCCCTGCTCCCGGATCGCGTCGGCGACGCCGGCGACGAGGGGCGCCTCCGGACCGACCACGACCAGGTCGCTGCCGAGGCGCTGCGCGAGCGCCGTGGCGGCTCCCGGGGCGGCGGCGTCGACCGGCTCGGTCCTGGTCGTGCGCGCGATCCCCGCGTTGCCGGGGGCGACGACGACGTCGTGACCCGCGTCCTCCGCGAGCAGCGCGCGGGCGATCGCGTGCTCGCGCGCGCCGGAGCCGAGGACGAGGATCCGCACCGCACCAACCTATCGGCGCGGCCGCGTACCGTTCTTCGGGTGGCGAAGGCACGGATCCCGGCGGGGGAGGGCGACCAGGCGGTCGCGGCGGCCGTCGCCGGCGACGCCGACCGGCCCGTGACGGCGACCGCGGTCCGCTACCTGCTGCAGCTGCTCGCCGACCGCTACCCGGGGGGCGCCGTGGAGGTGCGCGTGCCGCCGTTCGGCGCCGTGCAGTGCATCGAGGGCCTCGACCACCGCCGCGGGACGCCTCCGAACGTCGTCGAGATGACCGCGCCGGTCTGGCTGCACCTCGCGACCGGGCAGCGCGGCTGGTCGGAGGCGCTGGAGTCCGGCGCCGTGCAGGCGTCCGGGTCGCGGGCCGACCTGACCGGGCGGCTGCCCGTGTGGCGCGAGTCGGTGCAGCGGTGAGCGACCCGCAGCGGCGCCAGGTGAGGGTCCGTCGCAGCCCGAAGGTCGGCGTGTTCCTCGGCATCGGCGCCGTCGTCGGGGCGCTCGTCGCGGTCGTCGCGGTGAACGTCACGCCGTCCGACGACACGACGCCGAAGGTGCAGGCGATCGCCTTCCTCATCCTGCTGCTCGCGCCGGTCGGCGCCCTCGCCGGCGGCGTCGTCGCCCTCCTGATCGACGCCGTGCTCGAGCGGCGGGCGAAGACCGTGGAGGCGGAGCGCCTCCCGACCGCGCCTCCGAGCGCGCCGCCCGCCGCTGCTCCGCCCGCTGGGGACGCGCCTCCCGCCGCCGGGGACGCGCCGCCTCCGGCCGGCGACTCCGAACCGGCCGAGGCCGTCGAGCAGGACCTCCCCGACCGCAGCTGACCCCCTCCAGCCGGCTCGAGCGCTTCAGCAGGACAGACGCGAGGGCTTCAGCAGGACAGACGCGAGGGCTTCAGCAGGACAGAACGGCTTCGGCAGGCGAGATCGGGCTGGTTCGTCCTGCTCAAGCCGTTCCGTCCTGCTCAAGCCCTTGGGAAGTCCTGCTCGATCTCTCGTGGCAGCGAGCCGCGAGCGCCGAGCCGCGAGCGCCGAGCCGCGAGCCGCGTACCGGAGCCGCGAATCAGGCGTGCGCGCCGGCCTCGTGCTGGGTGTGCGCGGGCGGCTCGAGCTGGAACGTCGAGTGCGTCAAGGAGATCGGGAAGTGCGCCGCGACGCAGTGCTGCAGCGCGTCGAGCACGGCGGGGGCGGACCCGTCGCGGAAGCAGGCCGGCTCGATCACCACGTGCGCCGACAGCACCGGGAGGGAGGACGAGACGCGCGTCGCGTGGAGGTCGTGCACGGCGAGCACGTGCTCCTGCTCAAGCAGGTGCTGCCGGACCTCGCCCAGGTCGAGCCCGCGCGGGGCCGACTCCAGCAGCACGTCGAGCGCGTCCCGCAGCAGCAGGAGCGTGCGCGGCACGATCAGGGCGCCGACGACGAGGGCGGCGATCGCGTCGGCGCGGGTCCAGCCGGTCAGCACGATGACGAGGCCCGCGGCGAGCACGCCGAGCGATCCGAGCGCGTCGTTGAGCACCTCGAGCGCGGCGGCGCGGCTGTTCAGGTCGGCGCCGCCCGCGCGGCGCAGGACGAGCAGCGAGACGAGGTTGGCGACCAGCCCGACCGCGCCGAGCACCAGCAGGCCGGGGCCCGGCACGTCGGTCGGCTCGGCGAACCGCCGGATCGCCTCGATCAGCACGAAGACCCCGACGCCGAGCAGCACCGCGGCCTGCGCGGTCGCGCCGAGCACCTCCGCGCGCGCCCAGCCGTAGGTGCGGCGAGAGGAGGCGGCGCGGGTGGCCAGCCGGGCGGCGGCCAGGGCGAGCCCCAGTCCGAGCACGTCGGTGAGCATGTGCGCGGCGTCGACGAGCAGCGCCAGGCTGCCGGTGACGACGGCACCGACGACCTCGACGACCAGCACGGAGGCGGTGATGGCGAACACGGTCGCGAGCGCGCGGGTCGGGGCCCCGGCACCGTGCGCGTGGTCGTGCATCGCCCCAGTGTGGAGCAGAAGCGGGTAGCGGAGGTGCCTGCCGGGCGCCCCGCGCGGGTCGGCGCCCTCGAGCGGACGGACCGTGCGCCGCGCAGCGGCGGTCCGTTCACGACCGCCGGAGCGGCAGAGCTCGCGGACGCGCTCGCGCGTCGACGGCAATCGACACGGAAAGACGCCGGGCAGCTCGCGGGGGAGTGGCTGCCCGGCGTCATCATCCGGGAGACCGTGGCAGGACCTCGCGGGGGAAGTCCGGTCCTGCCGGTCCTCAGCGCCCCGGGGGGAGGGTGCGGAGGAACGGATCGGTCGTATCGGGTAGTGCTAGCGGTGGGTGCCGCCGAGAGGAAATGTAGCACCCCTGCGGACAGAACGACCTGTCTGTCCCCGTCTTTCGCCTCCCCAGTCCGAGGGACGCGGGCTGCTCAGGAGAGCTGGTTGGCCTCCACCCAGCGCAGGTACTCGTCGGTGACGGTGCCGGTGACGTACTCGCCGGTGAAGCAGCTCATCTCCAGCTCGGCGACGTCGGAGCCCTCGAGGATGGCCGCCTGCATGTCGCCGACCTCCTGGTAGATGAGGTGGTCGGCGCCGATCTCGCGGGCGATCTCCGGGATCTTGCGGCCGGCGGCGACCAGCTCCTGCCGGGTCGGCATGTTGATGCCGTACACGTGCGGGTAGCGCACGGGCGGCGCGGCGGAGGCGAAGGTGACCTTGTTCGCGCCCGCGGCGCGCGCCATGTCGACGATCTGCGCGCTCGTCGTGCCGCGCACGATCGAGTCGTCGACGATCAGGATGTTCTTGCCTTTGAACTCCGAGCCGAGGGCGTTCAGCTTCTGCCGCACGCTGCGCTTGCGCATCGCCTGCCCCGGCATGATGAACGTCCGGCCGACGTAGCGGTTCTTGTAGAACCCCTCCCGGTAGGTGACGCCGAGGCGCTGCGCCAGCTGCATGGCGGAGGGGCGTGCGGAGTCGGGGATGGGCATGACGACGTCGACGTCGCCGAACGGCGTGTACCGGGCGACGGTGTCGGCCAGCCGGTCGCCGAGGCGCAGGCGCGCGTCGTAGACCGAGATGCCCGACATCGTCGAGTCGGGGCGGGCGAGGTACACGTACTCGAACGAGCACGGCACGAGCCGCGGGTGCTCCGCGCACTGCTGGATGTGCAGCTCGCCGTCCGGGGTGATGAACACCGCCTCGCCGGGAGCGACGTCGCGCACCACCTCGTAACCGTTGCTCTCGAGCACGAGGGACTCGGAGGAGACCATCCACTCGTCCCGGTGCACGCCGGGCAGGTGGTCGGCGGTCCGCTTGCCGAGCGTGAGCGGGCGGATGCCGAACGGGTCGCGGAACGCGAGCAGGCCGCGGCCGGAGATCAGCGCGATCGCGGCGTAGGAGCCCTCCACCCGCTCGTGCACCCGGCGGACGGCCGTGAAGACCTGGTCGGGATCGAGGTCGGGGCCCGACACCTGCGACTGCAGCTCGTTCGCGAGCACGTTCACGAGCAGCTCGGTGTCGGAGTCGCTGTTCAGGTGCCGGCGGTCGATGTGGAACAGGTCCTGCTGCAGCTCGCGGACGTTCGTCAGGTTGCCGTTGTGCACGAGCAGGATCCCGTACGGGGCGTTGACGTAGAACGGCTGCGCCTCCTGCTCGCTCGCCGCGGACCCGCGGGTGGCGTAGCGGACGTGGCCGAGCCCGGTGCTGCCGAGCAGGGTGCGCATGTCGCGGGTGCGGTACGCCTCCCGGACCTGCCCCTTCACCTTCACCATGTGGAAGGAGCCGTTCTCGTCCGTGGCGATCCCGGTCGAGTCCTGCCCGCGGTGCTGCAGCAGGAGCAGCGCGTCGTAGATGAGCTGGTTGACCGGCTGGGCGGCCGAGACGCCCACGATGCCGCACATGCTGAAGGGTCTCCCGTAGGCTCGAAGGGCAGCCGACAGTCTCGCACGCAGCGAGGGAACGGCCGTTCCAGGGAGGGGCCGCGCGTGACGGACCTGTACGCCGCGGCCGGCGTCGACACCCGCGCGGGCGACACGGCGGTGGAGCTGATGCGGCGCTCCGTCGCGGCGACGCAGGGGGCGCAGGTGCTCGGCGGGTTCGGCGGGTTCGCCGGCCTGTGGGACGCCTCCGCGCTGACCGCCTTCCGCCGGCCGGTGCTCGCCACGTCGACGGACGGCGTGGGCACGAAGATCGCGATCGCGCGGGCGCTCGACAAGCACGACACCATCGGCCAGGACCTGGTCGGCATGGTCGTCGACGACATCGTCGTGGTCGGTGCGGCCCCGCTGTTCATGACCGACTACATCGCGTGCGGCCGCGTCGCACCCGGCCGGATCGCGACGATCGTGGCCGGGATCGCTGACGCCTGCGCGGCGACGAGGACGGCGCTGATCGGCGGGGAGACCGCCGAGCACCCGGACCTGATGGCCTCGGACGACTACGACCTCGCCGGCGCCGCGGTGGGCGCGGTCGAGGCGGACCGCCTCCTCGGCGCCCAGCGGGTTCAGGACGGCGACGCCGTGCTCGCGCTCGCCTCCCCCGGGTTGAACAGCAACGGCTACTCGCTCGTGCGGCGCATCGTCCGCGACGCCGGCCTGGCGCTCGATGCGGAGGTGCCCGAGTTCCGGCGCACCCTGGGCGAGGAGCTGCTCGAGCCCACCCGCCTCTACACGGGGCCGCTGCTCGACGTGCTCGCGGGCGCCGACGGCGACGCCGTGCACTCGATGGGGCACGTGACCGGGGGCGGCATCGCCGCGAACCTCGCGCGCGTGCTGCCGCGGGGCTCGGTCGTGGATCTCGACCGGTCGACGTGGTCGCCGCAGCCGGTCTTCCGTCATCTGGCCGGGATCGCCGGCTTCGGGCTCGAGGAGGCCGAGGGCACCTGGAACCTCGGGATCGGCATGCTCGCCGTCGTCGAGGAAGCCGCGGCGGACCGGATCGCGGCGGCGGTCGCCGCGGCCGGCATCCCGACGTGGCGCGCGGGAACCGTCCGCTTCGGACCGGCCGAGGGCGATGACTTCACGACCGGCGCCAAGGGCGTCGACGGCGGAGCGGTACGCCTGGTCGGCTCGTACGCCGACTGAGTCGCTCGAGGTCGGCCGGCTCCGGGCCGACCGGCTCCTGGCCGGCTAGCGGTTCGAGTCCTCCGCGGCGAAGTCCTCCTCGGACCAGCCGGCATGCGCCTCGCCCGTGTGGGTCCCGATCTCGGCCTCGAGCGCGTTGTAGTTCGTGTCCGGGCTGAAGTACTTCAGATCGCGCGCGATCTTCGTGTGCTTCGCCTTCTGACGGCCTCGCCCCATGCGTGACCCCCTCACGTCGTGTTCGCCGCGATGGGTGGGATGGCGACGAGATGTGCGAAAACTGGCGATCATCGTAACACGCACCGTTACGGCAGGATGGACCCGGCGCTCGCGCCAGGGGAGGGGGTCGACCGTGCTCGCTGCACCCGCGCGTGTCGACGTCGTCGTCGTCGGGGCGGGTCAGGCGGGCCTCTCGGTCGCGTACTACCTGCAGCGGCTCGGGCTCCGCAGCGGCGTCGACCAGATCGTGCTCGACCGGGGGCCGGAGGCGGGCGGCGCGTGGCAGCACCGCTGGGCCGCGCTGCGGCTCGGCTCGGCCCACCGCGTGCATGACCTGCCCGGCATGCGTCGCGCAGGCATCTCCTTCGAGACCGCCGACCGCTCCCGCCCCGCCCGTGACGTCGTCACCGAGTACTACGCCCACTACGAGCGGTTCTTCGGTCTCGACGTGCGACGGCCGGTCACGGTCGCGGCCGTCTTCGACCGCGGGGCCGACCTCGTGGTCCGCACCACGCTCGGGGAGACCGTCGCGCGCGTCGTCGTCAACGCGACCGGCACCTGGGGCTCGCCGTTCGTGCCGTACTACCCGGGGGTGCGCGAGTTCGCGGGCCGGCAGGTGCACACCGCCGGCTACCGGGACGCGGCCGACTTCGCCGGCCTGCGGGTCCTGGTCGTCGGCGGAGGGACCTCCGCGATCGGCTTCCTGCTCGAGCTGGAGAACGTCGCGGCGAAGACCTTCTGGTCCACCCGCCGGCCGGTCGACTACCTGGACCAGGGCTCGCTCGACCTGGAGGCCGCCGTGGCCGCGGTCGACCAGCAGGACGAGGCCGCCCGGACCGGGCGGGCGCTGCCGTCGATCGTGTCCGGCACCGGGGTGCCGAAGACGCGCCGGATCGCGGCGGCCATCGAGCGCGGGGTGCTGGCGCCGCGGCCGATGTTCGACCACCTCGAGCGCTCCGCGGTGGTGTGGCCTGACGGCTCCCGCGAGCGGATCGACGCGATCGTCTGGGCGACCGGGTTCCGGCCGGACATCCGCCACCTGAGCCCCCTCCGCCTCCACGAGAAGGCCGGCGGCGTGCAGGTCACGAGCGGCGCCGCCGAGCGGGACCCGCGCATCTTCTTCGCGGGCTACGGGCCGACGGCGAGCACGGTCGGCGCGAACCGCGCCGGGCGCACGCTCGCCCGCCAGGTGTTCGCCGCGCTGGGCGAGACGACGATGCCGGTGGACGCGAGCCCGCCCACCGTGCTCGCGCTGCCGCGGGACGAGCCCGAGGACCAGGTGGCCCGGCTGATGGCGCGCTTCTTCACCGACGCCTGACCCTTTCGCGGATCCGGATTCCTCTCGCGGATCCGGATGAGATCGGCGACACGCCGTGATCGGTCGCGCAGACGCGGCGTGTCGCTCAACCCATCCGGATCGGCGAGTCGGCGCCCCGTCGCCAGACCTGCTCGACGACGTCCCCGACCCAGGCGGTCTCGTGCACGGCGGAGCGGTGGGTGAAGCGGAGCGGCTGCCGCTCCAGGTAGGCGAGCACCGCGTCCCGCTCCCGGTCGCGGACCACCGCCGTGCCGGAGTGGTGCTTCACGCCGTCCGACTCCACCGGCAGCCACTCGTCGGCCAGGACGTCGGTGCGGTAGAGGGATGTGAGCCAGCCCTGCGACCGGCAGGGGATGCCGCGATCACCCAGCTCGAGGCGGATGAAGGTCTCGCCGACCGCCTCGGCGAGCGGATCGCTCCGATCGATCGCGTCGCGCAGGCGGGACGGGAGGGCGGCCCGCAGCGCCGGCAGCGCGGACGGGGCCATCACGGGGCGGCCGCCGCTCTCGTTCCGAGCGGAATCGACCGCGGCGGTGAGCCACCGGACGGTGGTGCACTGCGCCATCTGCAGCAGCGCGTCGGCGGGCGAGACGCGCCAGCCCCTGACCGGCTCGAGCCGACCGTCCCAGTGGAGCCGAACCGTCGGATCGTCCCCGGCGTGCACGTGGCGGCCAGGATCCCACGAGCTGCGCATCCTCGTCGTGTCCGGCTCGAGGCTCACGTGGTTCCGGCCGTCGAGCCCGTCGGGGATCAGGATCCCGTACGACTCCGCCGCGGCCACGCAGCCGAGCACGCCGCCGACCCGGACCGCCTCCACGGCCGCCGGCGGAGCGGAAGGCTCGAGGTACCAGCCGATGCGCGGACGGAGCACCGCGCCGAGGTGACGCAGGTGACCGACGTCGTTCCGCGTGAGCCCGGCCTCGAGGAACCGCTGCAGGTGGGCCAGCCCGTGGTTGCGGCGCAGCACCTCCCCGGCGGTCGAGAGGATGAGGGCGCGGTCCGTGGTCATGGCCGAGCACTGTGCTGCAGCGGCGTCCGGCGCGCACGGCTTCGGCCTGGGGAGGAGAGACTCGCCCGCCCGCAGCCTCATCACGCTCTCGCGGATCCGGATGGATTCCGCGACACCCCGCCTCCGCGTCGAGCTGCCCGGCGTGTCGCTCCGTCCGTCCGGATCCGCGAAACAAATCCGGATCCGCGAAGGGGGTCAGCGGGTGAGGTCCTTCTCCTCCTCCGGCTGCGCGGAGGCGTCCTCCGGCTGCGCGGAGGGGGGCGGGGTCTCGCGGGCCAGCGGGGCGCCGTCCTTGACGTGGCGGCGGAGGGGCATCCGCGGGCGCACCGGCTCGCCGCGGCGGTCCTGGCCCGGGATCGGGCGGGAGCGCCGGCCGTAGATCAGCTGCGACGAGTCGAGCAGCCACGGCACCAGCGCCAGCGTCACGCCGTGCACGAGCATCAGCTTCTGCCGGATGCGCCGCGCCTTGTGGTTGTGCAGCAGCTGCTCCCACCAGTGGCCGACGACGTAGACGGGCGTGTAGACCGTGACGACCTCGGCGCCGTGCGTCGCTCGATGCGCCTTCACGTACTTGATCAGCGGCACGCTGATGTCCCGGTACGGCGACGGCACCACGGTCAGCGGCACGGAGATGTTCATCTGCGCCCACTCGTCCTCGAGCCGCTTCGTCGCGGCGTCGTCGATGGAGACGTGCACCGCCTCCAGCGTGTCGTGCTTGGCGGCGATCGCGTAGTCGAGGGCCTTGAGCGCCGGCTTCTGCATCCGGCCGACCAGCACGATCGCGTGGTCGCCCTTCGACCCGAAGGTCGTGTGCGGATCGACCTCGATCTCCTTGTCGACGTCGCGGTAGTACCGGTTCACGCCCAGCATCAGGAACCAGAGGATCGGCATGATCACGAACACGAGCCAGGCGCCGTGCGTGAACTTCGTGATGGTCACGATCACGAGCACGGTCGCCGTCATGGTCGCGCCGACCAGGTTGATCACGAGGCTGCGGAGCGTCGCCGAGCGTCCCGGCGCCTTGCTCCTGAGCAGGCCGATCCAGTGCCGCACCATGCCCGTCTGGCCCAGCGTGAACGAGACGAAGACGCCGATGATGTACAGCTGGATCAGGTTCGTGACGCTCGCCTGGTAGACGAGCAGCAGCAGCGCGGCGATCGCCGACAGCACGAGCACGCCGTTGCTGAAGATGAGGCGGTCGCCGCGGGTGGAGAGCGCCTTCGGTGCGTAGGAGTCCCGCGCGAGCACGGAGCCGAGCAGCGGGAACCCGTTGAACGCGGTGTTCGCCGCGAGCAGCAGGACCAGCGCCGTCGCCGCCTGCACCACGTAGAAGAGGAGCGAGCCGCCGCCGAACGTCGCCGAGGCGACCTGGGCCATCAGGCTCGGCTGCGGCGCGGTGCGGCAGGCGTCCCACCCGATCAGCTCGCACGGCGTCTCCGCGTAGTGGACGCGCGAGATCAGCGCGACCGCCAGCAGGCCGACGAACAGGCAGATCGCGATCAGGCCCATCGCGGACAGGGTCTGCTGCGCGTTCCGCACCTTCGGCCGGCGGAAGGCGGGCACCCCGTTCGCGATCGCCTCCACGCCGGTGAGCGCCGAGCAGCCGCTCGCGAACGCGCGCAGCACGAGCAGCACCATGCCGGCCTGCGCGATCTGGTCGACGTGGACGGTGTACCGCGCGCTCTCCGCGACGGGCGCGTCGCCGAGCAGCGTGCGGCCGATCGCGACGACGACCATCAGCGCGACGCTGCCGATGAACACGTAGGTGGGCAGCGCGAACGCCTTGCTCGACTCGCGGACGCCCCGCAGGTTGACCGCCGCCAGCGCGATCACGATCGCGATCGCCATCTCCACGCGGACGGAGGCGAGCTGCGGGATCGCCGAGATGATGTTGTCGACGCCGGAGGCGACCGACACGGCGACGGTCAGCACGTAGTCGACGAGCAGCGCCGACGCGACGACCAGAGCGGGCTTCTCACCGAGGTTCCGCTGCGCGACCTCGTAGTCGCCGCCGCCGGACGGGTACGCCTTGATCAGCTGCCGGTAGGACAGCACGACCACGGTCAGCAGCAGCACGACGACCGCGGCGACCCACGGCGCCAGGGTGAGGAACGCGACCCCGCCGAGCAGCAGGATCATCAGCAGCTCCTGCGGCGCGTACGCGACCGACGACAGCGGGTCGGACGCGAAGATCGGCAGCGCGAGGTGCTTCGGCAGCAGCTGGTCGTCCAGCTTGTGCGAGGGCAGCTTTTCGCCCAGGATCAGGCGTTTGACGCCGCGGCCCTCATCGTCGGGCGCCGAAGTCACGGGGCAGCACAGTACTCGCGGGCCGCGCGCTGTCAACACGCGCGGCCGCGGGGTCACCCGGTGCACGCATCGGCTGTCCGATCGGTCAGCGATAATCGAGCGTGCAGCTCTTCGCCGCCTTCAGCCTCCGCAACCGGGCGCTGATCGCCCTCGTGACGATCGTCGCCGCGTTCTTCGGGGTGCTCGCCACCACCGGCCTGCGGCAGGAGCTGATCCCCTCCGTCCAGTTCCCGCAGCTCGCGGTCGTCTCCTCGTACCGCGGGGCGTCGCCGCAGATCGTCAGCGAGCGCGTCAGCAAGCCGATCGAGCAGGCCGTCCGCGGCATCCGCGGCGTCGAGGACACCTCCTCCACCTCCGCGAACGGCAGCTCGACGGTCAGCATCGGGTTCTCCTTCGGCACCGATCTGGACAACGCCGAGCAGAAGGTCAGCTCGGCCATCAACTCGATCCGCTCGAGCCTGCCCGACGGGGTCGACCCGCAGGTCGTCGCCGGCAGCCTCGACGACTTCCCGATCGTCGCCGTCTCGGTGACGGGGGACTCGTCCACGACGCAGCTCGCGGACGCGGTCAACGACTCGGTGCTGCCGAAGCTCGAGAAGCTCGACGGCGTCCGCGCCGCGGCCCTCGCCGGCGCGCCGGGCACGCGGATCACGGTCACGCCGAAGGACGCGCTCGCCGACCACGGCCTGCAGACGTCGGTGCTCT
>NZ_CAXTOQ010000090.1:0-13624 GCF_964245895.1 uncultured Amnibacterium sp.
GTCCCGAGCACGAGGGTCACCCCTGCGATGGCCGGGAAGTCGGAGACGGGGATGGAGGCGGCGAGGTAGTTGCCGATGCCGGGCCAGGAGAAGACCTGCTCGACGACCACCACCCCCGCGAACATGAACCCGAGCTGGAGGCCGGCCATCGAGAGGCCGGCGCCGAGCGCGTTGCGGACGACGTGACGGGTCAGCACCCGGCGCTCGGAGAGTCCCTTCGCCCGCGCCGTGCGGACGTGGTCCATCCCCAGCACGCCGTCGAGGGAGGCGCGGAAGACGCGGCCGATCGCGACCGCCGGCGCGATCGACAGCACCGCGGCCGGCAGCGCGAGGTGCCACAGCGCGTCGGCGAACGCGTCCAGCTGGCCGGCGAGCAGGGTGTCCAGCCCCTGCGCGCCGAAGGGGCCGGGATCCTCGAAGTCCCCGACGCCGCCGGCCGGCAGCCAGCCGAGGGCGCCGAACAGCACGACGACCCCGATGATCGCGAGCAGGAACGGCGGTGCGGCGGCGAGGACCAGCAGCAGCCCTCTCGCCGCGGCGCCGCCCGGCCAGCGCAGCACGCCCGAGACGGCGAAGAGGCCCGCGAGCACGAGGGCGAGCACGAAGGCCGCGAGCACCAGCTCCGCGGTGGCGGGCAGGAACGCCGCGAGGTCGGTCGTCACCGCGTGCCGCGTGCGCAGCGACCGGCCGAGGTCGCCGGTCAGCGCGTGCCCGAGGAAGCGCAGGTACTGGACCAGGAAGGGGTCGTCGAAACCCAGCCGGTGCCGCGCCTGCGCCACCGTGGCGTTGGAGGCGTTCGATCCGACGTAGGCGCGGGCCGGGTCGCCCGGCGCGATCTGCGACAGCGTGAAGACGATGAACGAGAGCACGAGGAGCAGCAGCGCAGCGGCGCCGAGCCGGCGGAGGAGGTAGCCGAGGATCCGCACGCTCACCGCCTGACCGGGAGCAGGTTGCGGATGCCGTCGCCGCCGATGTTGGCGACGAGGCTGAGCACGAGCACCGCGATCCCCGGGATGCCGGGCACCCACCAGTGGCTGAGCAGCTGGCTGAGCGCCCTGGCGGTGTCGGCGCCGAGCTCCGGCGCGGGCGCCGGCTGCCCGAGGCCGAGGAAGGACAGCCCGGCGAGCAGCAGCACGACGTTGCCGATGTCGAGGCTCGCGGTGACGATCGCGGTCGGCACGACGCCCGGCAGCAGGTGGCGGGCGACGAGCCGGATCCGCCCGGCGCCGGCGAGCCGCGCCGCCTCCAGGTGCGGCCGGGCCGCGAGCGCGACGGTCTCCCCGCGGATGATCCTGGCGTAGTACGGCCACCACACCACGGCGACCCCGAGCAGGGTGTTGCCGAGGCCCGGACCGAGGGCGGCGACGATCGCGATCGCGACCAGCGCGCCGGGCAGGGCGAGGAACAGGTCCGTCACCCGCATCAGGACCGCGTCGACCCAGCCGCCCGCCGCACCGGCGACGAGGCCGACCGCGCCGCCGATCAGCAGCCCGCTGGCGACGACCGCGAGGGCGCTGAACCAGCTGGCCTGCACGCCGAGCAGCGTGCGCGACAGCAGGTCGCGCCCGATCTGGTCCGTCCCGAGCAGATGGTCCGGGCTGAGCGGCGGCAGGCTCAGGCCGCCGGCCGGCTGCACCGGGTCGTACGGCGCGAGCAGGCGGGCCAGCAGCGCCACGAGGGTCAGGGCGACCAGCAGGCCGACGAGGGCCCACGCGGCGCGGCGGCCGACGCGCACGCCGCCGATCGAGCCGGGCCGGATGCGCGTGCGGGGCGCGAACGCGGTGGTCATCAGGCGGCGCCCCGCGCATCGGGCGCGGCGTCCACGCCGGCGATCGTCGGCACCGCGGCCAGCAGCGTGCGGGTGTACGGCTCCCGAGGCTCCGCGACGACCTGCGCCGCCTCCCCCAGCTCGACGACTCGGCCCTGCTGCATGACCGCGATCCGGTCGCCCATCAGCCGCGCGACGGCGAGGTCGTGCGTGACGAACAGCACGGTCATGCCGAGCCGGGCGCGCAGGTCGCGGATCAGCGCGAGCACGCTCGTGGCCAGGGAGGCGTCGAGCGCGCTGGTCGGCTCGTCGCAGAGCAGCACCGCGGGCGGCACCATCGTCGCGCGCGCCAGCGCGACCCGCTGCCGCTGCCCGCCCGAGAGCTCGGCCGGACGCGCCTTCGCCACCTCGGCGGGCAGGCCGACCGCCGCGAGGGCGTGCTCGACCCGTGCGCGCACGTCGCCGCGGGCGAGCCGCTCGCGCCGCAGGCGCTCGCCGAGCAGCTCCCCGACGGCGAGCCACGGCGTCAGCGACGAACCCGCGTCCTGGAACACCATCTGCGCACCGCCGTCGCCGGCGATCGAGACCGAGCCTGCGGTCGCGGTGTCGAGCCCGGCGACGATGCGCAGCAGCGTCGACTTGCCGGAGCCGCTCTCGCCGACGATGGCCAGCGCCTCGCCGGGCGCCACGTCGAGGTCGACGCCGTCGAGCGCGGTCAGCACCCCGCCCCTCCGGCCGAGGCGGTACTCGCGCCGCAGCCCGCTGATCCGGACGGCCGGCGTCGCGGCCGGCGCGGCGCCGCCGAACCGGGCGTCCCGCGGCGTGCCCAGCGACAGGCGGGCGCCGAGCAGCGACCTCGTGTACTCGTGCTGCGGGTGCCGCACGACCTCTGCGGCGGGTCCCACCTCCACGAGGTCGCCGCGGTGCAGCACCGCGAGCCGGTCCGCGATCTGGTCCGCGACGCCGAGGTCGTGGGTGATCAGCAGCACCGAGCAGCCGAAGTCGTCCCGCAGCTCGCGGAGCAGGTCCAGCAGCTGCGCCTGCACGGTGACGTCGAGCGCCGTCGTCGGCTCGTCCGCGATGATCAGCCTCGGGCGGCCCGCGACCGCGATCGCCGCCATGACGCGCTGCCGCAGGCCGCCCGAGAGCTCGTGGGGGTAGACGCGGAGGCGCAGCGCGGCGTCGCGCACGCCGACCGTCTCGAGCAGGCGGATCGACTCGGCGTCGTCCCCCGTCACCTCCCCGATCTGCCCGCCGACCCGCATCGTCGGGTTGAGCGACGTCATCGGGTCCTGGAACACGGCGCCCAGCGACTCCCGGCGCACGCGGCGTCGCTCCGCCGGCTCGGCCCGCAGCATGTCGACGCCGGTCACCCGCACGGATCCGGAGGCCTCGGGGTGCGCCGTGTGCGGCAGCAGCCCGAGCATCGCGAGCGCCAGCACGCTCTTGCCCGAGCCCGACTCGCCGACCAGCCCGAGGATCTCCCCCGGCGCGATCGTCAGGTCGACGTGCCGCAGGACCTCGCTCCGCCGGCCGCTGCGGACCAGGGACAGCGACAGGTCGTCGACGACGGCCACCGGGTCGACGGTCATCGCGTCACCTCCGCCGCGGAGGCGGACGGGAACAGCCCAGGGGACGCGACGACCGCGTCGTGGATCTCCGCCGGGGTCGCGAACCAGACGCCGGGCAGGGCCGCGACCGACTCGAGCGCCCGCGCGACCTGCCGCAGCCGGAACGGCGCCCCGCTGATGAACGAGTGCAGCACCACGCTCAGCACGAGCGGTCGTGCCGCGGCGGCGTCGTGCAGCTCGGCGGCCTCGTCGACGACCATCCGCGCGAACTCCTCCGCGGACGCCTGCCGGCCGATCATCGTGCTGGAGTCGTTCAGCTCGGCCGCGTACGGGATGGCGAGCAGCGGCGCGCCGGTCGTCCGCAGCCAGACCGGCTGGTCGTCGAGCCGCAGGTCGAGCAGGTACCGGTACCCCGCATCGGCGAGCAGGTCGATCGTGCTCGCCGTGTGCGCGAGCCACGGGCTGGACCACCCGCCGGGCCGGACCCCCTCCTCCCGCTCGATGCGGTCCGCGACCGCGGCGAGGTACGCGCGCTCGTCCGCCTCGGACCGGCCCGCGAGGGTGTCGGAGTTGCTGCGGCCGTGGCCGACCACCTCGGCGCCGATGCTCCTGGCCGCCTCCAGCACGGCGGGGGCGTCCTCGTACACGTCCGTGTTCAGCAGCACCGCGGGCCGGATCCCGAGCGCATGCAGCCGGTCGAAGAGGCGGAAGGCGCCGACCCGGTTGCCGTAGTCGCGCCAGGCCGTGTTGACCAGGTCGGGCTGCGGGGTGCCGGGCAGCACGTCCTCGGTGAGCCCGTCGCCGAACCGGTAGGACTCGATGCCGACGCAGACGACGACCGCGAGCCGCGCGCCGTTCGGCCAGGTGCCCACCGGCCGGCCGGGCAGGGCGTCGTAGGTCCAGCGGCCGGCGCTCATCGGCCGCCCACCCAGCGCGTGAAGCCGACGTCGGTACCCGCGGCGGCGCGGACCATGCCCTGGTAGGCGGGCACGAGCGCTGCCGACGCCTGCCTCGCCGACTCGACGAGCGGCCGCTTGGCCGCGAACAGCTCCCGCGCCTCGTCGAGCAGCGCGGACTCGTCGACGGTGGTGACGTGCCCGTGCTCCGCGACGATCCGGCCGGCGACCATCGTCAGCACGACGTCGCGACCGTCCTCGCAGTGCACCAGCTGCTCCCGCAGGTCGTTGAGCGGGGTGAACGCGATCGTGTGCAGGTCGAGCAGCGCGAGATCGGCGAGCATGCCGGGCCGCACCGCGCCGAGCTCCCCCTCCCGTCGCTGGGCGCGCGCGCCGCCGAGCCACAGCGCGTCGAGCACCTCCGCCGCGGTCGGCCAGTCGTCGCTGTCGAGCCCGGCGACGTTGTGGATGAGCCCGGCCGTCTTCGCGACGGTCCACAGGTTGATGCTGTCGTCGCAGATCGCCTCGTCCGTGCCGAGCGCGACCGGGATGCCGCGCCCGATCGCGGCCCGCCACGGCATCACCCCGCTACCGAGCCGCAGGTTGCTGACGGGGTTGTGCGCGATCGTCGCGCCGGCCTCCGCGATCAGGTCGAGGTCGTCGTCGTCGACCCACACGGCGTGGATCACGTTCGTGTGCGGCTTCAGCAGCCCGAGGTCCGCCGTGTACCGCACCAGCGAGCGGCCGGCGAAGCGCGGCTGCTCCGTGCCGAGCGTCCGCTGCGGCTTCGTCTCCAGCAGGTGCGCGTAGAGCGGCAGCCCGAAGCGCTCGGCGAGGTCGTCCAGGGCCGCGAAGTACTCGGGGCTGACGCGCTGCGGCGCGGACACCGACACGGCCGCGCGGATGCGGTCGTCGGCCGCGCCGTGCCAGGTCGAGACGAGGTGCGCGTACGCCTCGAGCAGGTGGCCGGCGGAGGCGGGCGCCGGCTCGTCGAGCAGGCCGGCCCTGGGACCGAGCGCCCGCCGCATGCCGGCGACGAACGGCAGCTTCTCGGCCTCGGGCAGCTCGGGCTGGTCGAGGGCCAGGGTCGCTCGGATGCCGCTGTCGGCGTACGCCTGCGCGACGGCGTCGACGATCTCGGGCGTCGGGAACGGCATCAGGAAGGCGTCGTCCTGCACGCTCGTCACGCCTCGCTGCAGCATCTCGACCGCGCCGAGCATCGTGCGCAGGTAGGCCTCCCGCGGCGTCGGCGCGAGGCGCTCGTCCGAGGGCGACTCGAACAGCATGAACAACTCGAGCGGCAGGCTGCGCACCGAGCCCTTCAGGTGGTTCGCCGGCGAGTGGAAGTGGGCGTTGATCAGGCCGGGCACGAGCAGGTGGCGCCCGCGGCCCTCGACGACGCGGGCTCCTTCCGGGACCGGCTGGTGCGGCGCGACCATCTCGATGCGGTCGCCGACGACCAGCACGTCGAGCGGGCCGGTGTGGCCGGCCGGTGCGGATCGGTCGTAGACGAGCACGTCGTGCAGGAGCACGCTCATGACGCCTCCCGCCGCTGCAGCGCGAACCGCGGCAGTGCGGGCACCTGGGCGTAGGTGCTGGCGCGGGAGGTGCGGAGGCCCATCCGCAGCAGGGCAGCGGCGAAGCCGACCCCGGCCGCGACGCCCTCGACCACGGGCACCCCGAGCGCCTCCCGCAACGGCTCGACCAGGTCGGCCAGCCCGGCGCAGCCGAGGACGATCGCCTCGGCGCGGTCCTGCTCGATCGCGAGCCGCGCCTCGGCGGCGAACGCGTCCAGCAGGTGCCGCGAGCCCCTCTCGAGGTCGTGCACGGGCACGTCCAGCGCGCGCACCGCGCACCGGTGCTCGAGGCCCAGCGCACGCACGACGCGCTCGCTGTGCGCGATCGTGCGGTCCGGCATCGTGATCACCGCGAAGCGGTGGGCGACCAGGCACGCCGCCTGCAGCGCCGCCTCGGTCATCCCGACGACCGGGCCGGAGGCGACCTCGCGCGCGGCCGTCACGCCGGTGTCGCCGAAGCAGGCGACCACGAAGGCGTCCGTGGTCGCGTCCAGCGCCGCGACCCGCTCCAGCACGCCCACGGCGGCGATCGCCTCCTCCGCGTGGCTCTCGACGCTGTCCACCCCGACCGCCGACCGGGCTCCGGCGACCTCGACGTCGGCCGGCGCCGCCTGCTGCGCCGCTGCCGCGATCACCGCGGTGAGCGCATCCGACGTGTTCGGGTTCAGCACCACGATCCGGCTCACCGCGCACCCGCCGTCAGCGGCCGGGAGGAGCGCGCGGCGACCTCGGCGAGCAGCGCGTCGACGCCGTGCCCCGAGACCGCGACCCGCGCGGCCGCGCCTCCGGCGAGGGCGGCGGCGATCGGGTCGCCGCTGCGCAGGTGCTCGGCGGCGAACGCGCCGCAGAACGCGTCGCCCGCGCCGGTGCTGTCGACCGGCGCGAGCACGTCGACCCCCACCGCGACCGGCGCGGGCGCCTCGCGGGTGGCGACGAGGCAGCCCGCCTCCGCACGCTTGACGACCACGACCGACGGACCGGTCGCGAGGAACCGCGCGATCGCCTCGTCGAGGTCGCTCGTGCCGGCCAGCGCGACGGCCTCGACCTCGCTGGGGAGGAACACGTCGCACGCGGCGACCGCGTCGAGCAGCCGGGCCTCGTTGCCGGACACGTAGTCCTCTTGCGGATCGAAGTAGACGACGCCGTCGACCCGCGGCCGCAGCCACGCCGCGAGCGCGAGCTGCGCCTCGAGCGCCATCGCGGACAGCAGGAGGCCGCCGGCCCCGAGCGCCCAGCCGGGGACGTCGCCCGGGTGCACGGAGAGCGACTCGAGGTGCTCCTCGCCGAGGACCAGGTCCCAGGTGCGCGTGCCGTCGGCCGCGTAGCGGACGACGTTGCGCGCCGTCGGCTCGTCGCGCCGCGGCAGGTCGCCGGGGTCCGTGCCCGTCAGCCGCACGGCGTCGAGCAGAGCGACGGGGGCGTCGCCGCCGAGCGGCGCGAGCACCCGGGGTGCGCCGCCGGCGATCCGCGCGCCGAGCGCGGCGAACAGGGCGTCCCCGCCGACGGACTCGACCTCGGCGCCGGACGGCGAGACGGCCACGTCGACCGTGAGGTTGCCGACGCAGACGAGCACGGGCTCAGGCACCGGCGGCCTCCGCGGCCCGGAACCCGGCGAGACCCAGGTGGTAGCCGACCAGCTGCGCCGGCAGCAGGTAGAGCAGCGGTGACAGCGCCTCCGGCACCGCGGGCAGCGCGATGAGGCTCTCCGGGTGCAGCGCGTCGAACGCCCGCTCGCCCTCGGTGGTGACGACGTGCAGCCGCCCGCCCCAGCGGTGCGCGTCCGTGCCGGTGTCGACCGCGCGCGGCACCGACGGCCCGCTCGGCACCAGCAGGACCAGCGCCTCGCCGGCCTTCTGCGAGTTGTAGTGGTGGTACTCCTCCACCTGGATCTCGGTCGCGCGCAGCGGCGTGCACTCCTTCACCTTCGCCGCGCCGACGACGGCGGCGGCGAGGTTCGGCCCTCCGCCCGAGAACAGGACGGTGGGCGCGGCGAGCTCCTGCTCCGCGATCGCCGCGATCGGGGCGTCGATGCGCTGCAGCACCGCCGCCATCGTCGCGGGCATCGCGTCGAGCGCCTCGCGCAGCGCGTCCGCGCCGGGCGCCCCCCGCAGCTCGCCGACCCGGACCGCCAGCTCGAGCAGGAGCGCCAGGGCCGCGGTGGACGACTGGGTGGGCCAGCCGACCCGGGTGGCCTCGATCCGCAGCGCGGTGCTCGCCTCGGTCTCGAGGGTCGACCCGGCGGTGTTCGTGAGCGCGACGGTATACGCGCCGCGATGCTGCGCGACGAGCAGCGCCTCGACGGTCCGCGTCGTCTCGCCCGAGCTGGAGAGCGCGACGACCGCGGTCGTGCCGTCGACGAGCGCGCCCTGGTAGTACGCGAACTCGAGGCTCTGCACCGGCTCGCACGGCACGTGCAGCATCGACTCGAGCGCCGATCGCGCCGCGATCATGACCGCGAGCGAGTCCCCGGCGCCGACCAGGACCAGGCGCCGGAACCCTCCCGCGAGCCGGGCCGCGACGGCGTCCAGCGCCGTTTCGTTGCTCGCCAGCGTGGCGCGGATCGCGTCCGGCTGGCCGAACAGCTCCGGCCCGGTCGCCTCGACGCGGAAGCGGCGCTTCGGGTCGAGGGGGTCGTCGCTCGGCAGGGCCAGGATGTGCGCGCGCTCGGCCGCCGAGACGCGCTCGATCACGCCGCGCCGGCGCTCGTCGAGCGTCGTCGAGCGGGGATCGAGCAGCGGGCTGACGGGCACGGACATCGGGATGCGGCCTCCGGAGGCGGGAGGAGGATGCCGACGACGGCTGTCGCTGACTCAGCAGACGGTATACAGCGGACGTTTCACCCGGATGACGGCGTGTGTCCGTCCGGTTACGCGGCGCGTCGCGATCCGGGCTCCGGGCCCGCTCGGTCAGAGCGCGCGATCGTCCCGCTTCGGCCTCGGTCCCGCTGCGCCCTTCAGGCTCGAAAGGTCCGCGGAGCCGGCGGACGCGAGGGCCGCGGCGGCTGCGCCGGAGAGCCCCGCGACGAGCAGGGCCGACCGGGCGTAACCGATGCGCGGGCCGAGGCCCTGCCAGACCGCGATGCCGATGAACAGCCCCGCGGTGTGCACGGCGGCCGCCGCGCCGCCGAGGAGTCCCGCTCCCCTCGCCGCGGCTCGCGCCGATGCGACCGCGTCGGACCGCGCGGCGCCGAGCTCCTGACGGATCAGCGCGGACACGTTCTGCCCGACGCCGCCGACGACCTCGCCCAGCGCTGCAGCCGCCGCTCGTTGCGCGGGATGCGGGTCGCCCTCGGCGCGCGCCGCCGAGAGCTCCTGGCGGACGCGCTGGCTCACATCGGCGCCGACGCCGTCCACGACGCCGCGGAGCGCCGCCGCTGCTGCCCGCCGGAACGGCTTCTCGTCGGTCATCGCCTGCCCCTCCGAGCGGCGTGGAGCGCCGCCCGTCGCCGTCCACCCTCGCCGAGACGCCGGTGAGTCCCGTGGGAGGGCGGCGTTGACGCCGCCGCGGCGCCGGCCGTACGGTCCGAACGACGGAGGGAGGTGGGCATGACGGCGGACGTCTCCCCCGACCAGACGCCCGCCGGCTGGTCGGACTTCGCGGAGGCCTACGACACGTGGCTCGCGCCGAACACGCGGCGGTTCGCCCTCGACGTCGCCGACGCGCTGCACCTCGGGCCAGGGGTGCGGCTGATCGACGTCGCCGCCGGCACGGGGGCGCTGACGCTCGCCGCGGCGCGGCTGGGGGCGGACGTGCTGGCGACGGACTTCGCGCCCGGCATGGTCGACCTCCTCCGCCGGAAGGTCGCGGCCGACGAGCTGCGGGTGCGGGTCGAGCCGATGGACGGCCAGGCGCTCGACGTCGAGGACGGCGCGTTCGACGCCGCCGCGTCGCTCTTCGGGCTGATCTTCTTCCCGGACACCGCGGCCGGTGCTCGGGAGCTGCACCGGGTCCTCAGGCCCGGCGGCCGCGCCGCGGTCACGGCCTGGGGACCGGACGGGTTCGCGATCCAGACGCTCGCGCTGCAGGCGCTCGCCGCGGTCGGCGTCGAGCACCCGATCCGCTCGACCGCGCCGGCCGCGTTCCGGCTCAGCGATCCGGCCCGGCTCGAGGCCCTCCTCACCGATGCGGGGTTCACCGACGTGGAGGTGCAGCGGGTCGAGCACCGCTGGCCCGTCCCGGACCCGGAGGCGCTGTTCCGCTCCATCCCCTCCTGGGCCGCGCCGATGCGGCCGCTGTTCGCGCGGCTCGACGAGGGGCGCCTGCGCGACGGCGCCGCCGCGTTCACCGAGCTGGTGCGCCGCGGGTCGCAGGCGGCCGGGGTCCGGCTCGAGGCCCTGCTGGCCATCGGCGTCCGCTGAACACAGAAGGCGGTGTTTGGAGCGCGACGGCGAGTCGACCTCGCCAAGCACGGCCTCGGCGAGCGCGGGCCGAGGTGGTGGGACGAGCCCGTTGCGGCGCGGCGCGAGCGGGCGCTGCAAGCCTTGGACGACCTCGACGCCGAGGTTCGCTGAGCGCGAACAGGGGTAGTTGCGTGAGCGACATTCGATAGTATGTTCGAATGGCGAGGCCGCGCAGCAGGGACTGGAACGCCTTCGTCGCGAGCGAGGCGCCCGCGGCGGAATTGGTGCCGACTGTCGACCTCGCGGAGCTGGGCGTCGAGCTCCGGCTCGAGGATCGGAGAGCGTCGGTCGACGCGGTCAGGTCGCTCGCCGAATCCGGGCTGCTCGCGACGCTGCCCGGCGCCTCCGGCTACCGCTCCTGGACGGACGCGGAGCTCGCCCGCCTGCGGCAGGACCCCGAGGACGAGCTCGACGACGACGCGGACGCCGACGTCGACGCGGTCTACGAACGCGCCCGCATGGCCGACCTCGCCGACGACGCCCACGATCCGCTGCTCGTGCATCCGCTGAACTGGGAGTGCGAACGCGTCGACGCCGCGCAGCGCGAGTTCCGCGAGGCCGAGGTCATGCGGGTGCTGTCCGCGCTGAACGCCTGGCGCTCGGCCGAGGCATCGGTGACCGGTACGGTCGACGCCGCGGTCAACGGGCCGTTCTGGAAGAGCGTGATCCTGCAGCTCGCGACCAGCCTGCAGGTGGCGGAACCGACCGCCTCCGCGCTCGTGCATACCGCGCTCGATCTCGAGCAGCGGATGCCGAGGACCTGGCTCCGATTCCTGCACGCGGACGTGCCGTGGCGGGGCATGCAGATCGCGCACGCGCAGCTCGAGGGCCTCGACGAGGCGTTCTTGGGCGCGTTCGACGAGGGATGCGCCGCTGCGCTCGTGACGGTCGCGATGCCGAAGATGCGGCAGCGGCTCCATGAGATCCGCGAGCGGATCCAGGCGTCCACCGCGGCGGAGCGACACAGGGCCGCCCTCGAGAAGATGAGCGTGACGATCGAGCCCGCGGCGGACGGCATGGCCGTGATCACTGCGCTCGTCCCCGCAGCCGAGGCCATCAGCATCGACCTGCGACTCGACCTCGCGGCGCGCGAGTCGGCCTCGGCGGAAGGTGAGACGCGGTCGATCGGGCGGCTTCGGGCGCACATCCTCCTCGACCTGTTCGACGAGGGCCTCTTCCGCGGGGCGACCTCCGACCTGCAGGGGATCGCGGTGCCGCAGCGCATCGGCGTGCAGTGCAAGGTCGGTCTGATGGTCCCGGCGATGACGGCGCTGGGCCACTCGGACGTGCCGGCGGAGCTCGAGGGCTACGGACCCATCGACATCGAGACCGCGAAGCGGCTCGCGGGCGGTGCCACCTCCTGGATCACGCTGCTCACCGACGAGGTCACCGGAGCAGTGCTCGACATCGGTCGAGACAAGTACCGTCCGACGAGCGACATGCGGGCGATGCTCGGGTTCGTCGACCGCGGCGGCCGCGGACCGAACTCGTATCGGCCACCGAGTCAGACCGAGGCGGATCACGTCATCCCGTTCAACCAGGGACTGCTCCGCGGGAGGACGGCGCTCGACAACCTCGTCCTGCTCACCCGCCGGGATCATCGGATCAAGACCTCGGGCCTCTGGGACATCGAGCTCCGGGCTCAGCGCGACCTCGCGTGGACCAGCTTCTTCGGCACACGGATCATCACCACGGTCCGGCCGCTCGAGCCCACGCCGGTGCCGGCCGCGTTCCGGGCACCTGCGGACCCGGACCCGGATCCGTCCGACTGCCCGTTCTGATCAGCGACGGGCGCCGAGCACCACGTTCGCCGCGGGCTCGCCGGCGCGCAGCAGCGCGATCTGCCTGCGGATCAGGGCGACCATGCGCGGCCGCATCGCGGTCGAGTGCCCGCCGACGTGCGGCACGACGAGCACGTGCGGGGAGGCGAGCAGCGGGTGACCGGCGGGCAGGGGCTCCGGCTCCGTCACATCGAGCGCGGCACGGATGCGGCCGTCGGCGGTCGCGTCGATCAGCGCCGCCGTGTCGACGAGGGGCCCACGGCCGACGTTGACGAGCAGGGCGCCGTCGGGCAGCGCGGCCAGGAACCCGGTGTCGACGAGGCCCGTGGTCGAGGCGTCGAGGGGCACGGCGAGGATCACGACCTCGGCGAGCGGGAGGAGGGCGGGCAGCTCGGCCATGCCGTGCACGGCGCCGTGCTCGTCCGTGCGAGCGGTCCGGGCGACCCGGGTCAGCTCGACCTCGAACGGGGCGAGCCGGCGCGCGACCGCGGCGCCCACTCCTCCGACGCCGAGCAGCAGGACGTGGCGGTCGGCGAGGCTGGTGCCGCGGATCGGCGACGGCGCCCCTCCGGTCGCTGCCTGGCGGACGTACTCGTCGATCCGCCGCAGCGACGCGAGGACGAGCCCGACCGCCAGCTCCGCGGTCGACGCCTCGTGCACGCCGGCGGCGTTCGCGTACGGGACGTCCGGCGGCAGCCACCGCTCGACGCCGTCGTAGCCGAGCATCTGGCTCTGCACGAGCCGGGGCGAGACCGCGGCGACCGCGGGCAGGCGTTCCCGCCAGTCCCCGAGGTACGGCGGGACGACCAGGTCGATCCGGCCCACCGGCGGCGGCCCGACGAGGTCCCAGACGACCGCCTCCGCCCCGTCGGGCAGCGGGACGAGCGCGGCCCGCAGCTCCTCGTCCGGGACCGAGACGACGAGGCCGCTCACGCCTGCCGCAGGCGCAGGTGCTGCATGCCGCCGTCGACCTCGAGGGCGATGCCGGTGGTGGAGGAGGCGCGGGGGCCGGCGAGGTAGGCGACGGCGTCGGCGACCTCCTCCGGCGAGACGAGGCGGCCGTGGGGCTGCCGGGCCTCCAGCGCGGCGCGCTCGGCCGCGGGATCCGCGGCGGCGTCCAGCAGCCGGGCGACCCACGGGGTGTCCGCCGTGCCGGGGTTCACGCAGTTGACGCGGATGCCCTCGCGGAGGTGGTCGGCGGCCATCGCGCGGGTGAGCGACAGGATCGCGCCCTTGCTGGCGCTGTAGACGGCGCGCTCCGGCAGGCCGGCGGTCGCGGCGACCGAGCAGGTGTTCACCACCGCGGCGTGCGCCGACCGGCGGAGGTGCGGCAGCGCCGCGCGCGTGACCCGGGCCGTGCCGACGACGTTGACGTCGAGCACCCGTGCCCACTGCTCGTCGGTCGCGGTCTCGACCGTGCCCTGCGCCCCGATGCCGGCGTTGTTCACGACGACGTCGATGCCGCCGAAGCGTTCAGCGACCGCGGCGATCGCGGCGCGGACCGAAGAGTCGTCCGTCACGTCCGCGGCGAACGACGGGTGCGTCGACGACGGCGCGAGGTCGAGGACGGCGATCGTCGCGCCGTCCGCCGCGAGGCGGTCGGCGATCGCCGCACCGATCCCGGAGGCGCC
>NZ_CAXTOQ010000091.1:0-13525 GCF_964245895.1 uncultured Amnibacterium sp.
GCGTCAGCCGCTCCTCGATCGCGCCGCGCTCCAGCAGCAGGCGGTCCTCGTCGTCGAGCGCGTAGTCGTCCAGGCCGAGCCGGAGGGACTCCGCGCGGCGCTCCGCCGCGGCGTCGTCGATCGCCCCGAGGCGCTCGGCGAGCTCGTCGTCGATCGGGTGGTCGTCGTCCGCGTCGCTCATGACACCGGCTCCAGTCCTGCCGCCTCGCGGACGAGGGCGACGAGTGCGGCGACGGTCCCGTCGAAGTCGAGATCCGTCGAATCGAGGGTGGTCACGCCGTCGGCGGCCTCGAGGAAGTCCACCACGCGGGAGTCCCTGGCGTCGCGCTCCGCGATCGACCGTGCGACGTCGTGCCGGTCCTCCGCCGGCAGCTCCTTCGCGCGGCGCGCGGCGCGCACCTCCGGGCTCGCCGTCAGCAGCACGCGCACGTCCGCGTCGGGGGCGACCACCGTGGTGATGTCGCGGCCCTCGGCCACGACGCCGGGATCCGCCGCGGCGAGGCGCGCGCGGAAGCCGTCGTTCAGCCGCAGGCGGACCGCGGG
The DNA here is from genome assembly GCF_964245895.1 of uncultured Amnibacterium sp. Taxonomy (GTDB): domain Bacteria; phylum Actinomycetota; class Actinomycetes; order Actinomycetales; family Microbacteriaceae; genus Amnibacterium. The sequence continues at coordinate 544 of NZ_CAXTOQ010000091.1, forward strand.
CACGCGGGCGACGCCGCTCACGGCCGCGGTCACCCCGGGCGTGCGGATCGCGTCGGTGACGTCGGTGCCGGCGACGCGCACCCAGCGCTCGTCCGGGTCGTCCGCGATCTCGACCGCGAAGCCCGCGAGGGCGCGCTCGACGGCCTTCGGGTCCTCCGGGTCGGCGCCCTGCTCGAGCACGCTCCACGCGAGGGCCCGGTACGCGGCGCCGGTGTCGAGGAACGCGAAGCCCAGCGCGGACGCCGCAGCGCGCGAGACGCTCGACTTCCCGCTGCCGGCCGGTCCGTCCACCGCCACGATCACGCCCACGTGTGCTCCTTCGTCATGCGACGCGCCAGCCGCGCCGCTGCAGGTCCGCCTCGAGCCCGCCGGCCACCTCGGGCAGCACCGCGAGCTCCACGATGCCGATCGGGGCGCCGGGCGAGTGCTCCAGGCGCAGGTCCTCGAGGTTCACGCCGAGCTCGCCGATCTCCGTCAGCAGCCGCGCGATCTGGCCGGGCCGGTCGTCGACGAGCACGACGAGCGTCGTCGTGCGCAGGTCGATGCCGTGCTTGCCGGGGATGCGCGCGACGCCGTCGTTGCCGGCGGCGAGGGTGTCGGCCAGGGTCCGCTGCGCACCGGGGGCGGCGGGGTCGCCGAGCGCGGCCAGCACCGCGTCGAGGTCGTCGCGGAGGTCCGACAGCACCGGCAGCACGCGCGCGGCGTTCGCCGAGAGGATCTGCACCCAGAGGGCCGGGTCGCTGCCGGCGATGCGCGTGGTGTCGCGCAGCCCCTGACCGGCGAGGTCGGTCGCGTGGTCGGGCGCGTCGACGAGCCGCGCAGCCAGCAGGCTGGAGACGAGCTGCGGCACGTGGGAGACGACGGCGACGGCGTCGTCGTGCCGGTCGGCGGGGAGGCGCACGGGCACGGCGCCGAGGTCGAGCGCGAGGGACTCGAGCAGGGCGGACTGCTCGGGGGTCGACCCGGCGTGGGGAGCGATCACCCACGGCCGGCCGAGGAACAGGTCGGCGCGCGCGGCGATGGGGCCGCCGCGCTCCCGCCCAGCCATGGGGTGCGAGCCGACGTAGCGCTCCGTCGGCGCGCCGACGGCGGCCAGCGCCGCGAGCGGACCGGCCTTCACGCTGGCGACGTCGGTCACGAGCGCCTCGGGGTGCAGGGCGAGCTCCGCGGCCACCACGTCGGCGACGACGTCGGGCGGCACGGCCACGACGACGATCGCAGGACGGTCCCCCTCCGCGGCCCGCCGGCCGGCCCCGTAGTCGACGGCGAGCGCGAGGGTCGACGGGGAGACGTCGTCGAGGACGACGTCGACGTCGATCGAGGAGAGGCCGAGCCCGATGCTCGTGCCGAGCAGCCCGGTGCCGACGACCCGGACCTGCCCCGAGGTGCGGGCGGACACGGGCGACCATCCTACCGGGCGGCTCGCAATACCGGGTTCCGGCGCGGGCGGTGGCGTCGGCGGAGAGGGGTCAGCCGCGCTCGGGAGCGGCGGCGCGGGCGAGGGCGAGCAGCGCGCCCAGCTCGTCCTTCGTCAGGTCGCGCGTCGCGCCGAGCGGCAGCGCCCCGAGCGGCAGCGGCCCGAAGCGGCGGCGCACCAGCTCCTGCACCGGGTGGCCGACCGACTCCAGCATCCGCCGCACGATGCGGTTGCGGCCGGAGTGCAGCGTCACCTCGAGCAGCGTCGCGTCGCTGCGGGAGCCGCCCGGCATCAGGCGCGCGCGGTCGGCGGCGATCGGGCCGTCTTCCAGTTCGATGCCCGCCGTCAGCGTCGCGAGGGTCCTCGGCGCGACCCTGCCGGTCACGAGCGCGACGTACGTCTTCTCGACCCCGAACGACGGGTGCGCGAGCACGTGCGCGAGGTCGCCGTCGTTCGTCAGCAGCAGCAGCCCGGACGTGTCGGTGTCGAGACGGCCGACGTTGAACAGCCGCTCCTCGAAGCGGTCGGTGAAGCGGGTGAGGTCGGGCCGGCCGCGGTCGTCCTTCAGGGATGTGACGATGCCGGTCGGCTTGTTCAGCATCACGTAGCGGCGGCTGGTGTCGATCTGCACGGGCACGCCGTCGACCGCCACCAGGTCGGTCGCCGGATCGACGCGGGTGCCCTGCTCCCGCACGACGCTGCCGTTCACGGTGACGCGCCCGGCGTCGATCAGGATCTCGGAGGCGCGGCGCGAGGCGACACCCGCGGCGGCGAGCACCTTCTGCAGCCGCTCGCCGTCGGTCCGCAGCGGCTCGTCCGCGTCAGCGGGCATGGGCGTGCACCGCCTCCGCGCCCTCGAGCAGCGGCGCGAGGGGCGGCAGCTCGGTGAGCGATCGGATGCCGAGGGCGACCAGCAGGTCGTCGGTCGTGCCGTACAGCACGGCACCGGTCTCGTCCGACCGCCCGACCTCGCTGACGAGGCCGCGCGCGACGAGGGTCTTCAGCACCGAGTCGACGGAGACCGCGCGGACCGCGGCGACCTGACCGCGCGTCACGGGTTGGCGGTAGGCGATGACCGCGAGCGTCTCGAGCGCCGCCTGGCTGAGCCGCCCGGCCGTCTCGATCTCGATCAGGTGGCGCACGACGCCGTCGTGCGCGGGCCGGGCGTACAGCCGGAAGCCGGTCGCCACCTCCCGCAGCTCGAAGCCGCGCCGGCGGCCTCCCCCGTCGCCGTCGTAGTCGGCTCGCAGCCGCTCGACCGCCTGCCGCACGACCGCGACGGGCCGGTCGATCGCGCCCGCGATCGTCAGCAGGTCCAGGGGCCGGTCCGCGACGACGAGCAGCGCCTCGATCGACGCGTCGAGGTCGTCGAGGGAGGAGGGCGCTCGCGGGGCCGGCGTCGGCGCAGCCGCGGGCTCCGCGACGGGCGCGCCCAGCAGGCCCGACAGCAGCAGGGCGACGGGCTCCTGGGGGCTGCGGCGCTCAGTCATCGAAGCCCCCGCCGAGCCGCGCGAGCATCGCGTCGTCCCAGTTCTGCGCCGTCCAGCGCACCACGAGGGCGCCGAGCGGGTCCAGCTGCTCGAACGCGATCGCGCCCAGCCGGTGCAGCTCGAGCACGGCGAGGAAGCGCGCGACGACGATCGGGCGCTCGGGCGCCGGCCCGGTCAGGTCGAGGAACGACAGCGCCGATCCCCGCCGAAGCAGGCTGACCACCTCCGCGGCCTGCTCGCGCAGCCCCACGGCGGACCCGTGGAGGTGGTCGGTGCGGACGGTCGGCGGCACCCGAGGGGCGAGCGCCGCGGCGGCGAGCAGCGCGAACGCGGCGAGGTCGACGGGCAGCTGCGCCGGCGGCGGAGGCCGCAGCGCCGACTGGGGCATCGCCCCGCGATGCGCGTGCCGGGTGCCCTCCACCGCGAGGGCGTCCGCGAACCACGCCGACGCCTCCTTGTAGGCGCGGTACTGCAGCAGGCGGGCGAACAGCAGGTCGCGCGCCTCGAGCACGGCGACGGCCTCGGCGTCGACGACCTCGCCGGCGGGCAGCAGGCCGGCGATCTTCGCGTCGAGCAGGGTCGCTCCCACGACCAGGAACCCGCTCGCCTGGTCGAGGTCGACGTCGTCGCCCAGCTGCTCCAGGTGGGCCAGGAACTCGTCGGTCACGACGGACAGCGACAGCTCCGTGACGTCGAGCTCGTGCCGGCCGATCAGGTCGAGCAGCAGGTCCAGCGGGCCGTCGAACCCCCGGAGCCGGACACGGAACCCACCCGCGGGCGAATCCGTGGCGACGGGCTCAGGCGAACGCACCCCGGACCACCAGCTCGCGCGCCAGCTGCCGGTACGCCTCCGCCGCGCGGTGCTCCGGCGCGTACTCGAGGATCGGTTCCCGGGCGACGGACGCGTCCGGGAACTTGACGGTGCGGCTGATCACGGTCTCCAGGACGTCCGCGTCGAACGCCTACACGACCCGGTCCAGCACCTCGCGGGAGTGCAGCGTGCGCGGGTCGAACATGGTTCCGACGATACCGTCCAGCGCGATGGCCGGGTTCAGCCGGTCCCGCACCTTCTCGATGGTCTCGACGAGCAGCGCGACGCCGCGCAGCGCGAAGTACTCGCAGGCCAGCGGGATGACGACGCCGTGCGCGGCGGTCAGCGCGTTGACCGTCAGCAGGCCGAGCGACGGCTGGCAGTCGATGAGGATCACGTCGTAGTCGTCGGAGACGCGGCGCAGCACCCGGGCGAGGGACTGCTCGCGGGCGACCTCGTTGACCAGGTGCACCTCCGCGGCGGACAGGTCGATGTTCGCCGGGATGATGTCGAGCCCTTCGATCTGCGTGTGCTGGATCGCGATGCGCGGGTCGGTCGACGACGAGCCGAGCAGCAGCTCGTAGATCGTCGGGACGTCCTCGGTCTGCACCTTCACGTTCGCGGACAGGGCGCCCTGCGGGTCGAAGTCGAGCAGCAGCACCCGGCGGCCGTACGCGGCCAGCGCGGCCCCGAGGTTCACGGTCGTCGTCGTCTTGCCGACGCCGCCCTTCTGGTTGCAGAGCGCGACGATGCGGGCCGGACCGTGCTGGGCGAGCGGCGCGGGCACGGCGAAGTCGCGCAGCGGGCGGCCCGTCGGGCCGAGAGGGCCCGTCGAGGAGTCGGGTCGGGTGTCCAGCAGCTGCGTCATTCGTCAGGTCCTCGTCGGTGCGTCGTCTCGCTCGAACGTTCCGCCACGCTACGAGCGGCCGTCCCCCGTCCGGGGGCGACGCGCCGCGCCCGGACGGGACCGCGGACCCGCCGCGGCGTGTCGCCCCGCGCCGCCGTGCGGGCTTCGCGGATCCGGATTCGTGTCGCGGATCCGGATCGATTCCACGACACCCCGGCGCGATGCAGCGCGAGCGCGGCGTGTCGCCCGATCCATCCGGATCCGCGAACCGCGGAGCCGCAGCAGACGCTCAGCGGGCGCGGGGGTGGGAGGTGGTGTAGACGTCGCGGAGGGCGTCGGCGGTGACCAGCGTGTACAGCTGCGTCGTCGCGACCGAGCTGTGCCCCAGCAGCTCCTGCACCACGCGCACGTCCGCGCCGCCCTGCAGGAGGTGCGTGGCGAAGCTGTGGCGGAAGGTGTGCGGCGAGACGTGCGCGGTCAGCTGCGCCCGCTCCGCGGCGGCCTGGATGACGAGCCAGGCGCCCTGCCGGGACAGGCGGCCGCCGCGCGGCCCGAGGAACAGCGCCGGCGTGGCGGGGCCGCTGACGGCCCACATCGGCCGGACCCGCGTCAGGTAGGCGTCGATCGCGGTGCGCGCGTACGAACCGACCGGGACCATCCGCTGCTTGCCGCCCTTGCCGAGCACTCGCACCATCGAGCCGGTCGCCAGGTCGTCGACGTCGAGCCCCACCGCCTCGCTGACCCGGGTGCCGGTGGCGTAGAGCAGCTCGAGCAGCGCCCGGTCGCGGACGAGGACGGGCTCGTCCCCCTCCGTCGCGCCGATCAGCCGGGCCATCTCGTCGATCCCGATCGCCTTCGGCAGCCGCATCGGCAGCTTCGGCGGGGCGACCTCGTGCGCGACGTCGTCGGGCACGATCCCGTCCTCAGCCAGGAAGCGGTGCAGGCCGCGGACGGAGGAGAGCATGCGCGCGGCGGAGGAGGCGGCCGCGCCGTCCTCGCCGCGGATGCGGGCCAGGAACGCGGTGACGTCCGCGGTCGTCACGTCAGCCGTGTCCTCGCGCCCCGCCGCCGCGAGGTGCGCGGCGTAGCGCCCGAGGTCCCGCCGGTACGCCGCCAGCGTGTTGTCGCTCAGCCCCCGCTCGACGGCGACGTGGCGCAGGAACCGCCCGACCGCCTGCTCGACCTTCACCCCGCGAGTCCACCACCGGAGGTCTCGCGGATCCGCAGTTCCTGCCCGACACGCCGCGCCGCAGCGTCCGTGCGCGGCGCGCCGGCTAAGAACTGCGGAACCGCGAAAGAAGTGCGGAACGGCGAGGTCAGCGGGTGCGCCAGGGCGCGCCGCCGGCGACGGGGTGGCGCAGCCACGGCTCGTCGCCCGGGGCGAGGGTCGCCCAGTCGCGGGCGCGGGAGGCGACCGCGGCCAGCGCCCCGACGACGAGCGACGGGCTCTGCACCCGCCGGGCGAGCACCGCGTCCACGACGTCGTCGAGGGGCACCCACCGCACCTCGATGTCCGCCTCCTCCTCGCTGCGGGAGAACGCGGGCACCGCGGACACCCCGCGGGCCAGGTACACCCGGATCGTCTCGTCGCTGCCGCCCGGCGAGTTCTGGAAGTCGGCGAGCACGTGCCAGGTCGTCGCGGCGAGGTCCGCCTCCTCCGCGAGCTCCCGCTGCGCCGCCTCGAGCGGCGGCTCTCCCGGCTCGTCGAGCAGTCCCGCGGGGATCTCCCACGCCCGCGCGTGGATCGGGTGCCGGTACTGCCGGATCAGCAGCACCCGGCCGTCGTCGTCGAGCGCCAGGATCGCGACGGCGCCCGGGTGCCGGATCACCTCCCGCACGATCGACGTGCCGCCGTAGTCGAACGTCTCCCGCGCGACGTCCCACACCCGGCCGTGGTGCAGCAGGGTCTCGCCGGTGAGCGGGTGCTCCTCCGGCCGGTCCTCGATGGGCTCAGGCACCGGCGTGCACCTCCTGCTCCTCAACGGGAGCGTCCTCGAACAGGCGGGAGGCGCGCTGGCGCTCGAGCGCGGCGGCGACCAGGCCGCGGAACAGCGGGTGCGCCCTGGTCGGCCGGGACCGCAGCTCCGGGTGCGCCTGCGTGCCGATGTAGAACGGGTGCACGTCGCGCGGCAGCTCCACGAACTCGACCAGCCGGTGGTCCGGCGAGGTGCCGGAGAACACCAGCCCGGCACCCTGCAGGCGCTCGCGGTAGTGGTTGTTCACCTCGTAGCGGTGGCGGTGCCGCTCGCTCACCTCGGCGCGACCGTACAGGTCGCGCGCGAGCGTGCCCTCCTCCAGATCGGCGCGGTACAGCCCCAGCCGCATCGTGCCGCCCAGGTCGCCACCCGCGATGATCGCGACCTGCTCCGCCATCGTCGCGATGACGGGGAACGGGGTGTCCGGATCGAACTCGGTCGAGGAGGCGCTGGGCAGGTCCGCGCGGTGCCGCGCGTACTCGATGACCATGCACTGCAGCCCGAGGCACAGCCCCAGCACCGGGATGGCGTTCTCGCGGGCGAACCGCAGGGCGCCGACCTTGCCCTCGATGCCGCGCACGCCGAAGCCGCCCGGGATGCAGATGCCGTCGAGGTCGCCGAGGTGCTGCGCGGCGCCCTCCGGCGTCTCGCACTCGTCGCTCGGCACCCAGCGCAGGGAGACCTTCGTGTGCTCGGCGAACCCGCCGGCCTTCAGCGCCTCCGTCACCGACAGGTAGGCGTCCGGCAGGTCGATGTACTTGCCGACGAGCCCGATCGTGACCGCGTGCCGCGGCTGGTGCACGGTCTCCAGCACGGGGTTCCAGCGGCTCAGGTCGACGGTCCCCGGCTCGAGCCCGAGCGCCTCGACGATGGTGTCGTCCAGGCCCTGGTCGTGCAGCATCGCCGGGATGTCGTAGATGGAGGGGACGTCGACCGCGTTGACCACGGCCTCCTCGTCCACATCGCACATCAGCGCGATCTTCTTGCGGTTCGCCTCCGTCACCGGCCGGTCGGACCGCAGCACGAGCGCGTCGGGCTGGATGCCGATGGAGCGCAGCGCCGCGACCGAGTGCTGCGTCGGCTTCGACTTCTGCTCGCCGGAGGTCGGCAGGTAGGGCACGAGCGAGACGTGGACGAAGAACACGTTCCTGCGGCCCAGCTCGTGGCGCACCTGGCGGGCCGACTCGAGGAACGGCTGGCTCTCGATGTCGCCGACGGTGCCGCCGATCTCCGTGATGATCACGTCGGGCTGCGGGTCGTCGGACGCCTGCAGGCGCATCCGCCGCTTGATCTCGTCGGTGATGTGCGGGATCACCTGCACGGTGTCGCCGAGGTACTCCCCGCGCCGCTCGCGGGCGATGACGGAGGAGTAGATCTGCCCGGTGGTGACGTTCGCCGCCTGGTTCAGGTTGATGTCGAGGAAGCGCTCGTAGTGCCCGATGTCCAGGTCGGTCTCGGCGCCGTCGTCGGTGACGAACACCTCGCCGTGCTGGAACGGGTTCATCGTGCCCGGATCGACGTTCAGGTACGGGTCCAGCTTCTGCATGACGACGCGCAGCCCGCGGGACGACAGCAGGCTGCCGAGGCTCGCAGCCGTGAGGCCCTTGCCGAGGGAGGAGACGACACCCCCGGTGACGAAGACGTGCTTCGTCGTCCGGTTCGGATCGGCCGGCATCGAGTTCCCCGTGTCCACCACGGGGTTCCATCTTATGGACAGTCCGGACACCGCTCGGACCGCGGTCAGCCCGCGGCGGCGAGCTCGAGCAGCTCCCGGGCGTGCGCGAGCGCCGAGTCGCTGGTCGTCAGCCCGGACAGGAGGCGGGCCATCTCGGCCACCCGGTCCTCCCCCGTCAGCCGCTCGACCGTCGAGCTCGTGACGCCCCCGTCGGAGCCCTTCAGCACCTTCAGGTGGTTCGTCGCGAAGGCCGCGACCTGCGCCAGGTGCGTGACGGCGATCACCTGCGAGGTCGATGCGAGCCGGGCGAGCCGCTTCCCCACCTCGATCGCGGCCCCACCGCCGATCCCCGCATCGACCTCGTCGAACACGAAGGTCGGCACGGGGTCCGTGCCCGCGAGGACGACCTCGAGCGCGAGCATGACCCGGGACAGCTCGCCGCCCGACGCCCCGCGGGCGATCGGCCGGGGCTCGGCGCCGGGGTACGCCTGCAGCAGCAGCTGCACGGCGTCGCGGCCCGTCGCGGTCAGGTCGTCGCGGCTCGTCACGTCGACGAGCACCGCGGCGGTCGCCATCGCGAGGTCGGCCAGCTCCGCGGTGACCGCCGTGCCGAGGCGCTCGGCTGCGTCGCGGCGCAGCGCCGACATGCGGTCGGCCAGCTCGACCGCGAGCCGCTCGTCCTCCGCGACCTGCTCGGCCAGCGACTCGATCCGGTCGGGGTCCGCGTCGAGCTCGAGCAGCCGCAGGCCGCTCGTCTCGGCGGAGGCGAGCACGTCGTCGAGCGACGGCCCGTAGCGGCGCATCAGCACCGCGAGCTCGTTGATCCGCTGCTGCACGACCTCGAGCCGCGCCGGGGCGTCCGGGTCGAGCCCGGCGAGGTAGCTCGCGAGCTCGGCGGAGGCGTCGGCCGCGAGCGACGACAGCGTCGCGACGGACTCCGCGATCACCGCGATGGCCGGGTCGATCGGCGCGGCCCGCTCGAGCGCCCGCCGCGCCTCGACGAGCAGGGACAGCGCGTCCAGCGCGCCGACGTCGTCAGCGGACAGCGCCTCGTGCGCGGTCGCCGCCGCGACGCGCAGCTCGTCCTGGGCGCTCAGGCGATCGGACAGGGCGGCCAGCTCGGCGTCCTCGCCCGGCTGCGGAGCCACGCCCTCGATCTCGGCGAGCGCGGTGCGCAGCTCTCCCGCCTCCGCGACCCGCGCGTCCTGCTCCGCGGTGAGCCGCTCCAGCTCGGCGCGGTCGGCGAGGAAGCGCCGGTGCACGCCCGTGTACTGCTCCAGCACGCCGGCGAGGTCCGCTCCGGCGAACCGGTCCAGCAGCTCCCGCTGGGCCGCAGGCGACTTGAGCCGCAGCTGCTCGGACTGGCCGTGCACGGCGACGAGATCCTCGCCCAGCTCCTGCAGCACGCCGACGGGCACGGACCGGCCGGCCACGGCCACCCGGCTGCGTCCCTCCGCGCTGAGCGAGCGCGACACGAGCAGCTCCGCGGTGCCGTCGCCGATGGGCTCCAGCTCGCCGCCCGCGTCGTCGACCCGGTCGGCGACGCGCCCGTGCTCCGGCACGATCCAGCGCGCCTCCGCCACGGCCCGGTCCGCGCCCGCGCGCAGCACCCCGGAGTCCGCCCGGCCGCCGAGCAGCAGCCCGAGGGCCGTGACCACCATCGTCTTGCCCGCGCCCGTCTCCCCCGTCAGCGCCGTGAAGCCCGGTCCGAGCGGCAGGACCGCGTCCTCGATGACGCCGATGCCGCGGATCGTGATCTCCTCGATGCCCGGCCGCCCTGCGGTCACGACCCCGGGCCCCGCCAGCCGCCCACGGGCAGGTCGAACTTGCGCACCAGCCGGTCGGTGAAGCGGTCGGCGTCGGAGTGGAGGCGCGCGAGCCGCACCGGCCGGGGCGACGCGCCGATCTCGATGCGGGCGCCGAGCGCGAGGTCGAAGGTCCGGCGGCCGTCGCACCACAGCACCCCGGTGGCCGGGGTGCGGCGCAGGACCTCGATCGCGATCGCGGACGTCGGCGGCACGACGAGGGGACGCGCGAACAGCGCGTGCGCCGACAGCGGCACGACCAGCATGGCGTCGAGCGTCGGCCAGACGACCGGGCCGCCCGCGGAGAAGGCGTAGGCCGTCGACCCGGTGGGCGTCGACACCACCACCCCGTCGCAGCCGAACGTCGACAGGGGGCGGCCGTCGACCTCGAGCACGACCTCGAGCATCCGCTCCCGAGCGGCCTTCTCGACGGTCGCCTCGTTCAGCGCCCAGTCCTCGTGGACGACGACGCCGTCGTGCAGCACGCGGACCGCGACCGCCCGCCGCTCCTCCACGTCCCAGCGCTGCTCGATGACGCGTGTGATGGCGTCGCGCAGGTCGTCGCGCTCCGCCTCGGCGAGGAACCCGACGTGCCCGAGGTTCACCCCGAGCAGCGGGACGTCGGAGTCGCGCACCAGCTCGGCCGCGCGGAGGATCGTGCCGTCGCCACCGAGGACCACGACGAGCTCGAGCTGCGGGACGGCGACGTCGTCGCCCAGCACCAGCACGCCCTCGACGGAGCACCGCGTCGCGAGGTCGTCCCGCTCCGCGGCCGTCAGCACGGGGGTCACGTCGCTGCCGCGCAGCAGGTCGAGCACGGTCACGGCGGCGTCGAGCGTCGAGGACCGCCCGGTGTGCGCCAGGACGAGCACGCAGCGGCGTCGCGCTGTCATCCGGCCTCCCCGCGGTCCTGGCGCACGGCGCGCCCGATCGACGCCGACCATTGTGACGGATCGCTCCCGCGCGCCCGGTGCAGATGGACGAGGGCCTCCCGGTTGCCGTGCGTCCCGACGACCGGGGAGGCGATCACCCCGGCGGTCAGCAGACCGGTTGCGGACGCGGTGTCGAGGACCGCCCGGACCGCCCGCGCGCGGTCCGCCTCGTCCAGCACGAGGCCGCCTCTGACCTTCGCCCTGCCGACCTCGAACTGCGGCTTCACGAGCAGGATCACGTCGGCGTCGGGGGCGGCGACCGCGGCGATCGCCGGCAGCACCAGCGTGAGGGAGATGAACGAGACGTCCGCGACCACGACCTGCGGAGGGACGGTCGTCCCCGCCAGGTCGGCGAGGCGTTCCCGGGTCAGGGTCCTGGCGTTCTCGCCCTCGACCACCACGACGCGCGGATCGTCCCGCAGCTCGGGCGCGAGCTGGTCGTGGCCGACGTCCAGCGCCACCACCGAGCGCGCGCCGCGTTGCAGCAGCACCTGCGTGAACCCGCCGGTCGACGCCCCCAGGTCGAGGGCGCCGCGGCCGTCGACCGCCACCCCGAACGCGTCGAGTGCGGCGTCGAGCTTGCCCGCGCCGCGGCCGACCCAGTCGCTGCCGCGGTCGACCTCGAGCACCGCCTCCGGTCCGACCCGCTGCGACACCCGGGTGACGGGGATCCCGTCGGCCCGCACGCGGCCGGCGGTCACCGCGGTCTGCGCCGCCGACCGGGACCGGGCCAGGCCCCTGGCGACCAGAGCGACATCGATGCGCTCGGCGCTCACGCGGCGGGCAGCCCCAGCCGGTCCTCGAGCCGCTGCTGCGCTGCGAGGTACGCAGTGGCGCGCTGCTCGAGCGGCAGCGCCTCCACGTCGGCCGGCGTCGTGCGGTCGTCGTCCATCCCGGTCAGCGTAACGACGCCGTCAGACGCAGGACCTCGTCGGGCACGCCGAGCGCGTAGACGCTCACGCCGGAGTTCCAGATCGCGGCCGCCGCGGCACGCAGCAGGTCGATGGGCTCGCCGGCGCGCACCACCTCGAGCGCCGTGCCGCGCACGCGCGCGACCGCCTTCCCGACCTGCACGCCGTCGCCGCGCAGCCGCACCTCCGGGTACGGCTCGAGCAGGCCCCGCAGGTCCGCCAGCAGGTAGGTCGGCCGGTCGGGCTCCCCGGCGGCGAGCACCTGCTTCGGGCCGTCGATGCCGGTCAGCACCAGCGCGGACGGCATCCCCGCCGCGTTCGCGCCGCGGATGTCGGTGTCGAGGCGGTCGCCGACGAAGAAGGGGCGCTGCGCGCCGAACCGCTCGACGGCCGTCTCGAACAGCGGCGTCTCGGGCTTGCCCGCGACGAGCGGCAGCCGCCCGACCGCGGCGTGCACCGCAGACACGAGGGTGCCGTTCCCCGGCGCGATGCCCCGGTCGACGGGGATCGTCCAGTCGGTGTTCGTCGCCACCCACAGCCGCTCCGGGTCGGCCAGCGCGAACGCGGCCTCCGCGAGATCCTTCCAGCCGAGATCCGGTGAGAACCCCTGGACGACGGCGTCCGGGGTGTCGTCCGCGCTCTCGGCGAGCACGAAGCCCGCCTCCAGGACGACGGAGCGGAGGCCGTCGCCGCCGACGACGAGGATCCTGGCGCCAGCGGGCAGTCGGTCGGCGAGCAGCCGCACCGCCGCCTGCGGGGAAGTGACGACGTCGTCCGGCCGCGCCGGCATCCCGAGGCCGACGAGCTGCTCTGCCACGGTGGCCGCCGTGCGGGACGCGTTGTTGGTGATGTAGCCGATGGGAACGCCCCTGCCGCGGACGGCCTCCAGCGCCTCGCTGGCATGCCGGACGGCGGAACGCCCCCGGTAGACGACGCCGTCGAGGTCGAGGAGCAGGACGTCGGCGTCGCCGAGCGGCGTGGGCCGCGCCACCGCCGTCAGACCTCGTCGTCGGAGCCGGACGCGTCCTGCTCCTCGACGACGACGTCGACCTCGTCCCCCCCGGCATCGGCCTCCCCGAGCACCCGCTCGGCCGCCTCCGCGCGCGCGGACCACCGGG